>NZ_JBBUTF010000002.1:0-452477 GCF_038066575.1 Pseudaquabacterium rugosum | reverse complement strand
GGCGGCGGGGGTGGTGGGGGGGGGTGGGGGGGGGGGCGGTTCGCGCGCTGGGGCGGGAGCTTTCCCGGTCGCTTGACTCCGTGTCCCCCGACCTCCGTCCACCGGACGGAGGTCTCCTCCTTGACCTGCGTCAAGCGACCGGGAAAGCTCCCGCCCCCACCACCACCGGCGCCCTGCGCAGGACGAAATGCACGCATGCGCAAGCAGGTCACGGGGGCGCGGGTGGTCGGAACCCGAATGCCGCAGGTCAAGGAGGAGGCTTCAGTCCAGTGGACTGAAGCCGGGGGACACGGAGGCATCCGGGTTCCGGCCGCCCGCGCCCGGGCACCGACCGCCACACGTCCTCGCCCCGAACGCACAAGCACCCTCACCGGCCGAGGTAGACCTCGACCACCTTCTCGTTGGCCTGCACCTCGGACAGCAGCCCCTCGGCCAGCACCGAGCCCTCGTGCAGCACCGTCACCTTCTTGCGCCCCTCGGTCAGCTGGTCGACGAACTTCATGTCGTGCTCGACCACCACCAGCGAATGCTTGCCTTCGAGCGACAGGAAGAGCTCGGCCGTGCGCTCGGTCTCCTCGTCGGTCATGCCGGCCACCGGCTCGTCGAGCAGCAGCAGCTTCGGGTCCTGCATCAGCAGCATGCCGATCTCCAGCCACTGCTTCTGGCCGTGGCTCAGCAGACCGGCCTGGCGCTGGGCCTGGTCCCTCAGATGGATCGTCAGCAGCACCTCACCGATGCGGTCGAGCTGCGCGCCCGACAGACGGTGGAACAAGGCGGCCTGCACCCGGCGGTCACCGGCCAGCGCCAGCTCCAGGTTCTCGAACACGCTCAGTTCCTCGTAGACCGTCGGCTTCTGGAACTTGCGGCCGATGCCCACCTGCGCGATCTGCGGCTCGGACAGGCGCAGCAGGTCGATCGTCGAGCCGAAGGACGCCGTGCCGCTGTCGGGCCGGGTCTTGCCGGTGATGCAGTCCATCATCGTCGTCTTGCCCGCGCCGTTGGGGCCGATGATGCAGCGCAGCTCGCCCACGCCCACCTGCAGCGACAGCTTGTTCAGCGCACGGAAGCCGTCGAAGGTGACGGTGATGTCGTCCAGGTACAGCGCGATGCCGTGCGCGAAGTCCGGCTCGCCGAGCCGCGCCACGCGGCCCCAGGACGCGCTGCGGTCACCGCTCTCGGTGCGTTTGGCCGCGTCCGCCTGACGCGCCTCGTAGGCGGCGCGCCGCTGCGCGCCCTGCTCCATCAGATCCGGCGTCATGCCTGCTTCTCCGTGGCCTTGCGCAGCAGGCCGATGATGCCCTGCGGCAGGAACAGCGTCACCGCGATGAACAGCGCGCCCAGGAAGTACAGCCAGAACTCCGGGAAGGCCACGGTGAACCAGCTCTTGGCACCGTTGACGAAGACCGCGCCGATAATCGGCCCGATCAGGCTGGCCCGGCCGCCGACCGCGGTCCAGATCGCGATCTCGATCGAGGCGGCCGCGCTCATCTCGCTGGGGTTGATGATGCCGACCTGTGGCACGTACAGCGCGCCGGCCACCGCGCACATCACCGCGCTCAGGCACCAGATGCCCAGCTTGTAGGCCAGCGGGTTGTAGCCGGTGAACATCACCCGCGTCTCGGCATCGCGGATGGCCTGCAGCACGCGGCCGAACTTGCTGTGCACGATCCAGCGCCCCAGCAGGTAGAAGCCGATCAGCGTGCAGCCCGTCAGCGCGAACAGCAGCACCCGCATCTGCGGCGTGGCGATCGGCACGTCCAGGATGCGCTTGAAGTCGGTGAAGCCGTTGTTGCCGCCGAAGCCCGTCTCGTTGCGGAAGAACAGCAGCATGGCCGCGTAGGTCATCGCCTGGGTGATGATCGAGAAGTACACGCCCTTGATGCGCGAGCGGAAGGCGAACCAGCCGAAGACGAAGGCCAGCACGCCCGGCACCAGCACCACCAGCGCCATCTGGCCGATGAAGCTGTCGCTCCAGCTCCAGTGCCAGGGCAGTTCCTTCCAGTTCAGGAACACCATGAAGTCGGGCAGCTCGCTCTTGTACTGGCCGTCGGTGCCGATCTGGCGCATCAGGTACATGCCCATCGCGTAGCCGCCGAGGGCGAAGAACAGGCCGTGGCCCAGGCTCAGGATGCCGGTGTAGCCCCAGATCAGGTCCATCGCCAGCGCGCAGATCGCATAACAGAGGATCTTGCCGGCCAGGCTGACCGTGTAGTCGCTGACATGCAGCACGTGGCCCTCGGGCAGCGCCAGGTTGGCCAGCGGCACCAGCACGGCCACCACCAGCAGCGCGGCCAGCACCGCGCTCCAGCCGGCCGGTCCCAGCAGCAGGCCGCGGCGCGGCGTCAGCGGCGGCAGCAGCGTGCCGGCGGAATTCAGGCTCGTCGTCGTCATCGGTGGATCTCCCTTGCGCTCAGTGCTCGCGGCCCTTGACCGCGAACAGGCCCTGCGGCCGCTTCTGGATGAACACCACGATGAACACCAGCACCATGATCTTGGCCAGCACCGCGCCGGCCAGCCCCTCGAGCAGCTTGTTGAGCACGCCCAGGCCCAGGCCCGCCACCACCGTGCCCGCCAGCTGGCCGACGCCGCCCAGCACCACCACCATGAAGCTGTCGACGATGTAGCCCTGGCCCAGGTCCGGGCCGACGTTGCCGACCTGGCTGAGCGCACAGCCGGCCAGCCCGGCGATGCCCGCGCCGAGGGCGAAGGCGATCATGTCGACGCGGGCGGTGTTGACGCCCACGCAGGCGGCCATGCGGCGGTTCTGCGTCACGCCGCGCACGAACAGGCCCAGCCGCGTGCGGCCGATCAGCAGCGCCATGCCGGCCAGCACCAGGCCGGCGAAGACCAGGATGGCCAGCCGGTTGTAGGGCAGTACCAGATTGGGCAGGGCCTGGATGCCACCCGACAGCCAGGACGGGTTCTCGACGCCGACGTTCTGCGCGCCGAAGACCGAACGCACCGCCTGCATCAGCATCAGGCTGATGCCCCAGGTGGCCAGCAGCGTCTCCAGCGGCCGGCCGTAGAGCCAGCGGATCACGCTGCGCTCCAGGATGGCGCCGACCAGCGCGCTGCTGAGGAAGGCCACCGGAATGGCGGCCACGATGTACCAGTCGAAGGCGCCCGGCAGGTGTTCGCGGAACAGGTTCTGCACCACGTAGGTGGCGTAGGCGCCGATCATGATCAGCTCGCCGTGGGCCATGTTGATCACGCCCATCAGGCCATAGGTGATGGCCAGACCGAGCGCGGCCAGCAGCAGGATCGAGCCCAGGCTGATGCCGGTGAACAGCACGCCGGCACGCTCGCCCCAGGCCAGCGTGGCCTGCACGCGGTCGAGCGCGCCCTGCAGCGCGGCCTTGACCTGCGCATCACTTTCGGCGTTGAGCTGCTCCAGCAGCAGCGAGCGGGTCGACGGATCGGGCGCGGCCGCCAGCGCCTGCGCGGCGGCGATGCGCTTGGCCGGATCCTCGGCCGTGATCAGCACCTTGGCGCGCAGCAGCGCCAGCTCGGCCTTCAGGCCGGCATCGGTCTCGGCGGCCAGCGCCTGGTCGATCAGCGCCAGCTTCGACTCGTCGGCGCTGTCCTTGAGCGTGTCGACGGCCTGGCGGCGCACGGCGACATCGGCCGACTTCAGCGCCAGCGCGGCCACCGCGGCCTCCAGCTCGCCGCGCATGCGGTTGTTGTTGACCACGTCCTCGGCATCGGCCGGCAGCGTGGACAGCGCGCCGCTGGCGGCCTCGACGACCTTGTCGTCGCGCACGATGTAGGCCTTGCCGCCGGCGGTCCTGACCGCGTCGTCGAGCAGGGCCTGCACGAAGGGCACCAGGGCCGCGTCGCCGGCCTGCACGCGCTCGGCCAGCGCCTGCACGCGTTCATCGCTGTCGCCGGCGGCGATGGCGCCGGCCTGCTCGGGCGTCAGGGCATGGGCCGGCAGGCCCAGCAGTGCCGGAAGCGCCAGCAGCGCGGCACACAACAGTCGGGTCAGGCGCATGGAGTCGGGCGTGGGCCCACCGTCCGGCCAGCGCGTGGCGCGCCGGAGCGGACAGCAGGCGGTTGGAAATCGAACGGCATCAGGCCGGCGCCGGGCGAGCCGGTCCGGCCTGATGCGGGGACCGGCGAGGGGCGCCGGTCAGCCACTCACTTGGTGGCCGGAACGTTCTTCTTGCCCTTGTTCTCGGCGATGTAGTCGCTCCACGGGTCGGCCTGCACCGGGCCCTTGGTCTTCCACACCACGTTGAACTGGCCGTCGGCCTTGATCTCGCCGATGAACACCGGCTTCCACAGGTGGTGGTTCTCCTTGTCCATCGTCGACATGAAGCCGCCCGGGGCCTGGAAGGTCTGGCCGGCCATCGCCGCGATCACCTTGTCGGTGTCGACGGACTTGGCCTTGGCCGCGGCCTGGGCCCACATGTGGATGCCGATGTAGGTGGCCTCCATCGGGTCGTTGGTCAGCGGCTTGTCCTTGTGGCCGGCGATGTTCCTGGCCTTGGCATAGGCGCTCCACTTCTTCACGAACTCGGTGTTGGCCGGGCTCTTGATGCTCTGGAAGTAGTTCCAGGCCGCCAGGTGGCCGACCAGCGGCTTGGTGTCGACGCCGCGCAGTTCCTCCTCACCGACCGAGAAGGCCACCACCGGCACGTCCTTGGCCTTCAGGCCCTGGTTGCCGAGTTCCTTGTAGAAGGGCACGTTGGAGTCGCCGTTGATGGTCGAGACCACGGCGGTCTTCTTGCCCTCGGAGGCGAACTTCTTGATCTTGGCGATGATGGACTGGTAGTCGGAGTGGCCGAACGGGGTGTACTCCTCCAGGATGTCCTCGTCCTTGATGCCCTTGGCATGCAGGAAGGCGCGCAGGATCTTGTTGGTGGTGCGCGGGTAGACGTAGTCGGTGCCCAGCAGCACGAAGCGCTTGGCGCTGCCGCCGTCCTTGCTCATCAGGTATTCGACGGCGGGAATGGCCTGCTGGTTGGGCGCCGCGCCGGTGTAGAACACGTTCTTGCTCAGCTCCTCGCCCTCGTACTGCACGGGGTAGAACAGCAGGCTGTTGAGCTCCTCGTAGACCGGCAGCACCGACTTGCGGCTGACCGAGGTCCAGCAGCCGAAGGTCACGGCCACCTTGTCCTTGCTGATCAGCTGGCGCGCCTTCTCGGCGAACAGCGGCCAGTTCGACGCCGGATCGACGACCACCGGCTCCAGCTTCTTGCCCAGCACGCCGCCCTTGGCGTTGATCTCGTCGATGGCCATCAGGGCCACGTCCTTGAGCACCGTCTCGGAGATCGCCATCGTGCCCGACAGCGAGTGCAGGACACCGACCTTGATCGTGTCATCAGCGGCATGGGCCGGGGCGAGGCTCAGGCTGGCGCCGAGGGCGACGGCGCTGAGGGCGGCGGTGAAGCTGCGGCGGGAAGCGTGCATGTCGAGAGGCTCCTGTGGGTCCGGTGTCCGCGGGGCCGGGGCCGGCACCGCGGGGATGGATGTGTTGGCGACGTGACGGAGTCTGGGCGCGCGCTCCTGCGGCAGCCATACGACAGGCTGCGTATGCCGGCCGTCACGCCCGGCTGGTGACAAACATGCGACGGCGTCACAAGCGGTGAACGGCGGGTGGGCGGCCGTGGTCCCGACTGCCAGAATGATCCGCAGACGGTCGCGCACGGGTGCGGCCCATCCGATCAAGCCGTACGCGATGACCCTCCCCGTGACCGCCCTGCTGCCCCTGGCCCTGGCGCTGCTGTTGATCAGCGCGCTGGGCTTCGACCTGCTGCGCCGGCTGGGCAACGGCCGCAAGCCGCGGGCCGAGGGCCTGCGCCGCCCACCGGGCGCGGCGCGCGGCACGCGCCCGGCACGCCAGGGCGAGGCCGGTGGCAGCCGGCGGCCGGCGAGCGGCCCCTCGGCCACGGGCCAGCACCGCCGCACGCTGGCCGCCCCGCCGTGCCCTCCCACGGCCACGCCCTCGCCCGGGGCGCTGGCGGGCCCCCGCGGGGGCGCCGCCAGTGCGCGGCCGGACGACCCCAGGGCGGCCGCCGCAGCGCGGACAGCCCGGCGCCCGCTGGAGACCGTCGATCTGCCCCTCGATCTGCCGGTCATGCCGCCGGCCGCGGCCACACCGCCCGGCCGCGCCGACCGGCCCGTCCGTGCACGGGCCGAAGGCCCCGCCGTGCCGCCGACCACCGCCGCCGCGCCGGGCCCTGAGATCGGGCGTCAGGCCGCGACGGCATCCGTGGCCACGGCCCGCGGCGGTGCCACGCCCACGCCGCCACCGCACTGGCGGCCGCCACCGCGGGCCAACGACAGCCGCTTCGACAGCCGCTGGAACAGCAGCCTGCTCGACAGCCGCTGGCTCAACCTGTCGGTACGGGCGAGCGACGCGACGCCGCACGACCGCCGCCGGCCCGCCGCACCGGTGCTGCCCTTCCACCGGCGCCAGCCCGGCGCCTGGAGCCTGGCGGCGGCCGGCCAGGGCGTGCAGCCCACGCTGGAGCCCCGCTGGGACGAAGGCCCGGCGCGCAGCGACGCGGGCCCGCAGACGCTGCCGCTGCGCAGGGCCGGCGCCACGCAGCGCCGCCAGCCCCCCCGCTGAGCCGCGGCACCCGCGGCCCGGCCCCCGCGCCTCAGCGCGGCCGGGCGGCCGCCCGCGCGCCGATGCCCAGCGCCATGCCGGCCGCCGCGGTGCGCGTCTCGACGCCGAGCTTCTCGAAGATGTGCTCCATGTGCTTGGTGACGGTGCGCGGCGACATGCCCAGGATGTCGGCGATGTCGCGGTTGGTCTTGCCGCGCGCCACCCACAGCAGCACCTCGGCCTCGCGCGCGGTCAGCCGCCAGGCCTGGGCCAGCGCCTCCAGCTGGGCCGCGTCGTCGGTGGCGGTGGCCACCACCAGCCACTCGCCGGTCGGCGTGGCGCCACCGGCGGCGGCCGGCTCACCCACCGCAGCGTCGGGCAGGGCGTGCAGTTGCAGCGTCAGGCGGCGCGGGCCGCGCTGCAGCACCAGCGACTGACCCGGCTGGCCGTGGGCGGTCTCGCGCCGCGCCCAGTCACAGAGCTCAGCGGGCGCATGGTCGCCATGCGGCCCCAGGAACTCGGCCAGCAGCTCGCGCGCCAGCGCGGTCTGCCAGACCAGCCGGCCGTCGCGCGGGCGCAGCACCGCCGTCGCATGGCCGAAGGCGTCGAGCGCCAGATGGGCCTGGGCCTGGGCCCGTGCATGGCGGGCATGGGCGGCGATGCGGGCCAGCACCTCGCGCGGCTGGATCGGCTTGGTCACGTAGTCGACGCCGCCGGCCGCATAGGCCTGGACCACGCGGTCGGTCTCGGTGTAGGCCGTCATGAAGACGATCGGGATCGCGGCCGTGGCCGGATCGGCCTTGAGCCGGCGCGCCACCTCGAAGCCGTCCATGCCCGGCATCATCGCGTCCAGCAGCACGATGTCGGGCTGGGCCTGGCGGGCGCGGGCCAGCGCGCCGGGGCCGTCGGTGGCCACCAGCACCGCATGGCCGGCGTCATCGAGCGCGTCGTGCAGCAGGCTCAGGTTGTCGGGCACGTCATCGACGATGAGCACGACCTTGGCCTCGACCGCGGCGAGCGTGGCCGGGCGCGGGGGCGGGAGCGCGGACGGATCCTCAGGAGGGTTCACGGGGCGGACGGACGGTGGGCCGTGGGGGCGGCCGATTGTGCAGGCTGGGCCGGACCCTCGGCCGCATCTTCGGCCGGGCCGTCGGCCGGCGCAGGCCCGGCCGGCGGGGTGGGTGCGGCCGCCCGGGCCTCGCCTTCACGCGCGATCTGCTCGGCCAGCGTGTCGAGCTGGAAGCCGCGGGCCAGCGCGCGCCAGCGCTGCAGCAGCGCGGCCTCGGCCGGATGGGCCGCCTCCAGCGCGTCGAGCTGGCGCAGGATGCCGCGCAGATAACCCAGCCGCACCGGCTCGTCCAGCGTCAGCAGGGCAGCGGCGTCCAGGGCGGCGGAACGCACCTCGGGATGGCCGTCAGGTGGCCCGTCAGGCGACCCGTCGGTAGGCCCCGCGGGCGACGCCACGGCGGCGGCCGGCACGGCCGCCGGCGCCTCGCGCCGCCAGTCGACCGCCAGCCGCCGCTGCAGCCAGCCCAGCAGCTCGTCCATGCGCACCGGCTTGACGAGGAAGTCGGCCGGGCTGATGCCCAGGTCGTTGTCCAGCCCCTTGTCGAAGGCGTTGGCCGAGACGATGGCCACCGGCGCGTCGGTCAGGTGCCGCGCACGCAGCTGGCGCAGCGTGGTCCAGCCGTCGATGCCCGGCATCGCCAGATCGAGGAAGACGGCGTCGAACGGCGGCCGGGCGGTGTCGGCCAGGCGCGCCAGCGCGGCCTCGCCGGATCCGGCCTGCTCGATGACGAAGCCCAGCGGGGCCAGACGGTCGGCCAGCAGCCGGCGGTCGGCCTCCTCGTTGTCGACCACCAGCAGGCGGCGGGCCGGGCCGGCATGGCCGGTGATGCGCGCCAGGCCCGCCGCGGCGCGCGGACGTGCCCGGGCCGTCAGCGCCGGCAGGTACAGCCGCACGGTGAAGCAGCTGCCCACGCCGGGCGTCGAGCGCACCGTCAGCTCGCCGCCCATCAGCTCGGTCAGCATGCGGGCGATGGTCAGGCCCAGGCCGGTGCCGGTGGTGGCGTTGCCGCCGGCCGAGCGGCCGCGCTCGAAGGGCTCGAAGACGCGCTGCAGCTCGTCGGCGCCCATGCCGGGGCCGCTGTCCTCGATCTCGAAGCGGGCCATCTCGCGCGCATGCTCGACGCGGAAGCGCACCTGGCCGGCGCGGGTGAACTTCACCGCGTTGCCCAGCAGGTTGATCAGGATCTGGCGCAGCCGCTTCTCGTCGGCCCGCACCCGCGCCGGCAGCGTGCCGATCACCCGGTGCTCGAAGCCCAGGCCGCGGGCGGCCGCCTGCGGGCTGAACATGTGGGCCAGCTCGTCGACGATGGCCGGCAGATCCAGCGGCGCGCTCTCCAGCGCGAGACGGCCGCTCTCGATGCGGGCGATGTCCAGCGTGCCCTCGATCAGGCTCAGCAGGTGGTCACCGCCGCGACGGATGACGTGGATGGCCTCGCGCCGGTGGGGCGGGATGGCGGGATCGTCCTCCAGCAGCTGGGCATAGCCGAGGATGCTGTTGAGCGGCGTGCGCAGCTCGTGGCTGATGGTGGTGATGTAGCGGCTCTTGGCCTGGTTGGCCGCGTCGGCCTGGGCCTTGGCCTGCTGCAGCGCGGCGTCGGTGCGCTGGTGGGAGGCGATCTCGTGGCGCAGCTCCTCGGTCTGGCGGTTCAGGCGCAGCGTCTGCGCGTGCAGGGCCTGGGTCTGGCGCCGGGTCTCGGCCTGGGCCAGCTCGCGGCTGCGCTGGGCCAGCACCAGCCACCACAGCAGCATGCCGGCGGCCAGCAGCAGCACGAAGAAGGCCTGCAGCAGGCCGTTGCGCAGCAGCGGTGCAACCACGGCCACATCGGCCGCCGCCCCCGCGCGCAGGCTGCGCAAGGCCAGCGCATAGAGCGCCCAGAACAGGCCGGCCAGCGCCGGCACCACCAGCGCCAGCAGCATCAGGTAGTGGGCCAGGCCGCTGTCGAGCTGCTGCGCCATCGACGGCGGCAGCAGGCGCTGCAGCAGCCGCTGCCACTGGGCCGACAGCCGCGCCTGCGGCTTGCACAGATCGCCGCAGCGGGCGTCCAGCGTGCAGCACAGGCTGCAGATCAGGCCGCCGTAGGCCGGACAGGCGGCCATGTCCTCGGGCTCGAACTCGCCCTCGCAGACCGCGCAGCGGCGCAGCAGCCGGCCGGCCAGCGGTGCGCCGTCGTGCGCATCGGCGGCCGCCAGCGTGACGGCCGAGGCTGGCCGCCCCTGCGGCGTGCCCAGCAGGCGCAGCTGCAGCTCGCGCGCCGCCCGCGTGCGCGGCGCCAGATAGAAGCGCCCGCCGGTGGCCCAGGCCAGCAGCGGCGCGACCAGCATCGCCACCCCGGCGGCGATCATGGCCGACCACGCCTGGGCCAGCGGCCCGAAGGCGCCCAGGTGCGCCGCCACCGACAGCACCGAGGCCACGCCCATCGCACCCACGCCCACCGGGTTGATGTCGACCAGATGCGCGCGCCGGAACTCGATGCCCGGCGGGCTCAGGCCCAGCGGCTTGCTGATCACCAGATCGGCCACCACGGCCATGATCCAGGCGATCGCGATGTTGCTGTAGAGGCCGAGCACATGGCCCAGCGCCTGAAACACGTCCATCTCCATCAGCACCAGCGCGATCAGCGTGTTGAACACGACCCAGACCACGCGCCCCGGATGGCTGTGGGTGATGCGCGAGAAGAAGTTGCTCCAGGCCAGCGAGCCGGCATAGGCGTTGGTAACGTTGATCTTGAGCTGCGAGACGACGACGAACAGCGCCGTGGCCGCCACCGCCCAACCGTAGTGCGGGAACACGTATTCCCAGGCCGCCAGGTACATCTGGTTGGGATCGACCGCGCGCTCGGCCGGCAGGCTGTGGGCCAGCGCCAGACCGGCCAGCAGCACGCCGGCCAGCATCTTCGCCACGCCCGGCAGCACCCAGCCGGGGCCGCCCATCAGCACCGCGCCCCACCAGGCCAGGCGCGCGCGCTGCGGCCGGCGCCAGAAGGCCCAGCGCGGCCCGGCCGCCGCCGGCGCGGGCGGCGGCTGCTCGGGCATGAAGCGCAGGTAGTCGGCCTGCTCGCCCATCTGCGTGATCAGCGCCATGCCCACCGTCAGCGCGGCACCGAAGCCCACCGCGCTGAAGCCGGCCGTGCCCGACTGCGTGCCGGCCCGCGCGGCGATGCCGGCGAGCTCCGGCGGCCCGAGCCACAGCAGCCAGGCCAGCGGCATCACCAGCAGCGCCAGCCACAGCGGCTGGGTCCAGACCTGCAGCCGGCTGATCGCCGTCACGCCGTGGGTGACCAGCGGGATCACCACCAGCGCGCAGATGCCGTAGCCCCAGGATGGCGGGATGTCGAAGGCCAGCTCCAGCGCGTAGGCCATCACCGCGGCCTCGAGCGCGAAGAAGATGAAGGTGAAGCTGGCGTAGATCAGCGAGGTGATGGTCGAGCCGAGGTAGCCGAAGCCCGCGCCGCGCGTCAGCAGGTCCATGTCCACGCCGTGGCGCGCGGCATAGACGCTGATCGGCCAGCCGGCCAGCAGGATGATCAGGCCGGTGGCCAGGATGGCGGCCACGGCATTGAAGAAGCCGTGCTCGACCAGCAGCGTCGCCCCCACCGCCTCCAGGATCAGGAAGCTGGCCGCGCCGAAGGCGGTGTTGGCCACGCGCCAGGAACTCCAGCGGCGGAAGCCCCGCGGCGTGAAGCGCAGCGCGTAGTCCTCCATCGACTCGCGGGCGACCCAGCTGTTGTAGTCGCGGCGGAAGGCGATGACCTGCTGCGGCGGCTCGGTGGCCGCCGTCGCGTCGGCGGACGGCGCGGCGCTGCGCGGCAAGGACGTGGACATGCACCGGATGTACAAGATCCGCACCAGCGCCCCCGCCACACGCGCACCAGCATCGGGCAACGGACCGGCCATTCCGTTTGGCGCGATCCTCATCACGCACCATGACGGCGCCAGACAGCCCCGACAAGGTGCATCACGCACCCGATCAGGACCCTCGCCCGGCCCACACGGTCCGTCCGCCCGCCAGGGCCGCCGCCGCGCCGGGCCGGACACGGACGCCGCCGCCGACGTCGCGCCATACGCAGGTTTGCGGGGCGATGGCACACCTCTTGCGCGCTATCCTGCGCAGACCGCCCGGGGCGGACCGGCCGGCGCGCCGGCCGCACCACGGCCCCGAACCCCGAGCCCGCCACCATGGACCTGACCCCGCGCGAGAAAGACAAGCTGCTGATCTTCACCGCCGCGCTGCTGGCCGAGCGCCGCAAGGCCCGCGGCCTGAAGCTCAACCATCCCGAGTCGGTGGCCCTGATCACCGCGGCGATCCTGGAAGGCGCACGCGACGGCAAGACCGTCGCCCAGCTGATGAGCGAGGGCAAGACCGTGCTGGCCCGCGCCGACGTGATGGACGGCGTGGCCGAGATGATCCCCGAGATCCAGGTCGAGGCCACCTTCCCGGACGGCACCAAGCTGGTCACCGTCCACCAGCCGATCGCCTGACCGCGAACCCGAGGAGCCTCCCCATGATCCCAGGCGAACTGCTGACCGACGACGGCGAGATCGAGCTCAACCCCGGCCGCCCGGTGACCGCGCTGGTGGTGCACAACACCGGCGAGCGGCCGATCCAGGTCGGCTCGCACTACCACTTCGCCGAGACCAATGCCGCGCTGGCCTTCGACCGCGACATCGCCCGCGGCCAGCGGCTGAACATCGCCAGCGGCACCGCCGTGCGCTTCGAGCCGGGCCAGCAGCGCACGGTCGAGCTGGTGCCCATCGGCGGCAACCGCGTGATCTACGGCTTCCGCGGCCAGGTCCAGGGCCCGCTGTGAGCCGGGGCGCCCGCCGGCGCCCACCTTTTCCGCTCCCCCCACACGACGACGACAGGAACCGAGATGGCCACCCTGGGCAAGCGCGCCTATGCCGAGATGTACGGACCCACCGTGGGCGACCGCCTGCGCCTGGCCGACACCGCGCTGATCCTCGAGGTCGAGGACGACCTGACGCTGCGCGCCGGCGGCTACGGCGAGGAAGTGAAGTTCGGCGGCGGCAAGACCATCCGCGACGGCATGGGCCAGAGCCAGGTGCCCAACGGCCCCGGCACGCGCGAGGCCTGTGACCTGGTCGTCACCAACGCCGTCATCGTCGACCACTGGGGCATCGTCAAGGCCGACATCGGCATCAAGGGCTCGCGCATCGTGGGCATCGGCAAGGCCGGCAACCCCGACACCCAGCCCGGCGTCGACCTGGTCATCGGCCCGGGCACCGAGATCCTGTCGGCCGAGGGCCTGATCGTCACGCCCGGCGGCATCGACACCCACATCCACTTCATCTGCCCGCAGCAGATCGACGAGGCCCTCAATTCGGGCATCACGACGATGATCGGCGGCGGCACCGGGCCGGCCACCGGCACCTTCGCCACCACCTGCACGCCGGGGCCGGAGAACCTGCGCCGCATGCTGCTGGCGGCCGACGCCTTCCCGATGAACCTGGGCTTCCTGGGCAAGGGCAACGCCAGCCGTCCGGCCGCGCTCAAGCAGCAGATCGAGGCCGGCGCCATCGGCCTGAAGCTGCACGAGGACTGGGGCACGACGCCGGCGGCCATCGACTGCTGCCTGTCGGTGGCCGAGGACACCGACACCCAGGTCGCGATCCACACCGACACGCTCAACGAGAGCGGCTTCGTCGAGGACACGATCGAGGCCTTCAAGGGCCGCACGATCCACAGCTTCCACACCGAAGGCGCCGGCGGCGGCCATGCGCCCGACATCATGAGGGTGGTCGGCGAGGCCAACGTGCTGCCGTCGTCCACCAACCCGACGCGGCCCTACACCGTCAACACCATCGACGAGCATCTGGACATGCTGATGGTGTGCCACCACCTGGACGCCGGCATCGCCGAGGACCTGGCCTTCGCCGAGAGCCGCATCCGCCGCGAGACCATCGCCGCCGAGGACATCCTGCATGACCTGGGCGCGATCAGCATGTTCAGCTCGGACAGCCAGGCCATGGGCCGGGTGGGCGAGGTGATCATCCGCACCTGGCAGACCGCGCACAAGATGAAGCTGCAGCGCGGTGCGCTCGACGAGCCCGGCCTGGTCGACGGCCTGCGCCACGACAACGCACGGATCAAGCGTTATGTGGCCAAGTACACGATCAACCCGGCACTCGCCCACGGCATCGCGCACGAGGTCGGCTCGATCCGTGCCGGCAAGTGGGCCGACCTGGTGCTGTGGCGTCCGGCCTTCTTCGGCGTCAAGCCCAGCGTGATCGTCAAGGGCGGCTTCATCGCCTCGGCCGCGATGGGGGATCCCAACGCCAGCATCCCGACGCCGCAGCCGGTGCACTTCCGGCCGATGTTCGGTGCCCACGGCCGGGCGGTCGGCGCGGGCTCGCTGACCTTCGTCAGCCGGCCGTCGATGGCCCTCGGCCATGCCGAGCGCCTGGGCCTGTCGAAGACCCTGTCGGCCGTGCGCGGCTGCCGCACGGTGCGCAAGGCCGACATGGTCCACAACGGCTATGCACCGGTGATGGAGATCGACGCCCAGACCTACCAGGTGCGCGCCGACGGCCGCCTGCTGACCTGCGAGCCGGCGGTCGAGCTGCCGATGGCCCAGCGCTACTTCCTGTTCTGAGGCGGACGCCGGCGCGCCACAATCGCCCCATGCTGACCGTCAACAAGCTGATCCCGCAGGGCCGTGGCCTGGCCCAGGTGCTGCTCAAGCGCGCGCCGTCCGTCGAACTGGACTGGGACGTGCGCCAGAAGAGCCGCTTCGATGCCACCGACAGCGCCGGCCGCACGCTGGCCGTGTTCCTGCCGCGCGGCACCGCCGTGCGCGGCGGTGACGTGCTGGTGGCCGAGGACGGCTCGCTGGTGCGCGTGATCGCCGCGCCGCAGGCGGTGCTGGTGGTGCGCCACTGCACCGCACACGGCACGCCGTTCGACCTGCTGCGCGCTGCCTACCACCTGGGCAACCGCCATGTGCCGCTGCAACTGGCGCCGGACCACCTGAAGCTCGAACCCGACCATGTGCTGGCCGACATGCTGCGCCAGAACCACCTGATCGTGACCGAGGCGCAGGACGGCTTCGACCCCGAGGGCGGGGCCTATGGTCAGGGCGGGCACGGGCACGCACACCCGCACGCGGGCGACCACGACCACGACCACGGGCATGCCCCTGGCCACGGCTTCCACGCGCATGACCCAGCGCATGACCCTGCACACGATGGCCATGCGCACCACGATCATGGCCAGGGCCATGTGCACGGCCCGGACTGCGACCATGGTCACGACCACGCCCCGGCACCGGTCGCGGTGCCGATCAGCCGCATCCAGCGCGGTGGCCGCGCCAGCGTGCCGGTGGCTGCCGCCACGCCCCACGTGCACGGCCCCGGCTGCAACCACGGGCATGACCATGGCCACGATCACGGTCACGGTCACGCCCATGCCCCGGCCGCCACGCCGGCTGCCGGCGACGCGGGCCAGCCGGCGCAGGGCCATGCCCAGGGCCACGTGCACGGTCCCGGCTGCGGCCACGAGCACTGAGCGCCGGTCACCCCGCCCATGCCCCGCGTGCGTGATCCGCGGCCCGCGCTGCCGCCGTCGGCCCTGCTGCGCCTGATCTGGCTGGCCTCGCCGGCCCTGCCGGTGGGCGGCTTCAGCTATTCCGAGGGCCTGGAGGCCGCGGTCGAGCACGGCCGTGTCGACGGCGAGGCCGCCGCCCGCCAATGGCTGCTCGACCAGATGCGTCTGCAGCAGGCGCGCGGCGAATGGCCGCTGGTGGCCAGCGCGGCCCGGGCCTGGGCACGCGGCGACCTGACGGCGGTGGCCGAGGCCAACCGCTGGGTGCTCAGCACCCGCGAGACCGCCGAGCTGCGCCAGCAGGCCGAGCAGATGGGCCGCTCGCTGGCCGACTGGCTGCGCCAGCGCTGGCCCGACGACCCACGGCCGGCCCGGCTGGCCGCGCTCGGTCCGGCGCCGGCCTGGGGCACGTCGCTCGGCCTGGCGCTGGCCCTCAGCGGCGCACCGCTGCGCGAGGCGCTGATGGCGGTGGGCTTCGGCTGGGCCGAGAACATGGTGCAGGCCGCGGTCAAGGCCGTGCCGCTGGGCCAGGCCGGTGGCCAGCGCCTGCTCGACGCGCTGGTCGACGCGCTGCCGGCCGCCGTCGACGAGGCGCTGGACCGCGCCCGCCACGGCGAGGCCCAGCGCATCAACTTCTCGCCAATGCTGGCCGTGCTGTCGGCCCGCCACGAGGCGCAGTACTCGCGGCTGTTCCGCAGCTGAAGACCGCGGGCGCGGGGCCCCGGCCTACCACCCGCCGCCCGCTGCCCGGCGCTGTCACACGCAGCGATACCCACGGGCAACATCGGCGCAACGTCGGCCGCGCAACATCCGTATCGCGCGTCGAGGCCCGGTCTCCCCCCGCTTCGAAACGGCGGCGGCTGCTCCTCCCTCCCTCCTGGTGGCCCCGCCTACCGTCCACGACGCGCACCCCCATCCCTGACGGCCGACCCCGGAACCCTCCGGCGTCGGCCGTCGTCCTTTCCGGCACGGACATCGGCATCGGCAGGCCAGGCACGCGCCCTGCTACGCTGGACGCACCCTGATCCACCCCGCGGCCGCCCGGCCGCCCTGCCCGCATGTCCGCCCTGCACGCCATTCCCGGTCGAACCAAGAAACTCCCCCCGCTGCGCGTCGGTGTCGGCGGGCCGGTGGGCTCCGGCAAGACCACGCTGGTCGAGATGCTGTGCAAGACGATGCGCGACAAGTGGGACCTGGTCGTCGTCACCAACGACATCTACACCAAGGAAGACCAGCGCCTGCTGACGGTGGCCGGCGCGCTCGACCCCGAGCGCATCATGGGCGTGGAGACCGGCGGCTGCCCGCACACCGCCATCCGCGAGGACGCCTCGATCAACCTCGAAGCCGTCGACCGCATGCTGGCCAAGTTCCCGGAGGCCGACATCGTCTTCATCGAGAGCGGCGGCGACAACCTGGCCGCCACCTTCAGCCCCGAGCTGTCGGACCTGACGATCTACGTCATCGACGTGGCCGCCGGCGAGAAGATCCCGCGCAAGGGCGGCCCCGGCATCACCAAGAGCGACCTGTTCGTGATCAACAAGACCGACCTGGCGCCGCATGTGGGCGCCGATCTGGCGGTCATGGAAGCCGACACCCGGCGCATGCGCCCGGACCACGCCGGCCGCCGGCCCTACGTGATGAGCAATCTGCGCACGAAGCAGGGCCTGGACCAGGTGGTGCGCTTCATCGAGACGCGCGGGCTGCTGCAGCCGGCCTGACGGGGCATCGGCCCACGGCCGGGTCGAGCTCTGTCGGCCCGGCCATTGATGCGAATCGTTCTCGTTATACTGGATTCCCCCAGTCGAACCGGAACCGTTTCGCCATCATGTCCCACGCTGTCCTGCCCCGTCGCACGCTGCTGTCCGCGGCCCTGCTGTCCGCCTCGCTGATGGGTGCACCGAGCGCCCAGGCCCAGGAGCCGGTGCTGAACATCTACTCGGCACGGCACTACCAGACCGACGAGGCGCTGTACGGCAACTTCACCAAGACCACCGGCATCAAGATCAACCGGCTGGACGGCAAGGAAGAGGAACTGGTCGAGCGCATCCGCAACGAGGGCAAGTCCAGCCCGGCCGACATCCTGATCACGGTCGACGCCGCGCGCCTGGAGTTCGCCGACGGTCTCGGCCTGTTCGCGCCGATCACCAGCAAGGTGCTGGAGGCGCGCGTGCCGGACCAGCTGCGCACGCCGACCTGGATCGCCTTCTCCACCCGCGCCCGGGTCATCGTCTACAACAAGGCGCTGGTCAAGAAGGAGCAGGTGCAGAACTACCTGGATCTGGCCGCACCGGCGATGAAGGGCATGGTCTGCGTGCGCTCGGGCAGCCACCCCTACAACATCTCGCTGGGCGCGGCGATGATCGCCCACGAGGGTGAGGCCAGGACCGAGGCCTGGGCCAAGGGCCTGGTGGCCAACTTCGCCCGCGCCCCCAAGGGCGGCGACACCGACCAGATCAAGGCCGTGGCCGCCGGCGAGTGCGGCGTGGCGATCTCCAACAGCTACTACCTGGCCCGCATGCTGCGCAGCACCAAGAGCGAGGACCAGCAGGCGATGAGCCGCGTGGCCATCGTCTGGCCGAACCAGGCCAGCTGGGGCACGCACATCAACGTCTCGGGCGCCGGCGTGCTCAAGCACGCGCCGAACAAGGCCGCCGCGCTGAAGTTCATGGAGTACCTGGCCAGCGACGAGGCCCAGCGCTACTTCGCCGACGGCAACAACGAGTGGCCGGTGGTCAAGAGCGCCGCGGTCGAGAACCCGGCCCTCAAGGCCATGGGCGAGTTCAAGCCCGATGCGCTGCCGGTGGAGAACCTGGCCAAGACCACGGTCCAGGCACAGAAGGTGTTCGACCGCGCAGGCTGGAAGTGATGCCGGCGGAGCCGGTCCGCGGGCCGGCTCCGGACCGCTGAAGTGAGGATGCGACGGGCCCTGCGGGGCCCGTCGTCGTTCCTGGCCCGGCCGGGCTGCCGGTCTGCCGGACCTCAGTGGCCCGCGGCCCCACGTCCGCTGGCAACCTGACGGCAGATCAGCACCAGCGGCAGCAGACCGACGACGACGATGGCCAACGCCGCGGTCGAGGCCTCGGTCAGGCGCTCATCCGAGGCCAGCGTGTAGGTCTGCGTGGCCAGGGTGTCGAAGTTGAACGGACGCATCACCAGCGTGGCGGGCAGCTCCTTCATCACGTCGATGAAGACCAGCAGGCCGGCCGTCAGCGCGCTGCCGCGCAGCAGCGGCAGGTGCACCCGCCACAGCGTCTGCGCCGGGCTGTGGCCGAGGCTGCGGGCGGCCGCGTCCATGTTGGGCGTGATGCGGCCCAGGCCATCGTCGACCGCCTGCATCGCGGCCGTCAGGTAACGCACCACGTAGGCATACACCAGCGCACCGACACCACCGGTCAGCAGCAGGCCCGGATGGGCACCGGACCAGCGCTCGACCAGATCGCCCAGCAGGTGATCCAGCTGCGTCACCGGGATCAGGATGCCGACGGCGATCACCGAGCCGGGCACCGCGTAGCCCAGGCCGGCACCGCGATGGGCCAGCGCCATCAGCCGGCCGCGGTGCAGCCGCGCGGCATAGCCGATCAGCAGCGCCAGCGCCACCGCCACCACGGCGGCGGCCAGCGCCAGCGTCACGCTGTGCTGGGCCAGCGTCAGGAAGCGCAGGCCGAACTGCGTGTCGCCCTCGCTCAGGGCCATGTGCATCAACACGCCGCCGGGCAGCAGGAAGCCGCCGGCCAGCGGCAGCAGGCAGGCCAGCGTGGCCAACAGTGCCGTCGCGCCGTGCAAGGGCACACGGGCCGCGCCGCTGCGCCGCAGCGTGGTCTCGTGGAAGCGGCGGCCGCCGCGGCTCAGGCGCTCCAGCAGCAGCAGCAGCATGACGAAGCCCAGCAGCGCCATGGCCAGCTGCGCGGCCGCATGGCGGTCGCCCAGCGAGAACCAGGCACGGTAGATGCCGGTGGTGAAGGTCTGCACGCCGAAGTAGCTGACGGTGCCGAAGTCGGCCAGCGTCTCCATCAGCGCCAGCGCGACGCCGCCGACGATGGCCGGCCGCGCCAGCGGCAGGCTGACGCGCAGGAAGCCCTGCCACGGCGTCAGGCCCAGCGAGCGGGCGACCTCGATCATGCCGCCGGCCCGCTCCAGGAAGGCGGTGCGCGCCAGCAGGTAGACATAGGGGTAGAGCACGAGGCTGAACATCGCCACCGCGCCACCGGTCGAACGCACGTCGGGGAACCAGTAGTCGGCCCGCGTCCAGCCGAAGGTCTCGCGCAGCGCCGTCTGCACCGGGCCGACGAACTGCAGCAGATCGGTGTAGGTGTAGGCCATCACGTAGGCCGGCATGGCCAGCGGCAGCACCAGCGCCCATTCCAGCGTCGCGCGGCCGGGAAAGGCGTGGCGCGTGACCAGCCAGGCCGAACCGACACCCAGCGCCGACACGCCGAGCCCCACGCCCAGGCACAGCCACAGCGTGGTGACGATGTAGTCGGGCAGCACGGTCGAGGCCAGATGGGCCCAGGTCCCGGCCTGCGCCCCACCGAACAGCGACATCGCCACCGCCAGGATCGGCGCCAGCACCGCCAGTGCGGTCAGGCCGGCCAACAAGGGCAAGCCGGCCGGACGCGGCCAGCGGCGCACGGCCCCGGTGTCGACGGAAGGCGTGGGGACGGTGAGGCTGACGGTCACGGCAGGAAGCCCGGTGGCGAAGGGGAACGGCTCTGGCGGCCGCTGGCGGCCACGGACGCGATCCGCGTTGTGAGTGAGAATGGATTGCGTCTGTAACGCCGTCCGGAAGTCTAGCGGCCCCCGCAGCCGCACGGGCCAAGGCCTTGTGCGGCACTGTGCCGCCCGCCGTCGGCGGCCACGCGACCGCCGCCGCCCCGATTAGCATGCCCCCCACCATGACCGACAAGGACCCCTCCCGCGCCTGGCTTGAACTCGACCGCATCGCCGTCGCCTACGGCGGCAAGCCGGTGGTCGAGCAGTTCTCGCTGCAGCTGCCGCGCGGGCGCATCGGCTGCCTGCTCGGCCCCTCGGGCTGCGGCAAGACGACGGTGCTGCGCGCGATCGCCGGCTTCGAGCCGGTCAGCGCCGGTGCGGTGCGGCTCGACGGGCAGACGGTGGCCGCCCCCGGCCGCTCGGTGCCGCCGGAGCGCCGCCAGATCGGCATGGTGTTCCAGGACCATGCGCTGTTCCCGCACCTGAGCGTGATCGACAACGTGGCCTTCGGCCTGCGCGGCCGAGCCGAGGCGCGCGAGACCGCGCTGCGCATGCTGGAGACGGTCGGCCTGGGTCATGCCGCCACGCGCTATCCGCACCAGCTGTCGGGCGGCCAGCAGCAGCGCGTGGCCCTGGCGCGCGCGCTGGCTCCCTCGCCGCGCCTGCTGCTGCTCGACGAGCCCTTCTCCAACCTCGATGTCGAGCTGCGCGAACGCCTGGGCGGCGAACTGAGGGCCCTGCTGAAGGCCGCCGGCACCACCGCGCTGCTGGTCACGCACGACCAGCACGAGGCCTTCGCCATCGCCGACGAGATCGGCATCATGAGCGGCGGGCACATCCAGCAGTGGGACCGCGCCTGGCAGCTCTACCACCAGCCGGCCAACCGCTTCGTCGCCGATTTCGTCGGTGAGGGGGCCTTCGTGCCGGGCACCGTGCGCCTGGGCCAGGAGATCGTCACCGAGATCGGCAGCTTCCACGCGCCGGAGCCGATCCGCTGCACCGAGCACGGCGACCTGTGCGACGCCGGCTGCGAGGTCGATCTGCTGCTGCGCCCCGATGACGTGGTGCACGACGACGCCAGCGCCCACACCGCCGAGGTGCTGGCCAAGGCCTTCCGCGGCGCGGAGTTCCTCTACACGCTGAAGCTGCCCAGCGGCCAGCAGCTGCTGTCGCTGGTGCCCTCGCACCATGACCACGCGATCGGCGAACGCATCGGCATCCGGCTGGAGCCGGACCACGTGGTCGCCTACAAGCGGCCGGGCGCGCCGCCGCTGAACTGCGGCTGAGGCGACCGGGCTCAGTGCAGCCGCAGGCTGCCGCCCATCGCGCGCACCGCGCCCTCGCCGATGGCCGCACCGAAGCGCTTGGCCAGCCGCTCGGCGACGTTCTCGGTCGGCGTGTAGTCGATGATCTCCTCGGCCTTGACCACGTCGCGCGCGACCATGTCGAGCGTGCCGTAGCGGTCGGCCAGGCCCCGCTTGACCGCCTCCTCGCCGTTCCAGAACAGGCCGGAGAAGGTGTCCTCGTCTTCCTTCAGCCGCTGGCCGCGGCCTTCACGCACCACGGTGATGAACTGCTGGTGGATCTGGTCGAGCATGGCCTGGGCATGGGCGACCTGCTCCGGCTTCTCGGGCGAGAACGGATCGAGCATGCCCTTGTTGCGGCCGGCGGTCAGCAGCCGGCGCTCGACGCCGACCTTCTTCATCACGTCGGTGAAACCGAAGCCGTCCATCAGCACGCCGATCGAGCCGACGATGCTGGCCTTGTCGACGAAGATCTCGTCGGCCGCCACCGCGATGTAGTAGGCGCCCGAGGCACAGACCTCCTCGACCACCGCATAGACCTTCTTCTTGTGCAGGGCCTTCAGGCGCAGGATCTCGTCATGGACGATGCCGGACTGCACCGGGCTGCCACCGGGGCTGTTGATGCGCAGCACGACGGCCTGGGCCCCGGCATCCTCGAAGGCACTGCGCAGACCCGACAGCATCTGCTCGGCGCTGGCCTCGGTGTCGAGGGCGATCTCGCCGCGCAGCTCGACCAGCGCGGTGTGCGGCGTGGTGGGCGCGCTCTTGTGCAGCTGCGGCGCGCTGGCCGCACCCCAGACGAGCACGCCGGCGACGACCAGCCACCCGAGCCGGAAGACCATCCGCCAGCGGCGGTCGGCACGGCGCTCGCGCAGCAGCTGCTGGGCGACCTGCTCGAGCGTGCGCTCCAGGCTGGCCCGCTCGGTGGTGGGGACGGCAGCGGCAGACGCCACGGCCGGGGCGGCACGCGGCGTGGGCGCCGGGCCGGGTGCGGGCGTACCCGCATCATCGGAGGCAGGTGCGGACGGATCGTCGTTCGGGTTCATCACGGCTTCTCGGACGTGCCGGCGACCGCGGCGGAAGGCGGCGGCCCCGCCGGACGCAGGTCGCGCGAAGGATACCAATACACCCCGCCCTCGCGCTCGTCGAGCTGCAGGGCGATGAGACGTCGGCCACGACAAGGCCCCCCGACGCACAGCCCGTCGGCCGGCTCATAGGCCGCGCCATGGATCGAGCAGATGATCCAGCGCCGCTCCAGATCGAGGAATCGGCCGGGCTGCCAGTCCATCTCGACCGGCACATGGGCGCAGCGGTTGACGTAGCCGACCACGCGGCCATCGAAGCGCAGCACGAAGGCACGCGCCGGCTGGCCCCACAGCAGCAGGTCGAAGCCGTGGGCCAGACCGCGCTCCTCCAGCGCCGGGCTGTCGCACAGGCGCACCGGCTGCGGTGATGGCGACGGACCCTGACCATCCGCGGGCAACGAAGGACGGGGTGGCGGCGAGGTGGGCCCCATCGGCGGCGTGCTCATCAGCGGGCCGGCTCAGGCGTGCGCGGCCAGCCAGTCGGACAGCTCGGCCACGCTGTGCAGCACGGCCCGTGGTGCATGACCCTCGAAGGACGCGACCTCGTGTGCGCCGTAACTGACGGCCAGCGCGTCGCAACCGGCATTGGCCGCCAGCTGCAGGTCGTGGGTGGTATCGCCGATCATCAGCGTGCGCTCCGGCTCGGTGCCGAACTCGCGCATCAGCTCCTGCAGCATCCGCGGATGGGGCTTGCTGGCGGTCTCGTCGGCGGTACGGGTGGCGTCGAAGACCGGGGTCAGGCCGACGCTGTGCAGCGCCTCGTCCAGCCCGCGGCGGCTCTTGCCGGTGGCCACGGCCAGCCAGAAGTTGCGCGCCTTGAGCGCCTGCAGCAGCTCGGCCACGCCGTCGAACAGCACCACCTCGTGCTGGCTGGCGAACCAGTGGTGGCGGTAGCGCTGGGCCACGCGCTCGTAGAGCGCCGGCTCCAGGCCCGGCATCGCCCGCGCCAGCGCCACCGGCAGCGACAGGCCGATGACCTCGGCGGCGACCGCGGGCTCGGGCACCGGCGCGCCGACATCGGCGAAGGCCGCACGGATCGCGCGCACGATCAGCGCGGTGGAATCGAACAGCGTGCCGTCCCAGTCGAAGGCGATCAGGTCGTAGCGGCGGGGGCGCGGGTGGTTCATCGGTCCGGAGTCCTGGCAGTCGATGGCGCGGCCGGATCGGCCGGCGCCGGCAGCCGCTGCAGCAGCGCAGTGCATTCGTCCGGCAGCGGGCCGACAAGTTCCACCCGCGCGCCGCTGGCCGGATGGTCGAAGGCCAGGCGGCGGGCGTGCAGGAACATGCGCTCGAAGCGGTGGCCGGCCAGCGTCTCGCCGCGGGCCAGCGCCTTGTTGCGGGCGAAGTCACCGTACTTCGGATCGCCGACGATCGGATGACCGGCCTGCGACAGATGGACGCGGATCTGGTGCGTGCGGCCGGTCTTGATCGTCACGTCCAGCAGCGTCCAACCGTCGAAACGCTGCGCCACGCGCACCAGGCTGATCGCGCGCTGGCCATCCGGATCATCGGCGGCCACCGGCACCACGTGGCGCTCGCCGCGGGCGTCCAGCGTGCGCTTGAGCGCGACGTCGATCACCTTGAGCTTGTCCGGCCAATGGCCCGCCACCAGCGCAGCATAGGTCTTGCCCGTGTCGCGGGCGCGGAACTGCTCCTGCAGCGCCGTCAGCGCACTGCGCTTCTTGGCCAGCAGCAGGATGCCCGAGGTCTCGCGGTCGATGCGGTGCACCAGCTCCAGGAACTTCGCCTGCGGCCGCGCGCGCCGCAGCTGCTCGATGACGCCGAAGGCCACGCCCGAGCCGCCGTGCACCGCGGTGCCCGAGGGCTTGTCGATGGCCAGCAGATGCTCGTCCTCGAACAGCACCGGGAACTCGCGCGGCGGCGTGGCCACGGCCGGGTCGGCCGCACCGCCATCGCCCTCACCGGCCGCGCGGCTGGCCACGCGCACCGGCGGCACGCGCACCACGTCGCCGATGGCCAGCCGGGTGTCGGCCTGGGCCCGGCCCTTGTTGACACGCACCTCGCCCGAGCGGATCACGCGGTAGACGTGCGTCTTGGGCACGCCCTTGAGCACGCGCAGCAGGAAGTTGTCCAGGCGCTGGCCTTCGCCGGCCTCATCGACGACCAGCAGCTGCACGGCCGGGGCCGCGGGCGCCGGGGCCGGTGGCTGACCGGGCCTCGGCCCCGGCGGCTGACCCAGCTTCCGGGCGGCCACGTCCAGCGGCCGCGCAGCCGTCGAATCCGGGCGTTGGGGACGGCCCGGCGGCCGCGCGGGAGCCCGTGCGGCCGGGCCTGCCGGTGCGCCGCTGGCCGGGCTGCCATGACGGCGCGATGACCGGCCGGAGGGGGGTGCTTTGACGCTTATAATGCGGCTCGCCACGATTGGGCCGTAAGTGCTTGATTTTTCAGAGTTTACCCCGAGCACTCGCGGAACTATGGTGGTGGCACGCCGAAGTTGGCGTGTCTACAAGCGTTGATGCGACGCCCACGCCCTGCGCGGCAGGCCGGCACCCACAGGTGGACCGGCGGCCGGGCGGCGTGGACGGAAGAGCCGACGTACCGTCTCAGCCTTCCCGATTGCGGGAATCCGAAAAAGGTCATGGACGGC
The DNA here is from genome assembly GCF_038066575.1 of Pseudaquabacterium rugosum. Classification (NCBI taxonomy): domain Bacteria; kingdom Pseudomonadati; phylum Pseudomonadota; class Betaproteobacteria; order Burkholderiales; family Sphaerotilaceae; genus Pseudaquabacterium; species Pseudaquabacterium rugosum. Next base: position 427,591 of record NZ_JBBUTF010000002.1, on the reverse strand, counting down.
AGATCGCCCGCGGTCTGTCGTCCGCATGCAAGTCCAGGGTTCGCATGTCGTCCCGTCCTCCCCGTTCCGTCCGCTGTACGCAGCCGGCCGCGCTCTGCGCCGCCGTGCTGCGTCCGGACATCGAGCCGCCGTGCCGCCCCCGGGGCGCCGCACCATCGGCCATCGGAGGACCGCGCCACGGCACCGCCTGCCCACCGGACCTGCATGCACGCTGCCCCGCTGCACCCCGACACGGCTCCGCCTGAGCGCGCCGTTCGATCTCTCCGCAGTCCAGGGCGATTCCTTCTCCGGCCAGACGACACGTTGCTCGTGCATCGCATGGATCGCCTGCCCTGACCGCCCGCGGCCAGGACCGGTGATCGCCTGAGCGCCCGCCGCGCGCATCTCGTGGCGGGCCTTGCTGGAGTGCACATGAAACGGATGCTGATCAACGCCACGCAGCCTGAAGAGCGGCGGCTGGCGATCGTCGACGGCCAGAAGCTGCTCGACTTCGAGACCGAGATCGAAGGGCGCGAACAGCGCAAGGGCAACATCTACAAGGCCGTCGTCACCCGCGTCGAGCCCTCGCTGGAAGCCTGCTTCGTCGATTACGGCGAGGACCGCCACGGCTTCCTGCCGTTCAAGGAGATCTCGCGCCAGTACTTCCGTGACGGCGTCGAGCTCAAGAACGCCACCATCAAGGAAGCGATCAAGGAAGGCCAGGAGCTGCTGGTCCAGGTCGAGAAGGAAGAGCGCGGCAACAAGGGCGCGGCGCTGACCACCTTCATCAGCCTGGCCGGGCGCTACCTGGTGCTGATGCCCAACAACCCGCGTGGCGGTGGCGTCAGCCGCCGCATCGAGGGCGAGCAGCGCGAGGAGCTCAAGGAGAACCTCGACCAGCTCGAGTATCCGAAGGGCATGAGCCTGATCGCCCGCACCGCGGGCATCGGTCGCTCGGCGCCCGAGCTGCAGTGGGACCTGAACTACCTGCTCAAGCTCTGGGACGCGATCGACGGCGCCAGCAAGTCGGGCAAGGGTGCCTTCCTGATCTATCAGGAATCGAGCCTGGTCATCCGCGCGATCCGCGACTACTTCAGCGCGGACATCGGCGAGATCCTGATCGACACCGACGACATCTTCGAGCAGGCCCACCAGTTCATGAACCACGTGATGCCGGACACGGCCTCGCGTGTGAAGCGCTACCGCGACGACGCGGCGCTGTTCAGCCGCTTCCAGATCGAGCACCAGATCGAGACGGCGCACAGCCGCACCGTCAACCTGCCCTCGGGCGGCGCGATCGTGATCGACCACACCGAAGCGCTGGTGTCGATCGACGTCAACTCGGCGCGCGCCACCCGTGGCGGCGACATCGAGGAGACCGCGACCCGCACCAACCTCGAAGCCGCCGACGAGATCGCGCGCCAGATGCGTCTGCGCGACCTGGGCGGCCTGATCGTCATCGACTTCATCGACATGGAGGAGTCGAAGAACCGCCGCGAGGTCGAGCAGCGCCTGCGCGACGCGATGCGCCAGGACCGCGCCCGCGTGCAGTTCGCGCCGATCAGCAAGTTCGGTCTGCTGGAGCTCTCGCGCCAGCGCCTGCGCCCGGCGCTGACCGAAGGCAGCCACATCACCTGCCCGCGCTGCAACGGCACCGGCCACATCCGTGACACCGAGTCCTCGGCCCTCCAAATCCTGCGGATCATCCAGGAGGAGTCGATGAAGGACAACACGGCCGCCGTGCACGTGCAGGTGCCGGTCGAGGTGACGTCCTTCCTGCTCAACGAGAAGCGGGCCGAGATCACCAAGATCGAGCTCAAGCAGCGTTGCACCGTGCTGCTGGTGCCCAACAAGCACATCGAGACGCCGAACTACAAGCTGGAGCGACTGCGCCACGACGATCCGCGTCTGGAGAGCCTGCAGGCCAGCTACACGATGATCGAGGAGCCGGAGGACGAGGTCGGCATCACGCGTCGCGAGAAGGCCAAGCCCAAGCAGGAGCCGATGATCAAGGGCGTGCTGCCCGATCAGCCGGCCCCGGTGACGCCGCCGCGTGCGGCCGCCACCGCGCCGGCCCAGGGTCCGGCGGCAGCGGCCCAGCCGCTGGCCATCGAGCCGCCGGCCGCCGAGCCGGTGCGCACGCAGACCCCGGCACCGGCCGCCTGGCCGCAGCCGGCCGCGCCCGCGGGCAAGGGCTTCTTCGGCTGGATCCGCAAGCTGTTCGGTGGCGCTCCGGTGGCGGAGCCGACGGCGGCACCGGCCGCCGTGTCCGCCCCGGGCGAGGCGCCGTCCGCCGAGGCCGGCGCGGCCACCGGTGAGCGCCCGGCCCGCGACGGCCGCCGCAACGAGCGGCGTGGCGATCGCGGCGAGCGCGGTGACCGTCCGCGCCGTGGCGACCGCGCCGACCGGGGTGAGCGCGCCGAACGCGGTGACCGTCCGCCGCGCGCCGAAGGCAGCCGCGACGCCGGCCGCCCGGAGCGTCAGGACCGTCCGCGCCGTGACGGCGAGGCCGACGGCCAGCGCCGGGGTCCGCGTGGCGAGCGCCGCCAGGACGAGGTGCAGCTGCAGTCGCAGTCGCAGGAGCTGCCGGCCGAGGCCCTGGGCCTGGCCGCGGCCCCGGCGGGTGAGCTGTCCGCCGACGGCCAGGGCGAGGACGCCCGCCGCCGCCGCCGCCGTGGCGGCCGCGGTCGCCGTGAGGACGGCAGCGTCGAGGCCGGCGCGAACGCCGACGGCCTGGTCGACGGCACCGTGGACGCCGCACCGGGCGCCGCCGAAGCAGTGGCCGAACGCGCCGACCGTGCGGACCGGGCAGACGCGGCCGAAGGCGCCGATGCCGGTGAGACCGGCGAAGGCCGTGACGGTGGCCGCCGCCGCCGTGACCGCCAGCGGCCGCGCCGTGGCGAGCGCCGTGACGGCGAGACCGGCGAGGCCCGTGCCGACGAGGCGGCCACCGCCGCCGTCGACGGCACCGTGCCGGCCACGGCCGACGCCGTGAGCGACACCGCCATCGCGACCGACGCCGCGCCGACCGGCACGGCCGAGCCGACGCGCGAAGCCGAGGTCGAAGCCGTCGCTGCACCCGCGGCAGCCACGACCGCCATCCGCGCCGTGCCGCCGGCCGCCGAGGCCGCCGCTCCGGCCCTGCCGGCGGTCACCGCCTACGCGCTGCCGCTGGACGAGCTGGCCGAACTGGCCCGCGCCGCCGGTCTGAACTGGGTCAACTCCGACGCCGAGCGGATCCAGGCCGTCCAGGCCGCGATCGCGGCCGAGCCCAAGCCGGTCCATGTGCCGCGCGAGCGCAAGCCCGCGGTCGTCGTCGACGAAGGCCCGCTGGTGCTGGTCGAGACCCGCAAGGACCTGTCGGCCGTGCAACTGCCGTTCGACCGCGCAGCGACCGCCGACGCACCGACGGCCTGACGGCCGACACGCCGGGTCCGCACGGGCCCGGCTGCAGCGCTCCGGCAGACGCCGGACGCAAGACGGGGCCCCGCGGGGCCCCGTCCTCATTTCCGGCACGGCCGTGACGGGCCGCGCCGTGTCGCGCCGCGGTCTCAGCCGTTGCGGAACAGGAAGCTGTAGGCATTGAGCGCCGGCACGCCGCCCAGGTGGGCGTACAGCACGCGCGAGCCCTCGGGGAATTCGCCGCGGCGCACCTTGTCGATCATGCCCTGCATGGACTTGCCCTCGTAGACCGGGTCGGTGAGCATGCCTTCCTGCTGCGCGCACAGGCGGATCGCCTCCAGCGTGTCCTCGCTGGGCAGGCCGTACTCGGGGCCGCCGTAGCGGGTGTCCAGCACCACGTCGGCGGCAGTGATCTCGCGGCCCAGGTCGACCAGACGCGCGGTGTTCTGCGCGATGCGCAGGATCTGCGCATGGGTCTTCTCCGGCGTGGCCGAGGCGTCGATGCCGATCACGCGGTCGGCACGGCCGTCGGCGGCGAAGCCCACCACCATGCCGGCCTGGGTGCTGCCGGTGACCGAGCAGACGACGATGTAGTCGAACTGGAAGCCCAGCTCGGCCTCCTGCGCCCGCACCTCCTCGGCGAAGCCGACGAAGCCCAGGCCGCCCAGGCGGTGCTCGGAGCAGCCGGCCGGGATCGGGAAGGGCTTGCCGCCGGCCTCGCGGACCTCGGCCATCGCCTTCTCCCAGCTCGGGCGGATGCCGATGTCGAAGCCGGCCGCGTCCAGGCGCACGTCGGCGCCCATGATGCGCGAGAGCTGGATGTTGCCGACGCGGTCGTAGACGGCGTCGCTGTAGTTGACCCAGTTCTCCTGCACCAGCACGCACTTCATGCCCAGATGGGCGGCCACGGCCGCGACCTGGCGCGTCTGGTTGCTCTGGATGCCACCGATCGACACCAGGGTGTCGCAGCCCTCGGCGATCGCCTCGGGGATCAGGTATTCGAGCTTGCGGGTCTTGTTGCCGCCGAAGGCCAGACCGCTGTTGCAGTCCTCGCGCTTGGCCCAGAGCTCGACCTTGCCGCCCAGATGGGCGGACAGGCGCTTGAGCGGCTGCACCGGCGACGGGCCGAAGGTCAGCGGATGGCGGGGGAACTTGGCGAGATTCATGGCGGGTGCTGCAGGGCAGTCGAGGGTGGAAACGGTGCCTGTCATGCTAGAAACAAGGTCACGACACAGGGTTGCAAAGTCAGCCCCATCCACGACACCGATCGCCAGCCAAATCCGATCCATCGGCGATCCATTGCTTGAAAAAGCTGATGTGCGCAACAAGAGTTCGTTCACCCTCGAAGGCGCGTGAGGCCGAGGCCGAGGCCGCGCCCGGCACCCTGGACCGCACCGACCGCGCCATCCTGCGGGCGCTGCAGCGCGATGCCTCGGTCTCGAACGTGGCGCTGGCCGCGCAGGTCCACCTGAGCCCGCCGGCCTGTCTGCGGCGGGTCGAGCGGCTGAAGGCGCAGGGCCACATCCGCGACATCGTCGCGCTGCTGAACCCGCGCACGCTGGAGGCCGGGCTGCTGGTGCTGATCGGCGTGGTGCTCGACCGCTCGACGCCGGACTCCTTCGCCGCCTTCGAGCAGGCGGCGCAGCGCGTGACCGGCTGCATGGAGTGCCACGTCGTCAGCGGCGAGTTCGACTACTTCATGCTGCTGCGCACGCGCGACAACGACAGCTTCAACCGCCTGCACGCGGAGCAGCTGCTGCAACTGCCCGGGGTACGGCAGATCCGCAGCTTCATCGCGCTGAAGGAGGTCTTCTCGACCACGCAGTTTCCGGTCTAGGCCCGGCCCCGAGGCCGGCCGCCGCGACCTCGGCTCGGCTCAGATCAGCCGGCCCAGCGCATGCTGGTAGGCCGGCTGGTGCATCAGCTCGTCCCAGGTCAGCGGCGGGCTGCTGGGCAGCAGATCGATGCGCCGCGCCGCGCTGTCGGGATGCGGCTGCCAGCGGCCGTCGCGCTGGGCGGCCTCCAGCTCCTGCAGCAGCGCGTCGAGCGGCGCGCCGCCGTCGATCGGGCTCTGGTTGCAGGCCAGGATCAGGTCGCAGCCGGCCGTCAGCGCGGCCAGCGCCGCCGCGCCCAGGCCGCCGGCCGCGCGTGCGCCCTGCATGCTCAGGTCGTCGCTGACGATGGCGCCGTGGAAGCCCAACCGGCGACGCAGGATGTCCTGCAGCCACTTGGCCGAGAAGCCGGCCGGCTGACGGTCGACCTTGGGATACACGACATGGGCCGGCATCACCGCGCTGAGCGTGCTCGACAGCCAGGCATAGGGCTGCGCGTCGTCACCCAGGATGGCCTTGAGGCCGCGGCGGTCCACCGGCATCGCCACATGGCTGTCGGCGGCGATGAAGCCATGACCGGGGAAGTGCTTGCCGCAATGGGCCATGCCGGCCTGCAGCAGGCCGTGCATCAGGCTCTTGGCCAGCATCGTGACCACGCGCGGATCGCGGTGGAAGGCGCGGTCGCCGATCACGGTGCTGGGGCCGTGGTCGAGATCGAGCACCGGCGTGAAGCTCAGGTCCACGCCGCAGGCCCGCAGTTCGGACGCCAGCACGTAGCCGGTGGCGGTGGCCGCGTCGGTGGCGGCCAGCGCGTCGTCCATCCAACGCTCGCCCAGCGCCCGCATCGGGCTGAGGTGGGTGAAGCCATCGCGGCGGAAGCGCTGCACGCGGCCGCCCTCGTGGTCGACGCACACCAGCAGATCGGGCCGGATCGCCTTGGCCTCGGCCGTCAGCGCGGTCAGCTGCGCGCGGCTCTCCCAGTTGCGGCCGAACAGGATCAGCCCGCCGACCAGCGGATGGGCCAGGCGACGGCGATCGGCGGCCTCCAGCGTGGTGCCGGCGATGTCGAGGACGACGGGGCTGATCGGAAGCAGGTCTGCGCTCATCGGACGGAGGACGGGTCGAAGGAGGCCGGCAGCGCCGGCGGGAAGGCGATCGGGTCGGCCGTGCGGCCCGGCGACGGTGCGGCCAACGTGGACGGCGCACCGGCGAGCACACCGGCCAACGCACCCGCCGGCAGATCCGCACCCGTCGACCGGCACTCGACGACGACGAAGGCCGCCGCGTACTCGACCTCGTCGGTGACGGTGACGTGGGCGCTGAGCCCGCGTGCGGCGAACCACTCGGCCAGCACGCCCGACAGGCGGATCACCGGCTGGCCACTGGCCAGGTTCAGCGTCTGGCAGGCGCGCCAGCTCATCGGCTGCCGGATGCCCAGGCCGATGGCCTTGGAGAAGGCCTCCTTGGCGCAGAAGCGCGTGGCCAGGAAGGCCAGGCCGCGCACCTCGGAGCGGGCGCCGCGGGCGCGCCAGACGGCCAGCTCCTCGTCGCCCAGCACCTTTTCGGCGAAGCGCTCGCCGCGGCGCGCCAGCGTCTCGCGCAGGCGGCGCAGCTCCAGGATGTCGGTGCCGATGCCGTGGATCACGGGGCGCTCAGGCAGGTTGGCCCGGCGGGGCGGGCGGCAGGATCCAGGGCCGGGCCGACCGCCACAGGTTCAGGGCACACGTCCGGTCCGTCCGGTCAGGCCGCGGCCGCGTAGGCGCGGCGGATGCAGCGCAGGTAGTCGCGCACCGTCTCGCCCAGGCCCAGCTCCAGCGCATCGGCCACCAGCGCATGGCCGATCGACACCTCCTGCACGCCGGGCACGCCGCGCAGGAAGTCGGTCAGGTTGTCGCGGTTCAGGTCATGGCCGGCGTTCAGGCCCAGGCCGGCGGCCAGCGCCGCCTGCGCGGCCGCGGTGTAGCGCGCCAGCACCTCGGCCTGACGCGGTGTGCCGTGGGCGCTCGCATAGCCCTCGGTGTAGAGCTCGACGCGGTCGGCACCGATGGCGCGTGCGGCGGCCATCATCTCCGGCGCCGGATCCATGAACAGGCTGACGCGGATGCCGAGCGCCCGCGCCTCGTCGATCACCGGCCGCAGGCGCTCGGCGTCCTGCGGGAAACGCCAGCCGTGGTCGCTGGTGAACTGCTCGACGCTGTCGGGCACGAAGGTCAGCTGGTGCGGCAGGCCCCGGGCGGCCAGCGCGCGGGCGAAGTCCATCAGGTTGTGGAAGGGGTTGCCCTCGATGTTGAACTCGGCCTGCGGCCACTGCGCCATCAGCTCGGCCAGATCGTGCACGTCGTGGGCACGGATGTGGCGCTCGTCGGGCCGCGGATGGACGGTGATGCCCTGGGCGCCGGCCTCCAGCGCCAGGCGCGACAGCCGCACCACGTCCGGAATGCCCAGGTGGCGGGTGTTGCGCAGCAGCGCGATCTTGTTGACGTTGACCGACAGCGCGGTGTGCAGCGGATGGCCGTGGGCGGTGGCTTCAGGGGCGACGAGCGGGTTCATCGGTCGGTCAGTTCAAGGAGGAAGCGGGGCGCTGGCGGAGGGCGTCTGCGACATCGGCCCACGCGCCACCGCCGTGGCCTGCAGCCGGTGCAGCGCGCGCAGCAATTCGCGCGTGCGCAGGCCCGGGGCGCCCAGATGATAGTCAAGCAAGGGGCGCAGCTGCGTGCGCAGCGCCGGCAGCGCCGTCGCGCACAGCAGGCGCAGGGCGACCACGGCATCCGCCGCCACGCGCATGGCCAGCGCCCCTTCGAGCGCCTGACACAGCACCCCGGACAGCACCTGGCTGCCGGCGGCGGCGTCCGGCCGACCGCGCAGGTCGAGCGCCAGCGCCCCGCTGTCGGCCCGCAGCAGCACGGCGGCCTCGGGCGCCAGACGCTGCAGCGTCACGCCGTCACGGTCGAGCTCGGGCAGCAGGCCCACGGTGCGCAGCAGCAGCAGTTCGAAGGCGCGCAGGGCCGCCTGCTCGTCGTCCTCGGTGGCCAGCGCCTGCAGCGTGGCGGCATAGGCGTCGAACAGCCCCGGCTGGGCCTCGCCGCGCGGCAACAGCTTGATCAGCAGCTCGTTGACGTAGAAGCCGGCCATCAGCCGGGGGGTGGGCAGCACCGGACAGCCGCCGGCGTACTCGGCCTGGCGCAGGGTCTGGATGTCGCCGGCGGTGTCATCGCGCTTGGGCCGCGTCAGCTGCACCGACAGCGGCTGGAACGGCAGCAGCACCGGCCGCAGCTGCGAATACGGCCGCTTGGCCCCCTTGGCGACCACGGCCAGACGGCCCTGGCCACGGGTCCAGAGGTCCAGCACCAGGCTGGTCTCGCTCCAGTCCCACTGGTGCAGGACGAAGGCCGGCTCGCCCAGGCCGCGGCTCATGGGCGGCGGCACCGCCGGCCAGCGGCCGCGCGCCCGCTCATTCGTAGCCGTAGGAGCGCAGATGCTCCTCGCTGTCGGCCCAGCCCGAACGCACCTTGACCCACAGTTCGAGGAAGACCTTGGCACCGGTCAGGCGCTCCAGCTCCTGGCGCGCCTCGCTGCCGATGCGCTTGAGGCGCTCGCCGCCGTCGCCGATGACCATGCCCTTGTGGGCATCGCGCTCGACGATGATGGTCGCGGCCACGCGGTAGAGCGGTCGGCGCGGCGCCGCCGCCGGAGCGGCCGCGGCGTCGGCGGCGTCGGCGGTCGCGTCGGCCCCGCCCTCTTCCTCGAACTTGTCGATCACCACCGTCGAGCTGTAGGGCAGCTCGTCACCGGTCAGACGGAACAGCTTCTCGCGGATCAGCTCGGCGGCCAGGAAACGGTCGCTGCGGTCGGTCAGCGCGTCGGGCTCGTACATCCACGGCTGCTCGGGCAGATAGGGCGCGACGATGTTGAACAGGCGCTCGACCTCCTTGTCCTTGGTCGCCGACATGGGGACGAACTCGGCGAAGGGGAAGCGCTGCTGCATCTGCTGCAGCCAGGGCAGGATGTCGGTGCGGCGCTGCACGGCATCGAGCTTGTTGGCCACCAGGATGGCCGGCGTGTCCGGATGCAGCAGCTGCATCACCTGTTCGTCCTCACGGCTGAAGCGGCCGGCCTCGACCAGGAACAGCACCAGGTCCACGTCGCCCAGCGTCGACTGCACCGTGCGGTTGAGGTTGCGGTTGAGCGCACCGCGGCCGCGGATCTCGCGCGTCTGGAAGCCCGGCGTGTCGACGAAGACGAACTGGTTGGCATCCAGCGTGCGCACGCCGGTGATGCGGTGGCGCGTGGTCTGCGCCTTGCGCGAGGTGATGCTGATCTTCTGGCCGACCAGCGCGTTCATCAGCGTGCTCTTGCCGACGTTGGGGCGGCCGACGATGGCCACCAGGCCGCAGCGCTGGGGCGTCTCCCCGTCCCAGTCGCCGTCGGCTGCACCGAGCGCGCCCTCGGGCACGGGAGGAATCGGCGGAATGTCGTGGATGTCGCTCATGGCCGGGTACGGAACGTTGCGGGGGCGGCGGCGCGCGGGTCGCGGCACGCCCCGGGATGGACGGAAGAACGGAAACGCCGACGGCGGCCGATCGCCATCAGGCGATGACCGCCATGTCGGCCCGCACGGCAGGACCGGCGGTGACCGAGGACGAAAGAAAACGGCGACGGATCGCGGGCGGCGGGGCGAACGGCCGCTCAGGCCCGCAGCGGGCCACCCGGCCGATCGCTGGCCTTGAGCTTCTGCAGCAGGCGGCGTGCGGCCTCCTGCTCGGCGGTGCGGCGGGAGCGGCCCTCGCCGCCCTCGGCCATGCCCAGCGTGGCGACCGCGCATTCGACCTCGAAGGTCTGCGCGTGGGCCTGGCCGCGGGTGGCGACGATGCGGTAGGCGGGCACCGGCAGACGGCGCGCCTGCAGCCACTCCTGGAGCTCGGTCTTGGCGTCCTTGCTCCAGCTTTCGGCGTCGGTGCTGGTGATCAGTTCGCCGAACAGGCGACGCACCAGGGCCATCGCCGGCTCCAGCCCGCCATCGAGGTAGATCGCGCCGATCACGGCCTCGACCGCATCCGCCAGGATCGACGGCCGCTGCGCGCCGCCGCCACGGGCCTCGCCCTCGGACAGGCGCAGCGTGTCGGGCAGGCCCAGCACCAGCGCGGCCTTGTGCAGGCTGTCCTCGCGCACCAGGTGGGCGCGCACGCGGGTCAGATCGCCCTCGTCCGAACCGTGGAAGCGCTCGTAGAGCAGGGTCGAGACGGCCAGCGCGAGCACCGCGTCACCGAGAAACTCCAGTCGCTCGTTGTGCTCCGCGCCCCAGGACCGGTGGGTCAGGGCACGGGAGAGCATCCGCTCGTCACGGAAGCGGTGTCCGATACGGGCCTGCAGGGCCTCGAGGCGGGCGTCCATCGTCGATCGGTCCGGTTGCGGTGTGTCCGTTGGGAATGGCGGGTGAAGACGGCAGGAAGCGGGACCGGAACCGGTCAGCGTGGCTTCGAGCGGCCCTCGTACTTGATCATCAGGTAGACCGGCTTGACCAGCTCGATCTCGCTGTCGTAGGCGAAGCGGACCACCACCTGGTTGTCTTCCTTGGTGATGTCCAGGTCCGAGCCACGCAAGGTCGTGATGGTGACGTCGGTGTCGCGGTGGCGGTCGAAGCCGGCGCGCATCTCGGCAACCGTACGGCCCATCTCGCCGGCGGCCATGCGGTCGACGACGTGCTGGATCGCGTAGAACTCCAGCACCGAGGGCACCACCCGCAGCACCATCAGGCCGGCGAAACCGATGACCACCATCCAGCCGAGCAGGCCGATCAGCGTGAGGCCGCGACGCGGCGGAAAACGACGGACGGACGTGGGGGCGGACACGGTGACGAGGGGTGACGGACTCGCGGTGCGGGCGTCCTCAGTGGAACGCTCCGATCCGCTTGAGGTTGCTGAAGTTCATCCACACGAAGAAGGCCCGGCCGACGATGTTGTTCTCCGGCACGAAGCCCCAGTAGCGGGAATCCTGGGAATTGTCGCGGTTGTCGCCCATCACGAAGTAATGCCCGGCGGGCACCGTGCACGCGACCCCCTCGGCCGAGTAGCGGCAGTTGTCACGGAAGCGGTCGAATCCCTCCAGCGGACGGAAGAACGACGGCCGCTGCGGCTCGACGAGGATGTCGTGGCCACGCTCGGTCAGCTGCTCGGTGTAGCGCGGCGCCATGCGCATGCTGTCCTCGTCGTAGTAGTCGCCCAGCGACTTCACCGGCACCTCGCGGCCATTGAGGAACAGGCGCTGGCCACGGTACTCGACCTGGTCGCCGGGCAGGCCGACGATGCGCTTGATGTAGTCGATGCGGGTGTCCAGCGGGTAGCGGAAGACGATCACGTCGCCGCGCACCGGCGCGTGGTTGTCGATGATCTTGGTGTTGATCACCGGCAGGCGCACGCCGTAGTGGAACTTGCTGACGAGGATCAGGTCGCCGACCTGCAGCGTCGGGATCATCGAACCCGACGGAATCTTGAACGGCTCGAACAGGAACGAGCGCAGCACGAAGACGACGAGGATCACCGGGAACAGCCCGGCCGTCCAGTCCAGCCACCAGGGCTGGGCCAGCAGACGTTCACGCGTGGCGACCAGATCCGGACCATCGACCTGGGCGATGCCCTGGCGCTGGAGCTCGGTGCGGCGCTGGGCCTGTTCGGTCTCGAAACGGTCGGCTGCGGCCTGACGGGCGGGCGCGAAGCGCCAGCGCTCGGCGAACCAGAACAGCGCGGTGACGAGCGTCAACAGGAACAGCAGCAGCGAGAAGTTGCCGATCCACAGACCGAGCCACCAACCCACGCCATAGACGGCGAGCGCGGCATACAGCAGCGCGGTCAAACCACTCATCATCGGGATCACGACGTCTTCGTCTCGCGGGGGATCAATCGTCGACCTGCAGGATCGCGAGGAAGGCTTCCTGCGGCACCTCGACGGAGCCGATCTGCTTCATGCGCTTCTTGCCGGCCTTCTGCTTTTCCAGCAGCTTGCGCTTGCGGGTGATGTCGCCACCATAGCACTTCGCCAGCACGTTCTTGCGCAGCGCCTTGATGTTCTCCCGGGCGATGATGTTGGCGCCGATGGCCGCCTGGATGGCCACGTCGTACATCTGGCGCGGGATCTGTTCGCGCATCTTGGCGGCCACCGCGCGGCCGCGGTACTGGCTCTGCGAGCGGTGCACGATCATGGCCAGCGGATCGACCTTCTCGCCGTTGATCAGGATGTCGACCTTGACCACGTCGGCCGCGCGGTACTCCTTGAACTCGTAGTCCATCGACGCGTAGCCGCGCGAGGCCGACTTCAGCTTGTCGAAGAAGTCCAGCACGATCTCGGCCAGCGGGATCTCGTAGGTCAGCATGACCTGCTTGCCGTGGTAGGCCATGTTCAGCTGCACGCCGCGCTTCTGGTTGGCCAGCGTCATGACGACGCCGACGTAGTCCTGCGGCATGTACAGGTGCACGGTGACGATGGGCTCGCGGATCTCGCGGATGCGGCCCGGGTCCGGCATCTTCGACGGGTTCTCGACCTGCAGCACCGTGCCGTCGTTGAGCTCCACCTCGTAGATGACGCTGGGCGCGGTGGTGACCAGATCCTGGTCGAACTCGCGCTCCAGGCGCTCCTGCACGATCTCCATGTGCAGCAGACCGAGGAAGCCGCAGCGGAAGCCGAAGCCCAGCGCCTGCGACACCTCGGGCTCGAAGCGCAGCGAGCTGTCGTTGAGGCTGAGCTTTTCCAGCGCGTCGCGCAACTGGTCGTATTCGGACGCCTCGGTCGGATAGAGACCGGCGAAGACCTGCGGCTGGATCTCCTTGAAGCCGGGCAGCGCCTGGGTGGCCGGGCCGGCGTTGTTCGGGGTCTTCTTCTCGACGGTGACGGTGTCGCCGACCTTGGCCGCGGCCAGCTCCTTGATGCCGCAGATGATGAAGCCCACCTCGCCGGCCTTGAGCCCGTCGCGGTTCTCGCTCTTGGGCGTGAACACGCCCAGGTGCTCGATGCCGTAGACGGCGTTGGTGGCCATCATGCGGATGCGCTCACCCTTGTGCAGCTGGCCATCGACCACGCGCACCAGCATCACGACGCCGACGTAGTTGTCGAACCAGGCGTCGATGATCATCGCGCGCGGCGGGCCGTCCGCATTGCCCTTGGGCGGCGGCATGCGGGTGATGACGGCTTCCAGGATCTCGTCGATGCCCATGCCGGTCTTGGCCGAGCACGGGATGCCGTCGGCCGCGTCGATGCCGATCACGTCCTCGATCTCGGCCTTGGCATTGTCCGGATCGGCCGAGGGCAGATCCATCTTGTTGAGCACCGGCACCACCTCGACGCCGAGGTCGAGCGCGGTGTAGCAGTTGGCCACCGTCTGCGCCTCGACGCCCTGCGAGGCATCGACCACCAGCAGCGCGCCCTCGCAGGCGGACAGCGAGCGGCTGACCTCGTAGCTGAAGTCGACGTGCCCGGGGGTGTCGATCAGGTTCAGGTTGTAGACCTTGCCGTCCTTGGCCTTGTACTGCAGGGCGGCGGTCTGGGCCTTGATGGTGATGCCGCGCTCGCGCTCGATGTCCATCGAGTCAAGCACCTGGGCCTCCATCTCGCGATCGCTCAGGCCCCCGCAACGCTGGATCAGTCGGTCGGCCAACGTGCTCTTGCCGTGGTCGATGTGGGCGATGATGGAAAAATTGCGGATGTGGTCCATGGATCGTTCAGACGTGGCGCGGATGGCGGCGCCGGCTGCCGGGCCTGCAGCACAAAAAAAAGGCACGTCCAAGGAGGAGACGCGCCTTCCAACAAAACTGATGGCAACTGCTTGTTGGGCCCCCATTGTAGCGAAAAGCGCCATCCGGCAAGCCCCCCAAGCCCTTCAGGGTCGGGCCGCGGGGGGACGGCCTCAACGGCCCTGGGGGCGGATCACGAGGTAGTTCACCCAGTCACCGCGGCGCACCAGCACGCTGACCGCGCGCTGCTTGTCGGCCTTGGCCGCGAGCTGCTGGAACTGGCGGACATCGCTGATCTCCGCGTTGTCCAGCGCCAGCAGGATGTCGCCCTCGCGCAGGCCGGCACGGGCGGCCGCACCGTCGACGGCCTCCACGCGCACGCCACCCTTGATCTTGAGTTCGCGGCGCTCACGCTCGGGCAGCTCGGTCACGGTCAGGCCGAGCGCGCCGCGCACCGGCGCCGACGGCGCGGATTCGGCGGCACTGGCGCGGCGGCCCGACTCGGGTTCGAGCTCGGCCACCTGCACCGTCAGGTCGCGGTAACCGCCGCGGCGGAAGACCTGCAATGTCGTGCGGATGCCGGGCTTGAGTGCACCGATCAGGCGCGGCAGCTCGCCGTGGCGCTCGACCGCGCGGCCATCGACACGGGTGATGATGTCGCCCGCCTCCAGCCCGGCCTTGTCGGCCGGTCCGCCCGCCTCCACCGAGTTGACCAGCGCGCCCACCGGCTTGCCCAGGCCGATGGACTCGGCCACGTCCTTGGTCACCGGCGCGATGCCCACGCCGATGCGGCCGCGGATCACGCGGCCGTTGGCGCGCAGCTGGTCGGCCACGCGGGCCGCCTCGTCGATCGGGATCGCGAAGGAGATGCCCATGAAGCCGCCCGAGCGGCTGTAGATCTGGCTGTTGATGCCGACGACCTCGCCACGCAGATTGATCAGCGGCCCGCCGGAGTTGCCGGGATTGATCGCGACGTCGGTCTGGATGAAGGGCACGAAGTCGCCGGTGTCGCGCGCCTTGGCACTGACGATGCCGGCGGTCACCGAGTTGTCGAGGCCGAAGGGCGAGCCGATGGCCATCACCCATTCGCCGACCTTGAGCCGGCCGACGTCGCCGATGCGCACCGTCGGCAGGCCGGTGGCGTCGATCTTGACCACCGCGACGTCGGTGCGCTTGTCGGCGCCGATCACCCGGGCCTTGAACTCGCGCTTGTCGGTCAGCGTGACGATCAACTCGTCGGCACCGTCGACCACGTGGGCATTGGTCATCACGTAGCCGTCGGCGCTCAGGATGAAGCCGGAGCCGACGCCCCGCTGCTGCGGCTCGGACTCCTCGGCGCTGCCGCCATTGCGCGGGCTCTGGCCGCGGCCGTTGGGGTTCGGCAAGGGAATGCCGAAGCGGCGCAGGAACTCCTCCATGCCCGGATCGGCCTGCCCGGCCCGGCCCCCCGACGCTGCGCGCTCGAGGGTGCGGATGTTGACCACCGACGGCCCGACCCGCTCGACCAGCTCGGTGAAGTCCGGCAGCTCGACACGGGCGGCGGTCGATGCGGCCTGCACCGGCGCCGGCAGCATCAGCAGGGCCGCGCCGCCGCACGACAGGGCCGCACCGAGCGCCGTGGCCAGCAGGACGGGACGGGCGCCCCGGAGGGCGGCCCAGGCGGACGACATTCCCGGGCGAGCGGAGGCCCGGGCGGGGTGGTGCGGAGCGCGCGCCGGGCGCACGGACGTCGGCAGATCTCGCTGCATCGGAAGGACCTCGGTCGGCTGCGGAACGGAGAGAAGGCGGCCGTGCACCGCGGGTGCGGCCTGCCGGGGAAGTCAGGGGCGGCGCTCGAGCCCGGCGTCGAACTGCAGCGCCGTCTCGAGCGGCACATCACCGATGACGGTGATCCAGTGCTCGCCGTGCGGCACCATCACCGTGGCCGTGGCCCCCAGCATGGTGCGCATCGGCTGGCGCACGACCTTGGTCGGCGTGGCGGCCGCGGCCTCGATGAAGACCGACACATGCGTCAGGCCGTCGCTGTAGACCGCCTGCAGCACCGGGATCTGCGCGGCCTGCGGCGACTCCGGATCGAGCACGCCGCGGTAGGCACCGATCAGCTGGAACCCGCGCACCGGACGCACCTGATGCCAGCCCTCCGCGTCGAGCTGCACACGCTGCAGCGGCGGACGCACGACACGCCAGCCCTCGATCTCGCGCAGCGCCTTGCCCACGCTCTCGGGCTTGGGCCGTGGCAACAGCGTCAGCTCGGAGAAGGCGGAGCTTTCGAGCACGTCACCGCGCGGCCCCAGCAGATCCATGCGCAGCAGCAGGCCGCTGTCACGCTCGGCCCACCAGCGCTGGGCGAACCGCAGGCCATCGCGCGGCTTGAGCAGCAGGACATCGGCCTCCAGACCGGCAATGCGGTCGGTGCCCAGGCTGCGCAGCTCGTAGTGCTCGAGCGCCCGCTGGCCGGCAGCGGCGGGCAGACGGGGAAAACTGGCCACGGCCTCGCGCTGCTCCGTCACGACGACCTTGGTGGCCGGACTGAGGAACATCAGCTGGTCGTTGAGCCGCAGCTGGACCTGGGCCTTGCCGTCCAGACCCTCGACCCGCTCGTAACGCTGGTGACCGTCGCTCAGGTGGGTGACACGGCTGCTGGACACGCCACCCGCCGCGTTGCTGACGACGCGGGTGCCGCGGTAGCTGCGGCTGGCCGCGGCCGACTGGATGCGCTGCAGCCACTGGCCGGCCTCCAGGGCATCGGCCACCCGGGCCTGTTGCGGCCGCCCGGCCTCGCTCGCCGCCGGTTGACTGGCACTGGCCGCGGCGACCTGACCCGCCGCACAGGCCAGCAGCAGGGCCACACCCTGCCGCCCCGCACGACACCACAGACCGGCCATCATGGCGGCGACATCCGCACCGACACCGCGCACCGGGGCGTGCCTGCGCACCACCTCGACGAACCTCACGGCTGCTGACCCTGGACGACGACGTCGACCTGACGCAGCGTCGAGCCGGGCAAGGCGACGGCGGCCCCACTGGAAACCTTGCGATGGGCCGACAGGTAGCGGTCGATGCGGCTGTCGCGCAGCATCGCCCCGGTGACCACGCCGCTGGCACCCGGCACCGCCGCGACGACCACCGAGGCAGGCACGACCGCCGACGACAAGGCCGGGCTGGCGGACGCGAGCGTCGCTGCCGACGCCGGAGCCTCGTCGGCGCCCTGGCCGCGCAGCATCACCACCATGCCGGCCACGGCGACGAAGCCGGCCGCCGCCGCTGCCGGCGCGACCAGCCAGGAGCGCCGCCGGCGCGCGACGGCCGCCCGGGCCTGGTGTGCGGCGACCGGCGCGACCACCGGCAGATCAGCGACCTGCGCCGACCCGACAGCATCGGCCAGCGTGCCCGCGGCCAGCGGCGCCAGCACGACCGGCTCGGCCGCCATCCGCTGACGGAAGCCCTGGAGAAAGGCCCGATCGTGATCCGCCGTGCTGGCCAGATCGTCCGAACGCATCACGTCACCGATCAGGTGATAGAGATGCCAGTCGGCGTCCAGACCACGGCTGTCGACGACATCGTCGAACACCGTGGGCGCGACACCGGCCGTGCGTGGCGCACGCCCCAGAGCGACCAGCGCGGCGCTGTCGCCATCCAGCAGGGCCGACAGGCGCTCGCGCGCCCTGCCCTCATCCGAACGATCCTGACTCTGGTCCATGATCTGCCTTGAAACTCTCGTGCAACTGCGGGTCCGGCCCTGCGGCCGACACCCTCCGGAATCCATCCCGCGCCGACACCGTGCGACGTCCGCCCGGCGCTACCAGCGCTCACCCTCCCGGGTGTCGAGCAAGGGCCGCAGACGCTGGGCGATCGACTCGCGGGCGCGGAAGATCCGCGAACGCACGGTGCCGATCGGACAGTTCATCAGCGTCGCGATCTCCTCGTAGCTCAACCCCTCGATCTCGCGCAGCGTGATCGCCTGCCGCAGGTCCTCGGACAGCGCCTCGATCGCGGCATTGACGGTGCGCGCGATCTCCTTGCTGGCCAACACCGCCTCGGGGGTCTCGCCGTCCGTTAGGTCACGTTCATGGCGCGAAGTTTCATCGTCGTCGTCCGATGCCCCGACCAGGGTGGACTCGGTCACGATCGGATCGCGCTTGAGATCGAGCAGCGCCTTCTTGGCCGTGTTGACCGCGATGCGGTAGAGCCAGGTGTAGAACGCGCTGTCACCGCGGAACTGCGGCAGCGCGCGGTAGGCCCGGATGAAGGATTCCTGGGCGATGTCCTGCACCAGATCGACGTCGCGCACCATGCGCGCGATCAGCCGCTCGATGCGGCGCTGGTACTTGACGACCAGGGCCTCGAAAGCCCGCTGGTCACCGGTCCGGGCGCGCTCGACCAGGGCGCGGTCGACATCCTCGCCGACGGCGGTCATCGCTGCTCCCCGCCGGGCGCCATGGATGCCGCCGCGGCCGGCACCGGCTCGCGCAGCGCCAGACGCAGCGCATGCCAGGGCCCCTCGCCCGCCGCGCCACGGCGCAACCACAGCCAGCGCCGCGGATCGGCGGTCTGCAGCAGAAGTGCCGCGCCCAGATCCCAGGCCGGCCGCAGGCCGACCAGAGGCGATGCCGTGCAGGATCCGACGGCCGCCTCCGGCACGAGTGACCACTGGCCATCGGCGTCGCGCATCAGCCAGGCGCCATCGTCAGCCGGCGGCAGCAGCACGCGGCTCTGGCGCAGGCCGATCCAGAGACCGGCCACCGTGGCCAGGGCCGGCAGCAGGGGCCAGGCCGTCTCCAGCCCCTGGACCACCGGTGCGGACCAGTCGAACGGACCATGGCGCAGCGCATCGGCCAGCCAGCGCCCGAGAGCCGCGCCGAGCACCGCGTGGACCAGAGCCAGCACGGCCCGCTCGGCGCGGGCCACCGGCAGCCGCAACCGCACCGTCGTCAGAGCCGGCGGGCGGCTCACGGCAGGTGCGAAGGGAACGGTGGCCGCGGTGACCGCAAGGGACACGCCGACGTTCAGACGCGGCGCAGCACGAGCGTGCCGTTGGTGCCGCCGAAGCCGAAGTTGTTCTTCACCGCGACATCGATCTTCATCTCCCGCGCGGTGTTCGCGCAGTAGTCCAGGTCGCACTCGGGATCCTGGTTGAAGATGTTGATGGTCGGCGGCGAGATCTGATGGTGCACGGCCAGCGCGCTGAACACCGTCTCGATGCCGCCGGCGCCGCCCAGCAGGTGGCCGGTCATCGACTTCGTGCTGTTGACCACCAGGCGCCTGGCATGGTCGCCGAAGGCCTTCTTGATCGCGTTGGTCTCGTTGACGTCACCCAGTGGCGTCGACGTGCCGTGCGCGTTCAGGTAGTCGACCTGGTCGGCGTTGATGCCGGCATTGCGCAGCGCATTGGACATCGAGCGCTTCGGGCCGTCGACGTTCGGCGCGGTCATGTGATAGGCGTCCGCGCCCATGCCGAAGCCCGCGAGCTCGGCATAGATCTTCGCGCCCCGGCGCTTGGCGTGCTCGTATTCCTCGAGCACGACACAGCCGGCGCCCTCGCCCAGCACGAAGCCGTCACGGTCCTTGTCCCAGGGACGCGAGGCGGTGGCCGGATCGTCATTGCGGGTGGACAGTGCACGGGCGGCCGCGAAGCCCCCCATGCCCAGCGGAGAGACGGTGCCCTCGGCGCCACCGCAGACCATCACGTCCGCATCGCCGTACTCGATCAGGCGACCGGCCTGGCCGATGGCGTGCAGGCCGGTCGTGCAGGCGGTGACCACCGCCAGATTGGGTCCGGTGAAACCGAACTTGATCGACACATGGCCGGAGATCATGTTGATGATCGAGGCCGGCACGAAGAACGGCGAGATGCGCCGCGCACCACGGGCGGCGTACTCGATCTGCGTACCCTCGATCATCGGCAGACCGCCGATGCCCGAACCGATCAGGCAGCCGATGCGCTCGGCCGTCTCTTCGGTCAGCGCGCCATTCGTCGGGATACCCGAGTCCTGGACCGCCTGGATCGCCGCCGCCATCCCGTAATGGATGAAGGCGTCCATGTGGCGGGCTTCCTTGCCGGGGATGTAGTCCTCGATGTTGAAGCCCTTGACCTCACCGGCGAAACGCACGGACAGGCCCGAGGCATCGAAGCGGGTGACCGCGGCGATGCCCGACTTGCCGGCCAGCAGATTGGCCCAGCCTTCGGCCACCGTGTTGCCCACGGGACTGACCAGCCCCAGGCCGGTGATGACGACGCGACGACGAGACATGTGTCGATGAACGGTTTGCGGAAGAACCCGGACCCTGGGGGTCAGGCCTTCGAGTTCTTGACGGCGTAGTCGATCGCCAGCTGCACGGTGGTGATCTTCTCGGCTTCTTCGTCCGGGATCTCGATGCCGAACTCGTCTTCCAGGGCCATCACCAGCTCGACGGTGTCCAGCGAGTCGGCGCCCAGGTCGGCCACGAAGGCCTTCTCGTTGGTGACGTCGGCCTCAGGCACGCCAAGTTGCTCGGCAATGATCTTCTTGACGCGTGCTTCGATATCGCTCATGACTCCTCCGGGAGTGAAAAATGCTCAAACCAGCCCAGGATTCTACCGGCGGCCGGAGGGCGTTCTGGACACCCCCCGTCCGTCAGACCGGTCGGGCATGTGGGACCGGCGCGTCGCGCGACCGTCGGCGGCCCGCTCGGGGCCTGCCGCTGCAGCCGGCGCGGACGGTGTTTCAGCTCATGTACATGCCGCCGTTGACGTGCAGCTCGGCACCGGTGACATAGCCGGCCAGCGGGCTGGCCAGGAAGGCGACCGCGTGCGCGATCTCCTGCGGCGTGCCCAGGCGGCCCAGCGGGATCTGGCCCAGCAGCGCCTGCTTCTGCGCCTCGGGCAGGACCTCGGTCATGTCGGTGGCGATGAAGCCCGGGGCGATGCAGTTGACGGTGATGTTGCGACCACCGAGCTCGCGCGCCAGCGCGCGGGTCATGCCGGCCACACCGGCCTTGGCGGCCGCGTAGTTGGCCTGACCGGCATTGCCCGAGGCCCCGACCACCGAGGTGATGTTGATGATGCGGCCGTGGCGCTGCTTCATCATCGGCCGCATCACCGCGCGGCAGGCACGGAAGACCGACTTCAGGTTGGTGTCCTGCACCGCATCCCAGTCGTCATCCTTCATGCGCATCGACAGGCCGTCGCGCGTGATGCCGGCGTTGTTGACCAGCACGTGCAGACCCCCCTCGGCCTTGACGATGGCATCGACCGCCGCATCGAGCGCCGCGCCGTCGGTGACGTTCAGCACGATGCCGCGACCGCCCCGGGCCGCCAGCGCCTCGCTGATGGTGGCGGCGCCGGACTCGGAGGTGGCGGTACCGATGACCTTGAAGCCGGCATCGGCCAGCGCGGCGGCGATCGCCTTGCCGATGCCGCGCGTCGCGCCGGTGACCAGGGCGACCTGTTGCGGGATGTTCTCGCTCATGTTCGATCCGTGAGGGTGCGCAGCTTGCGCGATTCAGGCCAGCAGGGCCTTGATCTCGGCCAGGGAAGCGGGATCGGCCAGCGTCGCGCTGACGGCCTCGCCGTCGATGCGCTTGACCATGCCGGCCAGCACCTTGCCCGGGCCGCATTCGATGATGTGGCTGACGCCGCGCGCGCGCAGGGCCTGCACCACCTCGACCCAGCGCACCGGACCGTAGGCCTGGCGGTAGAGAGCGTCACGGATGGCATCGGCCTCGGTCTGCACCGCGACATCGATGTTGTTGACCACGGCGATGGCCGGCGCGGCGATGGCCACGGTGGCCAGGCGCTCGCGCAGCACGTCGGCCGCCGGCTTCATCAGGCTGGAGTGGAACGGCGCCGACACCGGCAGCGACAGCGCGCGCTTGGCACCCTTGGCCTTGAGCACCTCGCAGCCCTTCTCGACCCCGGCCTTGCTGCCGGCGATCACGATCTGCTTCGGGTCGTTGAAGTTGACGGCCTCGACCACCTCGCCGCTGGCGGCGGCGGCTTCGGCACAGCCGGCGCGCACGGCCTCGGCATCCAGGCCCAGGATGGCGGCCATCGCGCCGACGCCCACCGGCACGGCCTGCTGCATGGCCTGGGCGCGCAGGCGCACCAGCGGCAGCGCGTCGGCCAGGCTCAGCGCGCCGGCGGCCACCAGCGCGGTGTACTCCCCCAGCGAATGGCCGGCGACGGCCACCGGCTGCGCACCCCCCTCGGCCAGCCAGGCGCGCCAGCAGGCGATGCCGGCGGTCAGCATCACGGGCTGGGTGTTGGTGGTCAGGTCGAGCTGGTCCTTGGGACCGGCGGCGATCAGCGCGCCGATGTCCTCGCCCAGCGCCTGCGACGCCTCGTCGAGCGTCGCACGCACGGCCGGGTGATCGCCCCAGGCATCCAGCATGCCGACGGCCTGCGAGCCCTGGCCAGGGAAGACGAAGGCGAAGGAAGTCATCTCGGTATCCTCAGGATCTGCAAAAACGTTCGGGTCATGCGGCCGTGGACGATCGCACCTCAGGTGCCGATGGCCGCGTGCCGTGCAGGTCAGCGACACGGACTGGACGCGACCCGCGGCAGCGCGACGGACAGCCACCGGGTGCGCTGTCGGGCACAGCCTCACGGCATCAGTAGTCGAGCAGCACGGCGCCCCAGGTGAAGCCACCACCGACGCCTTCGAGCATCAGCGTGTCGCCGCGCCGGACCTGGCCGGCACGCACCGCGTGGTCCAGCGCCAGCGGGATCGAGGCGGCGGAGGTGTTGCCGTGCTCGTGCACGGTGACGACCACCTTGTCGGCCGGCAACTTCAGCTTGCGGGCCGTGCCCTGCATGATGCGGATGTTGGCCTGGTGCGGGATCAGCCAGTCGATGTCGGCCTCGGTACGGCCGGCCTTCTCCAGCACCGCGCGGGCGGCCTGCTCCAGCACGCCGACGGCGAGCTTGAACACGGCCTGACCATCCATCTTCAGCAGCGGATCGCCGAGGATCTGGCCATTCTTCACATGGCCCGGCACGCACAGGATCGGCACGTGGCGACCGTCGGCATGCAGATCGGTGGCCAGGATGCCGGGCGTGTCGCTGGCCTCCAGCACCACGGCGCCGGCGCCGTCACCGAACAGCACGCAGGTGGTGCGGTCGTTGAAATCCAGCAGCCGCGAGAAGACCTCGGCACCGATGACCAGCGCACGGCGCGCGGTGCCGGCCTTGATCATCGCGTCGGCCACCGTCAGCGCGTAGACGAAGCCCGAGCACACGGCCTGCACGTCGAAGGCCGGACAGCCGGCGATGCCCAGCTTGTGCTGGACGATGCAGGCGGTCGACGGGAACACCATGTCCGGCGTGGACGTGGCGCAGATGATCAGGTCGATGTCCGACGGTGCGCAGCCGGCGGCCTCGATCGCGTGGCGGGCGGCGCCGACGGCCAGATCGCTGGCGAAGACGCCGTCATCGACGAAATGGCGGGCCCGGATGCCGGTGCGCTCGACGATCCACTCGTCGGAGGTCTCGATGCCGCGCTCGGCGAGCTGCGCGGCCAGATCGGCATTGCTCAGCCGGCGCGAGGGCAGCAGGCTGCCGGTGCCGGCGATGCGGGTGTGACGGGGGGCGGAGGTGGTCATGCAGCTTGGGGCGGCGCGTCGACGGCCGCGGAGGTCGCCGGCGCGGCGGCCAGGGTATCGCGGACGCGATCGTGCACGCGGTCCAGCAGCCGATTGCGCGCGGCATCATACGCCCGCGCCATCGCACGCTCGAAGGCGTAGGCATCGGACGCGCCGTGGGCCTTGAACACCAGTCCGCGCAGGCCCAGCAGCGCGCCGCCACTGTAGCGGCGGTGATCGACGCGCGACTTGAACTGGCGCAGAACCGGCAGCGCGACCAGCGCAGCCAACCGCGTCAGCGCGTTGCGCTCGAACTCCTGGCGGATGAACTGGCCCATCATGCTGGCCAGACCCTCGCTGGTCTTGAGCAGCACGTTGCCGACGAAGCCGTCGCAGACGACGAGCTCGGTCGTGCCCTTGAAGATGTCGTTGCCTTCCACGTTGCCATGGAAGTTGAGGCGGCCGGCGGCATGGGCGGCGCGCAGCAGCTCGCCCGCGCGCTTGATCACCTCATTGCCCTTGATCTGCTCCTCGCCGATGTTGAGCAGACCGACGGCCGGCTCCTCGACCCCGTCGAGCGCGCTGACCAGGGCGCTGCCCAGGACCGCGAACTGCAGCAGGTGTTCGGCCGTGCAATCGACGTTGGCGCCGAGATCGAGCACCTTGGTGAAGCCACCGCGCGCATTGGGCAGCAAGGCGGCGATCGCCGGGCGATCGATGCCGTCGAAGGTCTTGAGCACGTAGCGGGAAACCGCCATCAGCGCGCCGGTGTTGCCGGCGGACACGCAGGCATCCGCAGCGATGTGACCATCGGCTGCAGCCTTGAGCTGGCTGATGGCCACCCGCATCGACGAATCGCGCTTGCGGCGAAGCGCGACCTCGACCGGGTCGTCCATCGCGACGACCTCGCTGGCCTCGACCAGCGTGCAACGTGGCCACTGCGCCGCCGGCGCGAGCGCCGCGGGCAGACCGACCAGGCGCAACTCGGCCTGCGGATGGGTGTCGAGGAACTGCCGACAGGCCGGCAGCGTGACCGACGGACCGTGGTCACCCCCCATGCAGTCGACTGACAGACGCACGCGCGTCAGCGGCTGCAGCGTAGAGGACGATTGCATCAAGTCAGGGCGTCAGACGGCCTGCGCGGATCATCCGGAACCAGATGCACGCAGACCCGATCCGCCATCGTCCGCCGATCGACGGACGCCGCTGGCGGCGCCAGCGGGCCGGCAGGGCGCCGACCCGTTCCGGAAGATCAGGCCTCGGCCTTGCTCTTCAGGACCTTGCGGCCGCGGTAGAAGCCGGTCGGGCTGATGTGGTGACGCAGATGCACTTCACCGGTGGTCGGCTCGACGGCGGTGCCCGGGGTGACCAGAGCGTTGTGCGAGCGGTGCATGCCGCGCTTGGACGGCGACTTCTTGTTCTGCTGAACGGCCATGATGGATCTCCGTAAGGGTCCGAATGAGCTGATGAGGCGCGGATCGGACGAGGCCCGGGACAGGAAAGCCCGGAAACAACGCCCACCGTGCTGCAACGGTGCTTCGCGCCACGCGAGACCCCGCAAAAAGCTCAGCCCGGGCGCAAAAGGTAAGCCTGCCAGTATAGCAGGCCGCGGGCGCGCCGACCAGATCCGAGCACACAGATGTCCGCTCGAACGACTGGCGCCGGGGCGCCACGACACGTCAGGACACGCCGTCGTCCGGATCGCCGTCCTTGCGCACGCGCAGCTGTGCCAGCACGGCGAACGGATTCGGCTTCTCGGCGACCGCGTCGTTGGCGGCCTCCAGGGCGGATTCGGCATCCAGGCCCTCAGGCAGGGCCAGCGTGTCATTCACGGGCAATGGCCGCGGACAGACCCCCTCGTGACGCGGCACCAGGGGCAGGTCCAGCAACAGCTCGTCCTCGACCAACTCGCGCAGGTCGAGCGCCCGGGCCAGCGACAGCACGTCGTCCTCGATCTCCGCGTCCAGCGCCTCGGCCTCGGCCTCGGTGCGCACGAAGCGCAGACGCCGATCGACGTGCAGCGGCCAAGCCATCGGCTGCAGGCAGCGCTGACAGGGCAGCCAGGCGGTGGTCGAGGCCCGCAGATCCAGCCAGATCTCGGCATCACCGCCCGTCACGGCCATCCGCTCGCCGGCCGCGGACCAGGCCACGGCGGCCAGCGCACCATCCTCCGGACAGGTCTGGGAATCGGACAGGCGACTCAATTCGGCGCCCGGCCAGACGCCCTCCAGGTGGGCACCATCAGCAGCCAGGGCCGCCATGTCCAGGCGCAGGGGATCGTGTTGACGCGGTTTCATCTCGGGCGCGAGTGTACGGGCGGGGACGGGCCACCACCACGGCCCGGCAGCCGCGGCGGCCCGCGGATCATCCTGCCGGACGCACACCGCGCCGATGGGACAATCCCGCCATGACCGCGACCCCGCCCCGCCTGATCCTGGGCTCGACCTCACGCTACCGGCGCGAGCTGCTGGCCCGCCTGCGCGTGCCCTTCGACACCGTCTCCCCGGAGGTCGACGAGACCCCGCAACCGGGCGAGGCCCCGGCCGACCTCGCCTGCCGCCTGGCCCTGGCCAAGGCGCGGGCCGTGGCTGCGCTGCACCCGCAGGCCATCGTCATCGGCTCCGATCAGGTGGCCGATCTCGACGGCCAGCCCATCGGCAAGCCAGGCACCCACGAGCGCGCCATCACCCAGCTGCAGGCGATGCGCGGGCGCACCGTGGTGTTCCAGACCGCGCTGGCGGTCGTGCGCGCCGACACCGGCCATGCCGAGGTCGCACTGGCCCCGGTGCGGGTGCGGTTCCGCGCACTCGACGACGCGTCGATCGACCATTACCTGCGCCTGGAACAGCCCTACGACTGCGCCGGCAGCGCCAAGTGCGAGACGCTGGGCATCGCGCTGCTGGAGGCGATCGACTCGGATGATCCGACGGCGTTGATCGGCCTGCCGCTGATCCGCACGACGGCGATGCTGCGCGCAGCGGGCCTGGACGTGCTGCAGCACGCCCGCTGAAGCGCCGGAGACCCGCCCGATGACCCCACCGGATCCGACCACCCTCCCCCCAGACCCGACCTCGACCGTGTCCGCGGCCGACGGCGCCGCGACTGCCGGCCGCCGTGGCCGCCTGCTGCTGATCCCGAACACGCTGGACCTGGGCTGCGAGCCGCTGCCTCCGCTGACCGACGTGCTGCCGCGACAGGTGATCGACACGGCGGCCGGCCTCGGCCACTGGGTGGTGGAGAACGCCAAGACGGCGCGCGCCCTGCTCAAGCGGGTCGACGCGCTGACGCCGCTGGCCCGCCCGCTGCAGCAGATCGCGATCACCGAGCTGCCACGCCCGGCCAAGGGCGGCGCGGCCGAGCCGCGTGCACCGCGCGCGACCCAGGACAAGAACGCGCCCCGCATGCCCGCCGGCCGACAAGGCGGGGCCGACCGGTCGACGGCGCCCGGAGCCGCCCCGGCCGCGCACCCATTGCACGGCCTGCTGGCCCCGGCATGGGCCGGACACGACATCGGTCTGCTGTCCGAAGCGGGCCTGCCGGCCGTGGCCGACCCCGGTGCCGCCCTGGTGCAGGCCGCACACGAAGCGGGCATCGAGGTCGTACCGTTCACGGGGCCGACCAGCCTGCTGCTGGCCCTGGCCGCCAGCGGCCTGAACGGCCAGAGCTTCGCCTTCGTCGGCTACCTGCCGCAGGATGCGACCGAGCGCGCCGCACGCATCCGCGCACTGGAGACCCTGTCGCGCCAGCAGCGACAGACCCAGATCGCGATCGAGACGCCCTACCGCAACGACGCGCTGCTCGGCGCCCTGGTGCAGCAGATGCAAGCCACGACCCGGCTGTCGGTGGCCAGCGGCCTGACGCTGACCCAGCAGCAGGTGCGCACGCTCAGCGTCGGCCACTGGCGGCGGCTGCCGGGCGGCCTGCCGACCAACCGACTGCCCACGGTGTACTGCTGGCTGGCGGACTGAGATCCGGCAGGCGCCCAGCACCTCGACGGGCACGCGCCTGGGAGCGCGGACGCCCGCCGCCGCAGCCCCACGGACGGCCCTGGCCGCCGCTGGCGGCGCCGGCACTCAGCCCTTGGGGCCGCCCCCCAACAGCGAAGCCACCTTGCGCTTGCTGCGGATGTTGGGCGATGCGCCCGGACGCGGCACCGGTGCGGCCGGCATCTTCTGCTCCCAGGCCGCCCGGGCATCCGGAGAGGCCACAGGCTCGTAGGGCTGGCTGAAGAACGGATCGCTGGAGACGGCGGGCGCACGGCGCGGCCCCTCGTCGACCGCAGCCCGGCGCGGACGACGGTCCTCGTCATCCCCCCGCCAGCGGGCCCGCTCCTCACGGCGCATCGGACGCTCGTCGTCGGAGACCTCCGCCGCGACACCCTCCGGCCGCGGGGTCGCCACGGGCGGGCGGTCGTCCGGGCGGTCCGCGCGCTCGGTGCGCTCGCCATCACGCCAGCTGCCACGGCGCGGACGGCTGTCCTCCAGCGCATAGGCCTCGGGCTCGATCGTCTTCTTGATCAGCTTCTCGATCTCGGCGACCAGACGCGCATCACGCGCGTCATCGCCATCGACCAGCGTCACCGCCAGGCCTGAAGCACCCGCGCGACCGGTACGGCCGATGCGGTGCACGTAGTCCTCGGCATTGAACGGCACGTCGAAGTTGAAGACCGCCGGCAGATCGGCGATGTCCAGACCGCGCGCGGCCACGTCGGTGGCCACCAGCAGATCGACCTCGCCGGCCTTGAAGGCGGCCAGGGCCTTCAGACGCTCGTCCTGGCTCTTGTCACCGTGCAGGGCCTGGGTGCGCAGGCCGTCGCGCTCGAAGCTGCGCGCCAGCCGGGCGCAACCGAGCTTGCTGTTGACGAAGACGATGGCCTGGGAGATCGACCGCTCGCGCAGGATCTGGCGCACGACGCGACGCTTGTCGTCCTCGCCGACGCGGAAGAAGCGCTGCTCGACGGTGGAGGCGGTGGCGTTCGGCCGCGCGACCTCGACCAGCACCGGCTCGTTCAGGTAGCTGGAGGCCAGCTTCTTGATCTCGGGGCTGAAGGTGGCCGAGAACAGCAGCGTCTGGCGCGGGCCGGCCGGCCGGCCCTTGGGCAGATAGCTGAGGATGCGCTGCAGATCGGGCAGGAAGCCGATGTCCAGCATGCGGTCGGCCTCGTCGAGCACCACGTACTCGACCTGGTTGAGCACGCAGTTCTTGGCCTCGATGTGATCGAGCAGACGACCCGGCGTGGCGATCAGGATCTCGACGCCCTTCTTCAGCTCGGCCGTCTGCGGCTTCATGTCGACGCCACCGAACACCACGGCCGCGCGCAGCCCGGTGTGCTTGGCATAGGCCTTGACGTTGTTGGCGACCTGGTCGGCCAGTTCGCGCGTGGGCGCCAGCACCAGCGCACGCACCGGGTGGCGCGCCGGGCTCATGCTGACGTTCTCGTGCTTCATCATCCGCTGCAGCAGCGGGATCGAGAACGCGGCGGTCTTGCCGGTGCCGGTCTGGGCGGCGCCCATCACGTCATGGCCCGCCAGCACCACCGGAATGGCCTTGGCCTGGATCGGCGTCATCGACGTGTAGCCGGAATCGGCCACGGCCCGCAGCAGCTTGGGGTCGAGCGGGAGGGTGTCGAAGCGCTGGGGCGGCGCGTCGGCGGCGGGGGCCGGCGCGGGCGCGGCGGAGGTGGCGGGGTCGGTCATCACCGCGGATTATCGCGCGTCGGCCATCCCTGCGCGCCGTGCGATGGACCGCCGCGACGGATCAACCCCTGCGACGGGCGAAGGAGCCCGATTCGATCGGCGCCGTTTCAGCCTGGAACACCGGCGGCGTCGCCCGTCGCGGCCGCATCCAACGCGGTGCGCGGAAGCGCACGATGCGCCAATACAGGCCGGCATAGACAAAACCGTAGGCGACGATGCAGCCCAGCAAGGCCGGTGTGCTGTCCCAGAACACCGCGGCCGGCAAGGTCGCCAGCGCGCACATCAGCCACAGGTAGGGCGAGGTCATCGCATTGCGCCGCGCCTGCGAGTAGGCGCTGCGACGGCCGACGGCCCAGCGGGTCAGCCGTCGGTAGATCAGCGAATGCAGGTGGATGCCGTCCGGAGCGCCCACGGGCAGACCGCGCAGCTTGCGCCGGTACATCGAGAACACCGTCTCGAAGACCGGATAGAGGCAGACCGTCAACGCGAACAGTGGCGAGACCTGCGGGTTGCGGCACAGCAGCAGGATCGCGGACTCCGCGACCCAGAAACCCAGGAAGTAAGCGCCACCATCACCCAGGAAGATCCGACCCTTCGGGTAGTTCCAGAAGAAGAAACCGGCCGCACCGGCGATGCCCAGCAAGGCCACCAGCATCACCGTGCGATCGCCGACCTGGGCCGCGACGATGCCCACGGCCGCCAGGATCAGCATGCCGCACATCGAGGCGAGGCCATTGAAGCCGTCGATGATGTTCATCGAATTGGCCACGCCGGCGACGACGAACAGGGTGACCACGACGGAACCCGCGGTCCAGGCCAGCAGGCTGTCCAGCACCGGCAGATCGCTGTGCGTGATGCGCGCGTCGAGCACCCAACAGGCCAGCGCGGCGGACACGGCGGTGAAGAACAGCCGACGGCGCGGGCTCTGCGTCTTGGTGAAGTCTTCCGTCAGACCTGAGGCGAAGGCGGGCACTGCGCAGGCCAGCAACAAGGCGGCAGGCCACGCGACGGGCTGGATCATCCAGCAAGCCAGCGCGACACCGACAAGAACTCCCGACACCAGCGCAACGCCACCGATGCGCGGCACCGGTACCGAGTGGAATTTCTGGGGGCCTGACAGGTCGAAATCGTTCATCCGCAGCGCCCCCCCACGGGCACGGCGGACCACGAATCGGGCGACAAGCCATGCCACGACAAGAGCGACGAAGGATGCGATCAGCATATCGCCCGGATTCTATGGCGACCGGCACGCGGGCTTCGTGACCCGCTCCGGCGCCACGTGCACACACCGGAGGAGAGGCCGCCCGCGTTGCGGTGCGACGACAAGGCGCCGCCACATCCTGTCTCTAGAATGCTCGACGCCATCGATGCGCCCGCACGGCTTGACGTCGTGGCACCCCGTTCACCCGAGGCGACGTCCGCAGGACGCCCGCCCACCGACCCACTCGAGATGACCCTCTGCCTTGCCCGACCGTGGACGCACCGCGCGGCCCGGTCCGCGACCTTGCGTGGCTTGCTGCTGGCGCTGCTGATGCCTGTCCTTGCGACAGCGCAGACGCAGACGCAGGAGACTTCAGCGGCCGGCAGCGGCCCCATCCGGCTGCGTCAGCCTCAGGGCCAGACCGTTGGCGAAGAGGGTACGACCAGGAAGGCGGATGGTCAGATGATGTCCGACCGGGACATCAGCGGCCAGCGCCTTGCAATGGGAGCGCCACCTGTCGCACCGAGCGACTTCGAGGTCTACGTCCGCCGCCTGAACCAGGACCAACCGGTGCGCCGCTTCGGCAGCGAGCTGCTGCACCGCCTTCACGATGCGGCCGACACCGCGCGAGCGGCAACTCCGGTGCTGCCGGACTACACGCTGCGCCCCGGTGACGAGATCATCGTCAGTCTGTGGGGATCGATCGATGCGGATCTGCGTCTGCAGCTCGACCGCAACGGCCAGGTGCAGATCCCGCGGGTCGGTCCGGTGATGCTGGCCGGCGTGCGTCAGGCCGATGCCGCCGAGGTGATCTCGCGCCGGGTCGCGCAGGTGTTCCGCAATTTCAATGTCAGCGTCACGCTGGGCCAGCTCAAGGCCATCCGCGTCTACGTGACCGGCTTCGTCGAGCAGCCCGGCACCCTGTCGGTCGGGGCGGTCTCGACGCTGATGCAGGCGTTGATGCAGGCCGGAGGGCCTTCGGCGGCGGGCAGCTTCCGCCAGATCCAGTTGCGCCGCGGTGGCGCGCTGATCGGCCAGTACGACCTCTATGACCTGCTGGTCAACGGCAACCGGATCGGCGACCGCTTCCTGCAGGCCGAGGACGTGATCCACGTCGGACCGGTCGGTACCCAGGTGGCGCTGATCGGCAGCGTCAACCGGGCAGCCATCTTCGAGCTCAAGGCCGGCGAACGTGTCGCGGACGTGCTGCGCATGGCAGGCGGTTTCAGCCCGGTGTCGGACACCAGCCGGCTCAGCCTGATCCGCTTCGGCGACCGCAACCAGGGACGCATTGCCGAGCTGCCGCTGCCGTCGGCGCTGGACCAGACGCCGATCAACGGCGATGTACTCGGCGCGCTGAACGTGGCCGATCTGACCCTGCCGTCAGAACGCCAGAACAAGCGCGTGCGCATCGAGGGCGAGGTCGCTCGCCCTGGCGACTATGTCCTTCCGCCCAACAGCACGCTGGCCGATGCGCTGGCCGCCGCAGGCGGCCTGACTGGCCAGGCCTACGTCTACGGCACGACATTCGCCCGGGAGAGCGTGCGCAAGACACAGCAGGAGAACTTCGATCGCGCCCTGCGGGACATGGAGACACAGCTGACCACGTACAACGCCACCCGGCGCACGGCATCGGCCGAGGAAGCCGCCGCGGCGGAGGCCAGCACCCAGGCCACGAGCCGCTTCATCGAGCAGTTGCGCAAGCTCAAGCCGACGGGCCGTGTCGTGCTGCAACTGGAGCCCCGGACGCAGGCGCTGCCGGAACTCGCGCTCGAGGACGGAGACCGGCTGCAGGTGCCGTCCCGGCCGACATCGGTCGGCGTCTTCGGCAGCGTGTTCAATGCCGGCAGCTTCCTCTACGGCGAGAGCCGGACGCTGGAGTCCTACCTGCAGCAGGCCGGCGGACCGACGCGAGGCGCGGACCGCACCAGCCTGTTCGTGGTGCGCGCCAATGGCAGCGTGATCAGCGCGCAGCAGAAGCCGTCGTCGTGGTTCTCGTCGGAAGAGCCGATCCTCAAGACCGGCGTCGAGCCCGGTGACACGGTGTTCGTGCCCGAGGAGATGGACAAGACCACCTTCGTGCAGAAGGCCAAGGACTGGACGCAGATCCTGTATCAGTTCGGTCTGGGTATTGCCGGGATCGTGGCGGTGACTCGTTGAAAAACATGAGCAGCAACCAGAACACTCCCCCCTCGCACCCCATCGAACACGACGACGATGAAGGCCTCGGCCTGCTCGACATCGTCAATGCACTGCGGCTGCAGGCTCGGTGGCTGGTAGCCGCGCCCATACTGCTCGGGGGCATTGCCTTCGGCGGCTCGTACCTGATCACGCCGACTTTCACGGCCACGACGACCTTCCTGCCACCGCAGCAGCAGCAGAGTGCCACAGCGGCCGCCTTGAGCCAGCTGAGCGCACTCGGCGCTCTGACAGGCGGAGGCGGTGGCAGCGGCGTGAAAAGCACGGCGGACCAGTACATCGCCCTCATGCAGAGCGTGACGGTATCGGACCGCATGCTCGAAAAATTCGACCTGATCAACGTCTACGAAGCCAAGTTCCGCATTGAGGCACGCAATGTACTGGCCGGGAAAGTGGCGATCTCCGCCGGCAAGAAGGATGGACTGATCACGGTCAGCGTCGACGACACCGACCCCAAGCGGGCGGCCGCCATGGCCAATCAGTATGTTCAAGAGCTACGGCTACTGACGAATACCCTGGCGCTGAGCGAGGCACAGCAACGCCGAGCCTTCTTCGAAGACCACCTCAAGAAAACACGAGACCAACTGGCGCACTCGCAACAGGCCCTGCAGCAGAGCGGTTTCAACTCAGGTGTACTGAAGACAGAACCCAAACTGGCCGCAGATGCCTACGCCCGCCTGCAGGCCGAGGCCACAAGTGCGGAGATCAAGCTGCAGACCCTGAGGCGATCCTTGGCTGATTCGTCGCCGGAAATCCAGCAGCAGCAAGCGATCATCGGCGCACTCAAGGGCCAACTGGCCCGCGCCGAGGTTCCCACGCGGGATCTGAGCAGCGGCAATGCGGACTACATCGGCAAGTACCGAGACTTCAAGTACCAGGAATCGCTGTTCGAGCTGTTTGCACGCCAGTACGAAATGGCCAAGGTGGATGAAAGTCGGGAAGGTGCGCTGATCCAGGTGATCGATGCCGCACAGGTGCCGGAATTGAAAAGCAAGCCCAAGCGCGCCACCATTGCCTTGGGTTCAGCAGCACTCGCTTTCATGCTGACGGCAGCGTGGGCCATCGTGCGATTCGCTTACAAGGCCTCTGTTGCACGAGCCCGTGCCTGAGGCCTGTCGGCAGAAGCGCGCAACCGATGCGCTCGGAGCCCTTGCACCCTTGGCGGAGGCGATCACCCCCAATGAAGCAGCACGGTTTTGAAGGCAAGCACAACCGGTCGTCTTCACCTGCCGGGGGGCCATGCTGCGCAACCGCTCCGTGCATCAGTGAGGCCAACCGGATCGGGCGACATCGGATGAGCGTTGCTCAAGACGGAGCGGCAGTGGATGCACGAATGCGCCCGCAGCGCACCGGAAGAGTCCGTGGAGGCGGTGACCTCTCTGCACACACCCCCTGATTCGAGCCATCGAATGGTCGATTGTTTGCCCCCGGAATTTCCGGGAGACGACAAGGGCTTCAGCGTCAGTCCTGAAGAATTTTCTTTATTTGCACCATGAAGCCAGCAGCCATTCTCTTCACTGTAGCGATCGCCGTATTTCACACGCCGTCTCACGCCTACGTAGATCCGGGCTCCGGCATGCTTCTGATACAAGGAATCATTGCGGCAATAGGCGCGTTCGTTGTATTTATCAAGAATCCGATCGAAGCGATCAAGCGCCTGATATCCCGTCTTCGCAAGAAATGAGAGATCCGATTGGAAGAGTCGACGTGACAGCTGACGGTGTCATCCGTACAGCCTACGCGCCACTCCCCTTCCCGCACTTTCTCGACTCACCGGCGGCGGCCAAACTGGTCGAGCGCGGCCTGCTGACACCCTTCGAGTTGGAAGGGCGTAGCGTGATCCGAGCCCGAAAGGTTGGATTCGCGACCTTCCCATGGGAATGGACACATGCGCAGTTTCTTCAAGCAGCGAACCTGACACTGGATATCGCTGAAGCCGCATTGTCCGAAAATCAGGAGCTGAAAGATGCCTCTGCTTTCAACATCCTGTTCGAAAGAGATCAACCAGAGTTCTGTGATCATTTTTCGGTACAGCCGATCCGGCGCCGTGAGTGGTGGGCCTACGGTCAGTTCCTGCGCCACTTCTTGTTTCCGCTGGCGGCTTCGCGTCACCGCGACATGGAGCCGGCAGACGTGTTCAAGGCCAGCCTGGACGGCCTCGCGCCCGAATCGGTGCGAAAGCTGCTCGGCGCCAAACGTTGGAGTTCGCGGATCGGCATCGCGCTCTTGCAGTCTTCTGGCGGCAGCAGCAACGGCTCTGCCTCCCCTGTGCTCGCCACCGGGCCGGCGAAGTCGCTCCACAAGGGGCTGATCGATTTTCTGCGCTGGCAACTGGCAGGCTTGCGTCGCGCGCCGCGTGCGTCCATGTGGGCTTCATACGAAACGACCCGCAGTCACTATCAGGCCACGGGTCTCGAGCGCAAGCGCGAGATCGTCGCCCGCTGGCTGTCGGGCGCGGCGCCGACCTGGGTGGCCGACCTCGGTTGCAACCAGGGCGAGTTCTCGCTGATCGCGGCGGGCATCGCGCGCGCCGGCGTGATCGCCGTCGACGCGGACATGCCGGCGATCGAGCATCTGCGCACGCGACTGACGGCGGACACACCGATCTACACCGTCTGTGCCGGCCTGGACGACCTGCCTGCCGGCCGGGGATGGATGGGTCGCGAGTACCGCGGTCTGCCGCAGCGTCTGGGTACCCAGGCGGACGTCACGATGGCGCTGGCGCTCATCCACCACCTGGCGATCGGCCGCAGCATCCCGCTGCCCGAGGTCGCCGAGCTGATGGCGGCGGCGACCCGCCGTCACCTGATCGTCGAGTACGTCGAACCGCAAGACCCGATGGTCCAGGAGCTGCTGGTCAGTCGTGACCGTGCCGACGGCGCGGGCTTCACGCTGGCGGCGCAGCGCCGGGCCTTCGAGACGCGCTTCCGCACCATCGAGGAAGTGGCACTCGAAGGATCGCCGCGACGTCTGGCGTTGCTGGAGAAGCTGTGAGTCCGACGACCCCGGTCTCGGCAGGCTCTCGCCGCCTCAGCCATTGGCTTGCACATGCCGCCGTCGTGGCTGCGCTGATGCTGCTGTCGCGCGCGGACTGGATCCTGAGCAGTCTGTATCACGGCGACCAGTCGGTGGCCGGCATCGGCCTGGCCGTCGCGGCCCTGTTCGCCGTCGCGCTTCTGGTGCTGGTGCCTGCCGCGCTGCTCGTGCCGTCACGACTGTCCGAAGCGGCGCTGCGCGTGCTCACCGTGGCAGCCGCGGTCTATGTCTTTCAGCCCGCGATCCGCGCGCTGCCGATCTTTCCGCCGGAGCTGACCTCGATCCACAAGATCGGTCTCGCGGTGACCACCTTGGTGCTGGCATGGCTGGCCGCGGCCAAGCTGTCGCCGAGCCAATGGCGGCGTATGCAGAAGGCGCTGCTCGTCGGCGGCCTGCTCTTCGTGAGCTTCCCGATGCTGGCCGTGCGTGCGCTCGAACCGATCCAGGTGCGCATGCCCGCGGGCCATCCGGCACAAGGGGCGACCGTGGTGCTGCTGCTGGACGAACTGAACGCCGAAGCCGGCGAGCAGATCGCGACGGCGATCGCGCAGGCCGGGGGGCAGCCTCGAACGCATCGGATCAAGTCGGTCGGCGACTCCACGATCACCGTCATCCCCGAGATGTTCGGCGCCCCTCATGTGCCGCAGGCGCGGGTGTGCACGCCGACAGCGGTGTGCGATCGCTCGGGCATGTTCGACTTCGCGAGGCTGCGATTCGATCCGGCAGATCGAGTCCACATCGTCGGCTTCCATCATCCGTACTGCGCGGCGAACGGCCTGATGTCCTGTGAGCGCTTCGCGCCGCCAAGTCGCCCGCCGGTGAGCAGTCTGCTGTGCAGCTTCGGCCGACTCATTCCGGGTCGGCACGCCAGCGATTGCGACTGGTTCGCGCCGGATGATTGGCAAGCCTTCCGCCTTCGGGTGCGGGACGCCGCGCTGGGCTCGCCGTTCTGGACAAGCGGCGGCACGCTCTATGCCCACCTGCCCTTCCCTCATCCTCCGGGCCATTTGCCGGAGGCCGGGCTGCAGGCCGACTACGTGGCGAACCTGGACCTGGCGGGACAGATTGCCGCGCAGATCTGGCGGCAGGGCCGGGATCGCTTCGGCGAGAAGTTCCAGCTGATCGTGACGTCGGATCACCCCCTGCGGCCGGCACTGTGGTGCCGGCACTCGAAGTATCGCGAGACGGGATGCGAGATCGCTCCCACCGCCTTCGAAGGGCACGTACCTTTCATCGCCGTGGGCGGCGATGCGGGAAGCGACACAGCCCCCGTCGACAACGCGCACATCTTCAACCCTTCATCGCGGACCTCTCCATGAGCGCAGCCTCTGCGTCGGACGCGGCAAAGCCGCGGCCCGCCAACGCCTTCAAGACGCTGGCACGCCTGTGGCCGGCGGCGGTGCTGATCCCGCTCCGGGCCCTGATCAAGGGCAAGCGCGCCCTCTACTTCCGGCATCCGCTCGCGACGATCTCCGGTGCAACCCGGATCGGTCGATTCGCCGAGATCGGCGCCCACGCCTACATCAATGCGGGACCGGACGGCGTGGAGATCGGGAGCTATTCGCAGATCAATGCGCTGACCGCGATCGTCGGCCACGTGCGGATCGGCGACCGCGTGCTGATCGCACCGGGCTGCTCCATCGTGGCCGGTGGACACCGTTTCGGAAAAGGCGTGCAACCGCGCTTCTCGGGCGGCGGCGGAGAGAAGCGCATCGTCATTGAGGACGACGTGTGGATCGGCTCCGGCGTGACGATCGTCGGGCAGGTCACGATCGGACGCGGCACGGTGGTCGCGGCCGGTGTGACGGTGGACTGCGACGTCCCGCCGGAGACTCTGGTGCGCCGCGGCACCTCCACCCTGGTTTTCGAGCCAATGCGCTGAACGAAGGCCGGCTCGACCATGCTCAGGCGTTTTCTGCTCACGCTGCTGTCTTCGTGGATCGTCAATCCGCTGGGGATCCTCGTCGCGCAATGGTTCGGGGTGGCGAATGCGTCGGTCGTGATCCTCGTGCTGCTCGCCACCGGTGCTTGTGTGCCGTTCCAGTTGCTGATGAACGAATGCATTGCCGCGACCGAGTCACGCGGACAGGCACATGCGGGACGATTCCAGATCGGACTGCTGCTGTCCGTCCAGGCCGTGGCCTGCGCAGCGACGATCTACGGCTTGTCGGTGCAACGGTTCCCGGCGCCCCTCATCGCCGTCGTGGTCATGCTGCTTGCGATCAACACCTGGCTGTCTTATCGGGTGTCGCTGCGGTATTACAGGCTGGTGACGCAAGCCGTCGTATCGATGCGTGCCGCTGGCGTGATCGGGATCATCCCCGGCATCACCAGCCTGCTGCTGTACTTGCTGTACGCGCTCACCACCCACCGCGTGCCGCAGACGGCTGCCGGTTTCATCGTGGCCGGCACGGTGCTGCCGTCGCTGGTCCAGTGGCGATACTTGCAGACATTCCCGGACGGCGTCGATCAAGCCGCGTCCGTTTCCACGGCCTCGCGCCCCAGGCTGGCCGCCGGCTGGCTACTGGCCTCCGCCCTGGCGCTGGCGGCACTCGCCGCAGGGTCCACACGCCTGCGCGAGATGGTTGCCCACTTGAGCGCCAACCATGTCGCGCTGTTGCTGGTGGCGCTCAACTCGATGCTCAGCCTGATCAACACGTTGACGCGTGCAGCGTTCATCAATCGCGCTGGAAGCGGTCAGCAACGTCCACTCGGCGCCGCGGCAATGACGATGGCGATTGCCGGAGCAACCGCAGCCACGGCCGGCTGGGAGGCCACACCGCTGATCGCGCTGATCGCCACGCAGTTGGCGGTCGCGTGGGTCATCGAGGCGGCCAGGCGCATGCCTGTCTCACTTGCCATTCGTCCTTGACGGCACAACGGCCTCTTCTACTTCCCATGATCTATCTGCGCCTGTCCGGTGGCCTTGGAAATCAGCTGTATCAGCTTGCTGCGGCAGCTCTGCTCTCGCAATGCAGACAGACGCCCGTCACCGTGTTCACCGACGCTCTTCAGAGGTACAACTCGCCACGAGACCCGGACTCGATCCAGCTGTTGATGGACCAGCAATGGCTTCACGTCGCATCGACAGCGGAAATGCGCATCCATCGCTGGCTATCGGTCTCCGCGCGCGCGGGCCGGTTGTTGCCGGGTCTGGGCGTGAACGACAAGACGTTCTGGCAGCGCAGCAAGGCGGCCGGTTCGCAGTGGCCCTTATTCGCCGACGGCTACTTCCAACACGGCTGGACGCAGGATACGTTCGCAAGAGCGATCAGCGCGATGCACGTTCGTCCGATCGCTGCCCGAGCCGCCGAGCGCCTGATGATGGATGAGATAGCCGTTCACATCCGAGGCGGCGACTTCCTGAAACTCCCTCGCTTCCAGGTGGTGCATGCGCCCTTCTACATTGACGCCGTGAGGCAATCACTGGCACAGGGCTTCACACGCTTCGCCGTGATCACCGATGACCCGACCTACGCGGCCAAGGTGTGCAATGCCATCAAGGGCCATTGCCCTGACGCTACCTTCAGAATGCTGGAGCGCGGGGCGAATGCTCTGGAGGACTTTGATACGCTGCGCAGTGCGCCGGGACGCATCATGGGCAACAGCACCTTCGCGTGGTGGGCGACGGCCTTCGGAAGGCCTACCGCTCCGACTTGGTCGCCCCCCATGTTCACGACCGACACTCCCCGCGACTTCTTCCTTCCGAACGAGCGGCAAATCGCTTGCGCTTCCGAATAGCCCCTCCAAATGCGCAAATCGGTCCGTCCCTCCACTCTCGGCAATCTGATCGCTGCGGTGCTGTTCGTGGGGCTTTCCGCGACCATATGGTTTGTCGTGAACGGCTTCGAAGTCGCCCGTGAAGAAGGATTTGATCCCCTTCGATACGAGTACTTTGCTCGCTCGGATTTGCCGGAATATTTGGCAGACTCGTCCTCCTACACCATCGTCTTGCTGCTGAAGTTCATCTATCAGTACCTCCCCTTCTACACTGGTTTCGTTGCATTCATTGGTCTTTGCCTGTTTGCAGTGCTCAACGGGGACGGTCGAAAGGAAATTCGCCACGCAACACTTTCCCCACTCGCATTCTTCTACATTGCTCAAACGGGGAAGGACGGGCTCGCAATCTTGGCGCTCGCAAGCGTGGCCATCATCGCGACCCGGCGGATTTCAATATGGCATGCCGTGCTGGCGATCGTGATCTCGATCGCCCTGGTTGTGCGCCCGGCGCTTGTTCTATTCCTGCCACTGACCTTCGTTTCCATCCGCTACGGGATCGGCAAGGCAACTACATTTGCAGTCATGTTATCCGCTGTTTTCCTGTCCACGGGGACTGGCGAAGAATCGTTGTCCATGCTGGAAAAAATCGTTTCGGACGAGGGTTCGGGCGCGTTGGCTCAGTTGGGACGCGAACTGACTCTTGGCTATTCTCCGATTCCCGTCGCAGGCCGTTCGATCCTCCTTCTCGTTTCCCCCTTCATTCAGCCGCTGGGTTCCGTTCTGAAGTTTCTCAGCGGCGCGGATCCATTTGTTCTCTTTGAAGGCGCGTGTCAACTCTTGTTTCTTTTCGCCCTGATACACCATCGAATCCTTTCGACGTTTGTCGTCAACTCGATTCCTTTCATCATCGTTGTAGCCGCGGCATCGCCCTTCTACCACTTCAGATACATGGCCATCTTGTATCCAGTGATTTTCTCGATTTCCATCCTCTCAAGACAGAGAGCGTCCAGAAAAAGAGAACATCGCCATCACAAGCGATCTCACACATCCAGCGAATCCAACGGCGCACCTGCGATTGCAGGGGCATGAATATCCAGAAGAGAAGACCATGGAAAATCATTCGACTCAAGGCAACCCGGCCTCCATCGTCGCCGGCGGCGCCGGCTTCATCGGCGCCAATCTCTGCGCGCGTCTTCTCGAGGAAGGCCGCACGGTCGTCGTGATCGACAACCTGCTGCGCGGTAGCCGTGATCACTTGAGCGCCGGTGCCGCCACGTCCCGCCTGCATTTCATCGAAGCCGACCTGGCTCAGCGCGCGCCTGCGCAAGCCGCGTTCGCCCAAGCCGCCACCTTTGGCGCCATCGACGAGGTCTGGCATCTGGCCGCCAACTCCGACATCCCGGCCGGCGTGGCCGATGCCGACGTCGACCTGAAGGACACCTTCCTGACCACCGCGGAGATCCTGCGTTGCATGAAGGCGAACAAGATCGGCAAGCTCTACTTCGCTTCGAGTTCCGCCATCTACGGCGACCTCGGCGACCAGCCGCTCCACGAGGACATCGGGCCGCTGCTCCCGATCTCCAACTATGGCGCCATGAAACTCGCGTCCGAGGCCCTCATCAGCGCAGCCGCCGAGAGCCACCTTGAGCGCGCCTGTCTCTTCCGCTTTCCCAACGTCGTCGGCGTGCCTGCGACCCACGGGGTGATCCTGGACTTCGTCCGCAAGCTCAAGAACACCGGCAACAGCCTCGAGGTCCTGGGCAACGGCACCCAGCGCAAGGCCTATCTGCACGTCAGCGACCTGATCGCCGCGATGCTGCTCGTGCGCTCGCG
Source organism: Pseudaquabacterium rugosum (assembly GCF_038066575.1). Taxonomy (NCBI): domain Bacteria; kingdom Pseudomonadati; phylum Pseudomonadota; class Betaproteobacteria; order Burkholderiales; family Sphaerotilaceae; genus Pseudaquabacterium; species Pseudaquabacterium rugosum. Next base: position 386,415 of record NZ_JBBUTF010000002.1, on the reverse strand, counting down.
TACCGACATTCCCAAGACCCTGCCCATCAACGTCGGCCCCGTCGACGAAGGCGTCTACGTGCGCTGGATTGCCGAGCAAGTCGTCGCCCGCGTCGCCCCGGCGGCCAACATCCAGTTCGGTACCGGCAATCGCGGCTGGGTGGGTGACGTGCCCAAGTTCCATTATTCGACGGCCAAGATCCAAGCCCTGGGCTGGAAGCCTGCACTCGGGTCCGAGGCGGCGGTCCTGCGCGCCATTGACGAGATCGCTCGTCAAGAAGGCTTCTGAGGTTGAGCATGAGCGCGTCCCCTCTCGTGTCCGTGGTGGTGCCCTCGTTCAATGAGGATCCCCACATCGTCCGCGCCAGCCTTGAAAGCATCCGCGCGCAGACCTTCAGCGATTTCGAGTGCATCGTCATCGACGAGAGCACACGGCCCGAACTTGCGCAAGCATGCCGCGCCGTCTGCGCCGAGGATCCCCGCTTCATTTACGTCCACCCCACAACGCGCCTGGGCCTGCCCAAAAGCCTGAACCTGGCGATCAGCAAGGCGCGTGGCCAACTGATCGCGCGCTTTGATTCGGACGACGTCTGCATGCCCGAGCGCTTGGCGCTTCAAGTGGCTTACCTGCAAGCGCATCCTGAGATCTCGGTTGTCGGCGGCGCACTCGATATCATCAGCGACGAGGGCAAGTTTCTCGCCCACCGCCGCTATCCGCAGACATCGGCTGCCATCGCCAAAGGCATGCAGCTGACCACCACCATCGCGCATCCGACGGTCATGTACCGGAAGAAGGCGATTGAACAGCACGGCGGCTATAACGCCGACTACCGATTCTCCGAAGACTTGGACCTTTGGCTACGCTGGCTGAACGCGGGTCTTTGCTTCGCCAACTTGCCGCAAGTACTGGTCCAGTACCGACAAGACAACACGCGCCGTGATTCCCGTCATTGGCGCTTCAACCTCCGCGCCCGAACATCCAACTTCACTGCTCAACACTGGCTCAGGCGGGTGATCGGCATTGCATGCATCGCCACGTGGGTGGTCATGCCAGAGAAAGCCCAGGAACAGATTTTCAAGGCACTGGTGCTGCGACGCCGCAGCCAAGAAGCCATTCAATGAGCACGCCTCCCATGAAAAACCAGATCGCCATCCTCGCAGGCGGCATGGGTACCCGTCTGCGGGAGCGCAGCGGCGATCTGCCCAAGCCGATGGTGCCGGTGCTCGGCAAGCCCGTCCTGCATCATCAGATCGAGCTCTGCCGCAAGCACGGCTTCACCCACATCGCTCTGCTGGTCCAGCATCGCCACGAGAGAATCTCCGAGTACTTCGGCGACGGCTCGGCCTTCGGCGTCAGGATCAGTTACGCGATCGAAGACGAGCCCCGCGGCACGTCCGGCGCCCTGCGAGATGCACTACCGCTGCTCGCCGACCGCTTCCTGCTGCTCTACGGCGACACCTTCATGGACGTCGACCTGCGCAAGCTCTGGAACGCGCATGCGGCCGCCGGCGCCGCTGGCACGCTGTTCTTGCATCCCAACGACCATCCTCAGGATTCCGACCTCGTCGACATCGACGCGGACGGCACCGTCCGTGCCATCCTGCCCTATCCCCACCCGGATGGACGTGAGGTCCGCAACCTCGTGAACGCGGCGCTGTACGTGCTCGACCGTGCGGGTCTTGAGGACGTCACGCCCGCGGAAGGCAAGGCCGACATCGCCAAGCACATGTTCCCGCGGATGCTGGAGCTCGGACGCCGCCTGCATGGCTACGTCACGCCCGAGTACATCAAGGACATGGGCACGCCGGAACGCCTGGACAAGGTCGAGCGTGATTTCATCGCCGGTCTTCCCGAGCGGCTCTCCGGCCGTCATCTGCGCAGCGCCGTCTTCCTCGATCGAGACGGCACCATCAACCGTGAAGTCACCCACCTCAGCTCGCCCGACCAGCTCGAGCTGCTGCCGGGCGCCGCCACCGCGATCCGACGCCTCAACCGCAGCGGCAAGCTCGCGGTCGTCGTGACCAACCAGCCGGTGGTCGCCCGTGGCGACGTGAGCTTCGCGGGACTGGACCGCATCCACGCCCGACTGGAATCACAGCTCGGCACCGGCGGCGCCTTCATCGACGGCCTCTACCTCTGCCCGCACCATCCCGACAAGGGTTTCCCGGGCGAGGTCGCCGAGCTCAAGGGCCCCTGCTCCTGCCGCAAGCCCGAGCCCGGTCTGATCGACCAGGCCTGCCGCGATCTGAGCATCGGCCGCCAGGACTCGTGGATGGTGGGCGACACCACCTCCGACGTCGAGGCCGGCCGGCGCGCCGGCGTGCGCACCGTGCTCCTGCGCACGGGTCACGCAGGCGGCGATGCCAAGCACGCGGTACGGCCCGATTACATCGCGCCCGATCTCGCCGACGCGGTCGAATGGATCCTGGACGGCCATGCCCGGCTCTCGCGGCGGATGGCTCCGATTGCCGTCGAGGCCAGCCGCGGCCGGCGTCTGGTGCTCATCGGCGGTCTGGCCCGCGCCGGCAAGAGCTACGCCGCCCAGGTGCTCAAGGAACTGCTGCATGCGCTCGGCCGCCAGGCCCACACGATCTCCCTGGACGGATGGCTCAAGCCCGCGACCGAGCGCACCGAAGGCACGGGTGTGCGGGACCGCTTCGATCTGGTGGCCGCATCGTCCGCCATCGCCGCGGCAGCGGCATCCGGCTCGCGCACCGTGCTGTCCGAACCGCTCTACGACCGATTGGCCCGCACCGCGGGGCCCCTGCACATCGAGCACTCCATCGGTCCTGACGACGTGATCATCGTGGAAGGCGTTCCGGCGCTGCTGATAGACACACTGCGCGACCTGCCGACCGTCCTGAGGGTCTATGTCGACGTGGCCCCGACAACGCGCCAGGCTCGCCTGGACAAGGACTATGCGTGGCGTGGGACCCCCTCTTCGGAGCAGGCCGCCACGCAGGCTGCGCGGGAATTCGATGAAACCCCGGTTGTCGAGCCATCGCGGGTGTTTTCGGACTTTGTAGTCGAGCGAGAAGTGGAGGGAGAAGAATGATCGTCAGCAAGACCCCGCTGCGCATGAGCTTCGTGGGAGGCGGAAGCGACCTGCCCGCGTTCTATCGCGAAGAGGTCGGCGCAGTACTGTCGACATCGATCGACAAGTACATGTACATCTGCGTCAACAAGAAGTTCGACGGCCGCATCCGCATCAGCTACACGCGCACGGAAGATGTCGAGCAGCGTCAGCAGGTCGAGCACCCGCTGGTGCGCGAGGCGCTCGATCTCGTCGGCATCGACGGCGGCATCGAGATCGCCTCGATGGCCGACATCCCGTCCAAGGGCTCGGGGCTCGGCTCGTCCAGCACCTACACCGTCGGTCTGCTCAACGCGCTGTACGCCTACCGCAATCAGTTCGCCTCGAAGGAAAAACTGGCCCGTCAAGCCTGCGAGATCGAGATCGACCGCTGCGGCGAGCCGATCGGCAAGCAGGACCAATACGCGGCCGCCTACGGCGGGCTGAATCTGATCCGGTTCCATCCGGACGATTCGGTGTCGGTTGACCCCGTGATCTGCAAGCCCTCGTTGCTGCAGGAAATGGAGGACTCGACCCTGGTGTTCTTCACCGGCCGCACACGCAGCGCGTCAGCCGTGCTGGCCAGCCAGTCCGCCGCGATGAAGACCACCGACCGCCGCGCGCTCATGCGCCGCATGGTCGAGCTGGCCTTCGAGATGAAGGAGCAGCTGGAATCTGGCACGCTTGACCACCTGGGCAATCTGCTGGACGAGAACTGGCGCCTGAAGGCCCAGTTGACGGCAGGCATCTCCGATCCGCAGATCGACGCCTGGTATGCGGCCGGCATGTCCAACGGCGCTCTGGGTGGCAAGTTGCTCGGCGCGGGCAATGGCGGCTTCATGATGTTCTATGCGCCGCCCGCACGGCACGCGGCCATCACCGCAGCGCTCTCCGATCTCCAACCGGTGAAGTTCCGCTTCGATCGCACCGGCGCCCAGGTCGTGTTCTATCAACCCACCGAATGACGTTTCCCATGTCCACGAACTTCACCGTTTCCAATTATTTGGCCGCACATGCCCGGCTGGCTGAGCAACTGGACACCGATGCCTTCCAGCAAGGCATCGACCTGGTCAGGGCCGCCTTTGAAAGCGGCAAGAAAATCCTGACCTGCGGCAACGGCGGCAGCGCCTCGACCGCGTCGCACTACATCACCGACTGGAACAAGATGGTCAATCTGGCCACCGGCAAGAAGTTCCGCGGTGTCTGCCTGTGCGACAACATGGGCCTGATCACAGCCTATGGCAACGACCTGTCATACGCCGACGTCTTCGCCGGCCAGGTCGATGCGCTGATGGACGAGGGTGATCTGCTGATCGCGGTCAGCGGCAGTGGCAACTCGCCCAACGTGCTCAAGGCCATCGAGGCCGCGCACCGCGCCGGGGGCAAGGTGCTGGGCATCGTCGGCTACGACGGCGGCAAGATGAAGCCCATGTGCGACCACAGCGTCTGGGTGAACTCGTTCGACATGCAGTTGTGCGAGGACGTCCATCTGATGTTCGGTCATATGGTCATGAAGACGCTTTGCCGCACGCCGATCAAGCAGTGATCAGTCCCCTTGGCTGATGCCCCTGACGGGCTGGGGCAGGTGCGACGACGGACTGAGCGGACGTGCTGGAATGCTGCCGGCTGAACGGCTGAAGGCCGGGTCATCCCGATGACCCGGGCCAACACGTGTGCCGGTTGAAAAGGACCGATGCGACGCCCTAAGGCCGTGATGTGTACTCGGGCACCAACGACTCAAGCCGTTGCCGCACCCGTGACGCCTGCGGTTGCGCCCATGCCTCCGGCCCTGACGTCCAATCCAGCAACGAGCCCAACATCCGGGCCTGTGCCGCCTGACCACTCAGCCGGGCGATCCGCAGCCTTGCGACGCCGGTCGGCACCGTGTCATCCGCATCCGCCAGCAGTTCCTCATACAACTTCTCCCCCGGCCTCAACCCGCTGAAGACGATCGGGATCTCCTCCAGCGTGTGGCCTGCCAGCCGGATCAGGTCCCGGGCCAGATCGACGATCTTCACCGGCTCGCCCATGTCCAGCACCAGCACCTGGCCGGATTCGCCGATGGCGGCGGCCTGCAGCACCAGCCGGGCGGCCTCGGGGATGGTCATGAAGTAACGGATGATGTCAGGGTGCGTGACGGTGACGGGGCCGCCCTTGGCGATCTGTTCCTTGAACTTGGGGATCACGCTGCCGCTCGATCCCAGCACGTTGCCGAAGCGCACGGCCATGAAGCGGGTGCCGGGATGCTCGGCCGCCATCGCGCTGATGACCATTTCGGCGGCGCGCTTGGTGGCGCCCATCACGTTGGTCGGGTTGACGGCCTTGTCGGTGCTGATCAGCACGAAGCGCTCGGTGCCGGCCTCGGCGGCAGCCAGCGCCGCGTGGTAGGTGCCGAGGGTGTTGTTGCGCAGCGCGGCCAGGGCGTTGTCGTCCTCTTCCATCAGCGGCACGTGCTTGAAGGCGGCGGCGTGGAAGGCGACGGCGGGGCGCCACCGGGCGAAGGTGGCGCGCAGGTGCTCCAGGTCCTTGACGTCGCCGATCAGGCGGGTCAGCGCGATGGCGGGGAAGGCCTCGGTCAGTTCCTGCTCGATGGTGTAGAGGTTGAACTCGCTGAGCTCGTAGAGCACGATGCGGGCGGGCGCATAACGGGCGACCTGGCGGCACAGCTCGCTGCCGATGGAGCCGCCGGCGCCGGTGATGAGCACGGTGCGGCCGCGCAGCACCTCGCCGATGCCGGCCTCGTCGAGCTGCACCGGCGCGCGCCCCAGCAGATCCTCGGGCTCGATGTCGCGCACGCGGTCGATCGCGCGGCGGCCGTCGTCGGCGCCGTCGCGCAGTTCGGCGGCGGTGGGCACGGTCAGCACCGGCAGGCCGGTGGGTGCGGCCAGCTCCAGCGCGCGGCGGCGCTGGGCCGGGGTGGCGGCCGGCAGGGCGACGATGACGTGGGTGGCGGCGCCGCGCACGGCCTTGTCGCCGATGGCGGCCAGCGGGCCCAGCACCGGCAGGCCGGCGATGCGTGCGCCCTGCTTGGCCGGATCGTCGTCGAGCAGGCCCAGCACGATCCAGCCCTGCTGGTGGATGCCGGCCAGCAGGCGGCGCGCGGCCTGGCCGGCGCCCATCACGATGGCGCGGCGGATCTCGTCGCTGCCGCCGGTGATGCGGGCGCGGCCGTGCTCGTACAGCGCGCGGTAGCCCAGGCGCACCAGGGCCAGGCCGCCGAGCACCACCAGCGGGTGCAGCGCCAGCACCGCGCGCGGCACGGCGCTGAGCTGGGCCATCAGCACGATCACCGCGCTGAGCAGGCCGGCCAGGCCGCAGGCCGCGGCGATGCGCTGGATGTCGCCGAAGCCGGTGAAGCGCCACATCGCCTGCGGCACGCGCAGCCCGGCGAAGGCCAGCGCGTACAGGGCCACGATCAGCGCCAGCACCCAGCCGTCGTAGTCGGGGCGGGCGCTGACCCAGCGCTCGAAGCCGAGCCGGAACAGGTAGGTGACGTTCCAGGCCACGGCCACGATGGCGCTGTCGATCAGCAGCGACAGCGGCTCGCGGCGCGGTCGCAGCCGCGCCAGGAAGCGGTCCAGTCGGTGCCAGAAGGTGATCATCGCGGGTGGCGGCAAGAACGCAGGACAGTCGTGGGACGAAGGGGCGCCGGCCACGGGGCACGGGCCCTGGCCGACGGCATGGTGGACGTCATGGCCGACGCCATGACCGGCAGGACGGCCGCGCTCACGGCCGGTCTCCGCGCCGACCGGCCAGCACGCGCAGCGTGCGGGCCAGCATCCTCAGGTCGCTGGCCAGGGTGGCCTGGCGGGCGTAGTCGGCCTGCAGCGCGAGCTTGCGCGGCAGGATGACGCGGATGTAGTGCGCCTCGGGATCGGCGGCGGCGGCCAGCTCGGCGGATTCATCCAGGCCGGCCAGCGAGGCCGGATCGGTGATGCCGGGGCGCACCGACAGCACCACGTCCTTCAGCGCGGCCGGGTAGTGGGCGACGTAGCGCGGCACCTCGGGCCGCGGGCCGACCAGGCTCATCGTGCCCTGCAGCACGTCGATGAACTGGGCCAGCTCGTCGAGCCGCCAGTGGCGCAGCCAGTGGCCGCTGCGGGTGATGCGCGGGTCGCGGCCGACGGTGACCGCCGGGCCGAGGGCCGGCGCGTCCACCCGCATGGTGCGGAACTTGTGGATGCGGAAGGGCACGCCATGGCGTCCGACCCGCTCCTGGCGGAAGAACACCGGGCCCGGCGCATCCAGCCGCACGACGAGGGCGATCAGCAGCAGCAGCGGGCCCAGCGCCAGCAGGGCCAGCAGCGCGCCGCAGACATCGAACAGGCGCCTGGCCGCCCGGCCGGCCGCAGCGGGGCGCGACGCGGCCGCCGGTGGGCGGGGCGCCAGCGGGACCGGCCGGTCGCCGTCGTGGCCCGTCACGTCCGGGCGTCCTGCCTCAGGCCCGCAGGGCCGCGCGCAGCGCGTCCAGCACGCGCTGCACGTCGGCGTCGGTCATGCGGGTGTAGATCGGCAGGCTCAGCATTGCCTGGTAGGCGGCCTCGCTGTGCGGGAACTGCCCGGGCGTCAGCGCATAGCGCTCGCGCCAGTAGGGCTGGCGGTGCAGCGGGATGTAGTGGACGCTGCAGCCGATGCCGGCCGCGAACAGCCGCTCGATCAGCGTGTCGCGGCCCAGGCCCGCCTCGGGCCGCACGCGCACCGGGTACAGATGCCAGGCGTGGCGCTCGCCGGCCGGGGCGTCGGCCGGCAGGATCAGCGGCAGATCGGCCAGGCCGGCGTGGAAGGCGGCGGCGATCTCGGCGCGCCGCTGCTGGAAGCCGTGGGCCCGCGGCAGCTGGTGGATGCCGAGCGCCGCCGCGATGTCGGTCAGGTTGTACTTGAAGCCCGGCGCGACGATCTCGTAGTACCAGCTCGGCACCTTGGCGGTGAAGCGGTCGAAGGCGTCGCGGCTGATGCCGTGCAGGCGCATGACCTTGGCCCGCGCGGCCACGTCCGCGTCGCGCGTGACCAGCATGCCGCCCTCGCCCGTCGTCATCGTCTTGTTGGCGTAGAAGCTGAAGACGGTGGCCGCGCTGTCGAGCGTGCCGACCAGGCGGCCGCCGCAGGTGGTCGGCAGCGCGTGCGCGGCATCCTCGACCACCTGCAGGCCGTGGCGCGCGGCGATCGCGTGGATGGCCGGCATGTCGGCGGCCAGGCCGGCGTAGTGCACCGGCAGGATGGCCTTGGTCTTCGGCGTGATCGCGGCCTCGATCAGGGCGGGGTCGATGTTGAGCGTGACCGGGTCGCAGTCGACCAAGCGCACGTCGGCGCCCAGATAGCGCACCACCTCGGCGGTGGCGGTGAAGGTGTGGGTGGTGGTGATGACCTCGTCACCGGGGCCGATGCCGAGCGCCTCCAGCGCCAGGTGCAGGCCGGCGGTGGCCGAGTTGACGGCGATGCAGTGCAGGCCGGCCGGGTCCTCGCCGGTGGAGGCGGCCAGGAAGGCGGCGAAGTCGGCCTCGAAGCGGCGCGCCTTGGGGCCGGTGGTGACCCAGCCGCTGCGCAGGGTGTCGACCACCTCGGCGATCTCGGCCTCGCCGATCTCGGGCAGGGCGAACGGCAGGAAGGGCAGATCGGTGGGGGTGGAGGCGGCCATGGCGGACGGTGGATCGGCGGCGGACGGGCCGCGGCGCGGACAGGGGCGTCGGCGGCGGGGCCACCGGGCGCGGGCGTCGGAGCGGACGAAGGCGGCGCACACGGGCGGTCGGACGGCCGTGTGCGCCGCCCGCGCCCGCTGCGGGTCAACCCGGGATTCTAGGAGGCTTGCCCACCCAGGCCAGCACGTGGGTGCGCAGCGGCGGCAGCGCATTGGCCAGACCGTAGAGGGCGGGATGCAGCCGGCACAGCGCGCGCGCCAGCGGCGGCGCCAGCGTCACCCGGCGGGCGTCGATGCGCGCCTGCGGGAACAGCTGGCGCAGCCGGCGCAGCGGCACGCCGCGCACGTCGCGGTTGCGCGGGTTGTCGACGGTGAAGTCGTACCAGAGCACGCCGCCGCCGGGCGCCACCCAGCGCCACATCGCATCGGCCAGGCGCTGCTGGAAGGCGTCGTCCAGCAGCGAGGAGAAGACGGTGCTCTGCAGCACGATGTCGCGGCTGCCGTCGGCGATGTCGAGCGCCAGCGCGTCACCGCACCACAGCGGCAGCGCGGCGGGCAGCACGGCGCGGGCGCGCGCATGGCGCTCGGGCAGCAGCTCGACCCCGGCCAGCCGCGCCGGATCGCAGCCCAGGCGCAGCAGCTCCAGCAGGTTGCCGCCGGCACCGCAACCGACCTCCAGCACGCGCAGCGCCGGCAGATCGGTGTGGCCATGGGCCTGCAGCAGGGCCAGCATCACGCGCTGGCGCTCCTGCACGCCGCGCAGCACCTCGGGGCGGAAGAAGCTGTAGCGGTCGCCGTCGGCGCGGCGGGCGTAGCGGTCGACGACGGCCTGCGGCTCGCCGCCCGGCCCTGGCCGGCTCACCGGATGCCCCTGCCGGCGCCGACACGCCCGGCCGCGCGCGCCGCCGCCACCGCGTCGAGAAAGCGCTGCGCCAGCACCGGGTAGGTGTGGTTCGCCCGCACGAACGCGCGGCCGCGCTCGCCCATCGCGCGGCGCTCGGCGGCCGGCACGGCGGCCAGGCGGCGCAGGCCGTCGGCGACGGCGGCCGCGTCCTGCGGCGCCACGGTCAGGCCGCAGCCGGCCTCGGCCACCGGGTCGTTGCCGGCCTCCACGCTGTGCAGCACCACGCAGCCGGCCATCAGGTAGTCCATCAGCTTGTTCGGCGCGATGCCGAAGCGGTAGATCGGCACCCGCTGCCAGCCGATGTAGGCGATGTCGATGGCCGCCAGCATCGACGGCACCTGGGCCTTGGGAATCGGCGGCAGCCACCGCACCTGCACGTCCAGGCCCTCGTCGGCGATGCGCTGGACCAGGCGCGAGCGCTCGTGGCCGTCGCCGACCATCACCAGGCCGATCGGCTCGCCGCGCAGCGCGCCGAAGGCCTCCAGCAGCGTGTCCAGCGCGTTGGGCCGGCCCATCGAGCCGGCGTAGCCGACCACGGTGCGGCCGGCCGCGCGCTGCCCGGCGATGGCCTGCGCCACGTCGGCGCGCAGCGGCGGCGGCGTGCCCTGCCACTCGTCCAGCGTGATGCCGTTGGGCACGATGGCGAGCTTGCGCAGGTCCAGGCCGCGGCTGGCCATGTAGTCGTGCACCTTGGGCAGCATGCTGATGACCGCGTCGGCGTCGCGGTAGGCATCGTCCTCGGCCTTCTGCACCAGGCGGATGAAGGGGTGCCGGGGCGACATGCCGGAGAGCTCGATCGGGCTCAACGGCCACAGGTCGTGCACCTCGAAGACCAGCACCGCGCCGGCCTTGCGCGCGATGCGGCGCGCCACCCAGACGTCCATCGGATAGGTGCTGCTGGCGATCACCACGTCGGGCCGGGCGCGGGCGATCAGCGCGTCGGTGCGCGACCAGACCTGGCCGAGGAAGCGGGCGATGTTCCACACCCGGCCCGCACCGTTGCCCTGATAGGGCGGCGTCGGCAGCCACAGGTAGTCGATGCCGTCGAGGGTCTGCTCGCCGGCCTCGGGCTGCCGGGTCCGCACATGGCTGTAGGTGGCGGCCACCATGCGCACCGCGTGGCCGGCGCGCACCCACTCGCGCGCCAGGTAGTAGGGCCGGTACTCCATGCCGAGCGCGGGGCTGCCGGCGTAGTGGTTCAGGTAGAGGATGTTCATGGACGGGCGGGCGGCCGGCGTGGGGCGAGCGGGCGGCGTGGGCGCAGCGTAGGAGCGGCGTGGGTGCGACGGACGGGCGCGGAGCGGATGCCGTGCGCTCAGCGCCGCGGCGGCGTCAGCGCGCGCAGGCGGTCGAGGAAGCGGTCGACGCAGGGGCCGAACAGCGCCTCGCGCGCGACCCAGTCGTGGTTGGCGGCGGCGATGGCCGCGGCCCGGGCGGCCAGCGCGTCGAAGGCGGCGGGCGCCAGCGTCGCACCCGAGGGCACGAGGGCGCCGTTGTCGCCGTCGCGCACCAGCTCGCGGTTGGCCGGCAGGTCCGACAGCAGCGGGATGCAGCCGTGGGCCATCGCCTCCAGCACCGAGACGGCGACCGAATCGCTGGTCGGCAGGCTGACGTACCAGCGCGCGGCGCGGTAGTGCTGCGCCTGGGTCGCCGCATCGAGCCGGCCGACGAAGCGGATGCGCGCGGCGATGGCCGGCGGCAGCGCGGCGGCGGCGGCCTCCAGCGCACCGCGCAGCGAGCCGTCGTTGGCGATCACCAGCTCGGCCTCGGGCCGCACCGCGGCCAGCGCGGCGAACTGCGCCAGCACCCGCTCGGGCGCGTAGATCGGCTCCAGCCCGCGGTTGGCGAACACGCGCCAGGGCTGCTTGTCGGCGGCCGGCACCGGCTCGGGCAGGGCCTCCAGGCCGAAGGGAAAGGTCATCACCTCGCCCGCGCCCAGCGCGTGCATCTCGTGCGTCATCACCTGCGAATCGCTGGTGGCCAGCGTGCAGTCGCGCAGCACGCGGCGGGTGACGGCGCGCATCAGCCGGCTGTGGCGCGGCGTGACCAGGATGTCCGACCCCCAGGCCGAGCCGACCAGCCGCCCCGGCGCGCCGGCGCGCCGCGCCAGCCAGGCCAGCGTGCCGTGCGAGCTCAGGTAGTGCGCGTGCAGCCAGTCGGCCTGCACCGTGAGCAGCCAGCGCCGCAGCGCCGGCAGCTGGCGCAGCAGGCCGATGTTGCCGCCGGCCGCATCGGGCCGCGTGCCCAGCGCCAGCCGGCGGTCGGGCGGCAGCAGGCCGTCGAAGCCCGGCAGGAAGCCGCGCGAGGACACCGCCCACAGCGCCAGCCGCGGCGCCAGCGCACGCGCCCACTTCAGCAGGTGCGGGCTCTCGCCGTCGCCGATCAGCACCAGGCGCAGCGGACGGTCGGTCGAGACGGAACGGCTCATCGGGGCCCGCCGGTCGAAGGGAGGGCGTCATCCGGTGCGACGACCTGCGCGGCAGGCCGCTCGCCCGCCCAGGCCGCGTAGCCTTCCCGCAGCTCCGGATGCGCCGCCAGCCCCTTGGCATCGCCGTCGCGTGCATCGCCGACCACCACCGCCGGGTTGCCGGCGATCACCGCATGGTCGGGAAACACGCCGCGCACCACGCTGCCGGCGCGCACGATGCAGCCGCGGCCCAGCCGGCTGCCGGCCTCGATCACGGTGTGCGGGCCGATGAAGGCATAGGGGCCGATCTCGACCGCACCGGCGATCCAGCCCGGCCGCGGCCGGCCGGCCGGCCACTGCCCGTAGGCCGCGCCCAGCAGGCGCTGGCTGCGGTGCGAGGCGTGGGTGACGATGCAGACGTGGCTGGTCAGCTGCACGCCCTCGCCCAGCGTGATGCCGCCCGAGGCCTCCAGGAAGCAGAAGGGGCCGACGTAGACCTGGTCGGCCAGGCGCAGCGCATCCTCGCCGACGATGCAGGTCGACGGTGCGATGCGGGTCGAGGCCAGCCAGCGCCCGCCCGAGGCCTCGCCGAAGACGATGCGGTGCAGCAGCGCCTGCACCAGCGCGCGCCGGCGGCGGTTGAGCCAGGCCCGCAGGCGCAGCGACAGCGACGGGGGACTCATCGGCGGGGCTCCCGGTCCAGGGAAGAGGGCGGATCGGCCGCGTCGGGTGGACCGGCGCGATGGCCTGGGTCGGCGTCGGTCGCCGCGATCGAGCGTCCGGTCCGCGGAGCGGCTGACCTTGCCTCGGCCTGCGCCGCCGCGGCACGCGCCGGTGCGCCCGACCGCTCACCAGCCACCTCGCCCTTGCCCTCGCCCGCCACCGGCCAGGTCGCCAGGCGCAGGAAGTAATAGCCGAAATAGGCGGTCATCGACGCCGACACCGCCCAGCCCGCGCCGGCCAGCCCGCCGAGGGCCAGCCCGGCGGCCAGCGCGCCGACGAACAGCAGCTGGCCGACCAGCGCGAGCTTCAGCGCCCAGGCCTGGGCCTCCCAGGCCAGCGTGACCACGCCCAGCGGCGAGGCGATGAAGTGCAGGCCGATGTAGAGCGACAGCGCACGGGCCAGGCCGCCGGCCTCGCGCCAGGGCTCGCCGAAGACGGCGACGAACAGCGGCGGCGCCAGCGCCCACAGCAGCACGACCAGCGGCACGGCCACCAGCGCCAGCAGGCCGATGGCCCGGCGCACCAGCGCGCGGCCCTGCGGCGTGCGGCCAGCCTCCGCCAGGCGCGGATGCAGGGCCTGCGACACCGCGCCGCCGACCAGCGTGGCCGGCGCCTTCAGATAGCGCAGCGCCAGGCCCCAGGCCCCGGCCGCGGCCGGCCCCAGCTGGGCGGCGATCAGCGCCACGGCCAGCGTGTCCTGCAGCGCGCCGAGGAAGGCATGCGGCGTGTTCAGCAGCGGGTAGTCGCGGAAGCGACGGGCGGCGGCGCGCCAGTCGGGTGGGGTGTGCGCCCGGATGTCGGCCTGGGTGTCGGCCTGGGTGTCTGCCCGGGCTTCCGCCCGGGCAACGGTGCCGGTGTCCGCGCGCGGACCCGGGGCCACCGTCGGCGCGGCGATGGCCGTGGCGGCCGACGCCGCGTCCCGGCGCGCGGCGCCGGACCTGTCGGCGCCCCCCGCCCGCAGCGCTGCCCAGGCCGCCGTCGCCGCCAGCAGCGGCCCGGCGATCAGCCCGTGCACGCCGGCCTGCAGCAGCCCGGCGGCGACCTGCGCCACCGCGGCCCCGCCGTACTGCAGCACGCGGGCGATGGCCAGCGGCCGGAAGCGCTGGGCCCGCGTCGCACGCAGCGTGGCCAGCGAGACCGCGCCCGCGAGACCCACGGCCAGCGGCAGCCACAGCGGCCACAGCCGATCGTCAGCGAGGGTGAGCGACGCATCGTCCGCCACGGCCCGCCACGACACAGCGGCCTCGCCCGGCCGATCACCGGGCCCGCCCGCCCCGCCCTGCCCGGCCGATCCGAACGGCCCGCCGAGCTCGCCCACGCCGATCCCCCAGACCCAGCCCAGCGCCCCCAGCGCGGCCAGCCCGGTGACGGCGGCCAGCACGCGCCGGCACAGCGCGACCAGCGCCGCGGCCTCGGCCTCGTCGCGTGCCATCGGCAGCGCGAACTCGTAGCGCGCGCAGGCCACCACGCCGAGGTTGGCCGCCACGGTGGCGAACAGCTGGTACTGGCCCCACTGCGCCGGCGTGTACAGCCGCGTCAGCCAGGGGCCGAGCAGCAGCGGCAGCGCCTGGGCCAGCGCGCCGCCGGCCAGCAGCGTCAGCACCGCGCGGCGCAGGCTCATGCGGCGGTGCCGGCGCGTGGCCGGCCCGCGGCCCGGCCCGGCCCGGCCACCGCGGTCGATGACCGCGCCCCCACCGCCGGCCTGCGCATCCGTCAGGCCGCGGTCTCGCGCAGCGCCTCGCCCAGCGCCGCCACCACGCGGTCCTGGTCGGCCTCGCTGAGGTCGGCGCTCATCGGCAGGCTCATCACCGTCGCGGCGGCGGCCAGGCTGTGCGGATGGGCGGCCGGATCATGGCCGGCGGCATAGGCCGGCTGCAGGTGCAGCGGCTTCGGGTAATGCACGGCGGTCGGGATGCCGCGCGCCTTCAGCGCCGCCTGCACCGCCTCGCGGTTCGGCAGCTTGACCGTGTACTGGGCCCAGACGCAGTCGCGGTCGGCCCGCACCACCGGCAGCGCCAGCGGCAGGCCGGCGTCGATCAGCTGCGCCTGGATCAGCGCCGCATAGCGCACGCCCAGCGCCTGGCGGCGCGCCAGCTCCCAGTCGAAGCGCGGCAGCTTGGCCAGCACGACCGCGCACTGCAGCGTGTCCATGCGGCCGCCGACGCCGACGCGGGTGTGGTGGTAGCGCGCGCTCTGGCCGTGCACGCGGATCTCGCGCGCGGCCTGGGCCAGGCCTGCGTCGTCGGTGAACAGCGCGCCACCGTCGCCATAGCAGCCCAGCGGCTTGCTCGGGAAAAAGCTGGTGCAGCCGATCGTCGACACGCCGCAGCTCTGGCGGCTGCCGTAGCGCGCGCCGTAGCTCTGCGCCGCGTCCTCGACCACCGGCAGGCCATGGCGCGCGGCCACCGCGTTGATCGCGTCCATGTCGGCCACCTGGCCGTACAGGCTGACCGGCAGGATGGCCCGGGTGCGCGGCGTGATCGCGGCCTCCAGCAGGCGCGCGTCGAGGTTGCAGGTGTCGGGCTCGATGTCGACGTAGACCGGCACCGCGCCCAGCAGCGCGATCACCTCGCCGGTGGCGACGAAGGTGAAGGGCGAGGTGATGACCTCGTCGCCCGGGCCGATGCCGAGCGCCATCAGCGCGATCAGCAGCGCCTCGGTGCCACTGGAGACCGTCACGCAATGGGCGACGCCGGTGCGCGCGGCCAGCGCCGCCTCCAGCTGCGCCACCTCCGGGCCCATGATGTACTGGCCGTGGTCGAGCACGCGCTGGATGGCCGCGTCGATGTCGGACTTCAGCGCGGTGTACTGGCTCTTGAGGTCGGTGAAGTGCATGGGGTCTCGGCGATCAGGGCGATGTCAGGGCGGCCAGGGCATCCAGGGCGGATCAGGCGACGGCGTCCAGCCGGCTCAGCAGCTCGCCATCGAGCCGGTAGCGCTCGCCGGTGGCCGGGCAGGCCGCCTCGCGCACCTCGCCGGCCGGCAGGCGAGCCGGCAGCGCCAGCTTCTCGCCGTGGCGGCTCATCCAGCCGATGCGCCGGGCCGGCACGCCGACCATCAGCGCATGGGCCGGCACGTCCTTCTGCACCACGGCGCCGGCGCCGATGAAGGCCTGCTCGCCGATGGTCACGCCGCAGACGATGGTGCAGTTGGCGCCCAGCGTGGCCCCGCGCTTCACGTGCGTGCGCCGGTACTCGGCCTTGCGCGCGACCGCGCTGCGCGGGTTGTAGACGTTGGTGAAGACCATCGACGGGCCGCAGAACACGTCGTCCTCCAGCGTCACCGCGTCGTAGACGCTGACGTTGTTCTGGATCTTGACGTTGTCGCCGATCACCACGTCGTTGCCGACGAACACGTTCTGGCCGAAGGAGCAGCCCGCGCCGATGCGCGCGCCGCCGCTGATGTGCACCCAGTGCCAGACGCGGCAGCCCTCGCCCAGCTGCGCGCCGGCATCGACGATGGCCGAGGGATGGATCGTGGGGCCGCTCATCAGTATTCGAGGGGCAGGTTGATGCGCTGGCCGTCGCGTGCGCTGCGGTACATCGCGATCAGCAGCTCCAGGCTCTTCAGGCCCTCGCGGCCGTCGGTCTCGGGCTCGCATTCGCCGCGCAGGGCGCGGATCACGTTGTCGTAGTACAGCGGATGGCCGAAGCCGTAGACGCTGGTGGTCTCGTAGCTGGCCGAGGCGATCTGCGCGTCCATCTCGTGCGGCTGCGCGAACTGCCAGTGCTGGATCTCGTTGACGGCCACGCCGCCCACGCGCACGGTGCCGTGCTCGCCCAGGATGGTGATCGAGCCCTCGTAGTTCTTCGGGTGCGTCAGCATGGTGACGTTGACCGAGCCCATCGCGCCGTTGCGCCACTTCAGCGCGGCCACGCCGGTGTCCTCGACCTCGATGTGGCGGGCCAGCGTGCCGGTGTAGGCCATCACGCTCTCGACCGGGCCGATCAGCCAGTCCAGCAGGTCGATGTAGTGGCTGGCCTGGTTCATGAACGCGCCGCCGTCGAACTCCCAGGTGCCGCGCCATTCGGCCGAGTCGTAGTAGGCCTGCGGACGGCTCCAGAACACGTTGACGGTGACCATGTACAGGCGGCCGAAGCGCCCGGCCTTGAGCGCCTCGCGCAGCAGCTGCAGCGTGCGGTTGCGGCGGTTCTGCTTGACCACGAACAGGCGCACGCCGGCCTCGTCGCAGGCGCGCACCATGGCCAGGCCGTCGGCCCAGCGGGTGGCCATCGGCTTCTCGGTCATCACGTGGACACCGGCGCGCGCGGCGGCCATCGCCTGCTGCGGGTGCAGGCCGCTGGGGGTGGCCAGCACCACGCAGTCGGCGGCGGCCTCGGCCAGCATCGCGTCGTAGCTGGCGAAGCCGCGGGCGCCGGTGCGCGCGACGGCGGCCTCGCGCGCGGCCGGGTCCGGATCGCAGACGGCGACCAGCTCGGCGCGGTCGGCGTGGCGGGCCAGGGCCTCGATGTGGTTCTGGGCGATGCGGCCGCAACCGGCCAGCGCGAAGCGCAGCCGACGGTCGGTGATGGCGGTGTGGGCGTGGTGCATGGCAGGCGATGAGGGCCCCGCACCGGCACCTGGAGCCGGCCTCCCGGGCCAGCCGGCGATTATCGCCGAGGGCCCGCCGTCGACCGTGGGGCCGGACGCGTCAGGCCCGGCGGCGGCGGCCCTGCCTACAATTTGCGGTTTCGCGCGCGCGACGCCCCCGGCCCGGGGACGGCCGCCGGCCGCGCGAGCGCAACCCCCGCCCATCATGAGCCAGTCCCAGAACGCCCCCACGCCCGAATCCGCTGCCGCACCGATCACCGCGGACGAGAACAAGCTGATCGCCGAGCGCCGCGAGAAACTGGCCGCGATCCGCGCGCAGGGCGTCGCCTTCCCGAACGACTTCAAGCCGACCCACCACGCCAGCGCGCTGCAGACCCGCTACGGCCCGCTCGCCAACGAGGAGCTGGAGCCGCAGGCCGTCACCGTCACGCTGGCCGGCCGCATGATGCTCAAGCGCATCATGGGCAAGGCCAGCTTCGCCACGCTGCAGGACGGCAGCTTCGGCGCCCAGGACAGCGCCGGCCACGGCCGCATCCAGCTGTTCGTCAGCAAGGACGCGCTCGGCGAGGAGGCCTATGCCGCCTTCAAGCACCTGGACCTGGGCGACATCCTCGGCGCCGAGGGCACGCTGTTCAAGACCCGCACCGGCGAGCTGTCGGTCAAGGTCACGTCGCTGCGCCTGCTGACCAAGAGCCTGCGCCCGCTGCCGGACAAGTTCCACGGCATGACCGACCAGGAGCAGAAGTACCGCCAGCGCTACGTCGACCTGATCACCGACGAGCAGGCCCGCACCCGCTTCGTCGCGCGCAGCAAGGCCGTGGCCTCGATCCGCAACTTCATGGTCGAGCACGAGTTCCTGGAGGTCGAGACGCCGATGCTGCATCCGATCCCGGGCGGCGCGAACGCCAAGCCCTTCGTCACCCACCACAACGCGCTGGATCAGGAGATGTTCCTGCGCATCGCGCCCGAGCTCTACCTGAAGCGCCTGCTGGTGGGCGGCTTCGAGCGCGTCTTCGAGATCAACCGCAACTTCCGCAATGAAGGCGTGAGCGTCCGGCACAACCCGGAGTTCACGATGATGGAGTTCTACGCGGCCTACTGGAACCACCACGACCTGATGGACTTCGTCGAGGCCCTGCTGCGCCATGCCGCGCGCGCGGCCACCGGCTCGGCCCGCGTCACCTACGCCGGCAAGGAGGTGCATCTGGACGAACCCTTCGCCCGCCTGAGCGTGCGCGACTCGCTGGTGAAGATCGCCGGCCTGAGCGAGGCCGAGGCCGACAGCGCCGAGGCCCTGCACGCCAAGCTGAAGGAACACGGCGAGGAGCCGCCCAGGCACTGGGGCCTCAGCGCACTGCAGTTCGGCCTGTTCGAGGCGATGGTCGAGGAAAAGCTCTGGCAGCCGACCTTCATCATCGACTATCCGGTCGAGGTCTCGCCGCTGGCCCGCGCGTCCGACACCAACCCGGCGATCACCGAGCGCTTCGAGCTCTTCATCACCGGCCGCGAGTTCGGCAACGGCTTCTCCGAGCTGAACGACGCCGAGGACCAGGCCGCCCGCTTCCAGGCCCAGGTGGCCAACAAGGACGCCGGTGACGACGAGGCCATGTACTACGACGCCGACTTCATCCGCGCGCTGGAATACGGCATGCCGCCGGCCGGCGGCTGCGGCATCGGCATCGACCGCCTGATGATGCTGATCACCGACAGCCCGGCCATCCGCGACGTGCTGCTGTTCCCGGCCCTGCGCCGCGAGGGCTGAAGGTCCCGTCCCCGGCCCGGTCATGACCTCTCGTGACCGGACCTGCGGGCTCTGACCCGGGCCGCGCGGCGCACCGCCGCCGCCCGGGCTTGAGCCCGCTCAAGCCGCGCCCGCGGGTCATTGGCAGTAGACCCCCGGGCGCAGGACGCTCACCATGCCGGCCATGCGCGCAGCACCGGCCCGGCGACGCGGCGACACGCCGCGGCACTGCCCCGTTTCCGTGACCGAACCGACCTCCCGTTCGATCGATCCGTCCGCGCCTGACGCGCCGGACGATGCCCCCGCAGCGCCAGCCCCCGACGCCCGCCTGCGCACACTGGCCGAGATCCACACCGCGATCTGGCAGCAGCTGGCGCTGGCCGCGCAGGA
Organism: Pseudaquabacterium rugosum; assembly: GCF_038066575.1. Classification (NCBI taxonomy): domain Bacteria; kingdom Pseudomonadati; phylum Pseudomonadota; class Betaproteobacteria; order Burkholderiales; family Sphaerotilaceae; genus Pseudaquabacterium; species Pseudaquabacterium rugosum. The sequence goes on along the minus strand of NZ_JBBUTF010000002.1, from coordinate 367,011 downwards.
CCGCAGCCACGTCTGGCGCACCCCGGTGCTGGCCACCGCCGACGCCGACGGCCTGCCCGACGCCCGCACCCTCGTGCTGCGCGAGGTGCAGCCCGCCGCCCGCCAGCTGACCCTCTACACCGACGCCCGCTCGGCCAAGGTGCTGCAGCTGCAGGCCCGGCCGCAGGGCCGGCTGGTGTGCTGGTCACCGGCGCTCGGCTGGCAGCTGCGCATCCGCCTGGCCATGCAGGTGCAGGACGACGGCCTGGCCGTCACCTCGCGCTGGGTCCGGCTGCGCGCCAGCCCCGCCGCGCGCGACTACCTGTCGCCGCTGCCCCCCGGCGCGCCGGTCGGCGGCGCCCCGCCCTCACCCGCCGGCGCCCAGCGCCACCACTTCGCCGTGCTGCAGGGCCTGGTGCAGTCCATCGACTGGCTGGAGCTGCACGCCGCCGGCCACCGCCGGGCCTGCTTCGACGCCGCGGGCGACGGGGTGTGGCTGACGCCGTGACCTCTTCGACGGACCGGCGAGCCACGGCAGCGGTGCAACCGGCGGCCCGGCTTCGATGGGGATGATGTTGACCGAGCGCGGCACGGGACACGGAGGCGGACGGCCAGCCGTCGGGTGTCGCACGCACAGACCGCCGCCAGTCCGACAGCCCCACAGCCCCACCAGCCAGCCACCGAGCCTCAGCCCACGTCGTCAGCGCCCCCGGTCACCAGGAACCCCAACCACGACCGGCCGGCGGGCACACCGATCACCCCCGCGGAAACACCGCCGGCCGCTTGTTCAGGAACGCGTCCATGCCCTCGACCTGGTCGGGCGTGCCGAACAGCGCCTGGAACATCCGGCGCTCGAACATCACGCCGTCCGACAAGCCACCCTCATAGGCCCGGTTCACGCATTCCTTGGCCGCCAGCACACTGGCCGTACCCAGGTTGCAGATGATCGTGGCCGCCTCCAGCGCCTCCGCCAGCAGCTGGTCGGCCGCCACCACCCGGCTGACCAGACCCGCACGCTCGGCCTCCTCGGCACCCATCATGCGGCCCGTCAGCACCAGATCCATCGCCTTGGCCTTGCCCACCGCGCGCGGCAGACGCTGCGTGCCACCGGCCCCCGGAATGATGCCCAGCTTGATCTCCGGCTGACCGAACTTCGCCGTGTCCGCCGCGATCACCATGTCGCACATCATCGCCAGCTCACAGCCCCCGCCGAGCGCGAAACCGGCCACCGCCGCGATCACCGGCTTGCGGATCGAACGGATCGTCTCCCAGTTGCGCGTCACCAGATCGCGCGTGTAGGCCTTGACGAAATCGTGCTGCGCCAGCACGCCGATGTCGGCCCCGGCCGCGAACGCCTTCTCGCTGCCGGTGATCACGATCGCGCCGATGCCCGCGTCGGCATCGAAGGCCTTGAGCGCCGTGCCCAGCTCGTCCATCAGCGTGTCGTTGAGCGCGTTCAGCGCCTTCGGGCGATTCAGGCGGATCAGGCCGGTGCGGCGGCTGCCCTCACCTTCGGTGGTGACGATCAGGGTCTCGTAGGTCATCGCGGGCTCCAGGAATGTCGACGCCGGCCTCGTCGACCGGCAGGGCGGATGAAGCGGCCCGGAACGATCCCCTGCAGGGGCCGGTCCGGGCCTGACGATCCGCAATCTAACCCAGGCCGGGCGCGCGCCCGGCCCGGGTCTCGCTCGATGCGACCACTCAGTGCGACGAGGCGGCGGCCGCACCCAGCCCGGTCTGCGCCCGCACGAACTGCTCACCGAAGGCCGCGCGCTCGGCCCGCGCCGACAGGCTGCGGTCGCTCACCGACACCAGCCAGCAGACGACGAAAGCCAGCGGCATCGAGAACAGCGCCGGCTGCTCGTACGGGAACACCGGCGCCGCATGGCCCAGCACGTTGACCCACACCGACTTGCTCGCCACCACCAGCGCCACCGCCGTGAACAGACCGACATAACCGCCAGCCAATGCGCCCCGCGTGGTCAGCCCCGGCCAGTACATCGACAGGATCAGCACCGGGAAGTTGCTGGAGGCCGCGATGCCGAAGGCCAGACCGACCATGAAGGCCACGTTCTGCTTCTCGAACAGGATGCCGAGCGTCACCGCCACCACGCCGAGCGCCAGCGTGGCCCAGCGCGAGACGCGCATCTCGGCCGCCTCGTCGGCCTGGCCCTTCTTGATCACGCGGGCATACAGATCGTGCGAGATGGCCGAGGCACCGGCCAGCGCCAGACCGGCCACCACCGCCAGGATGGTGGCGAAGGCCACCGCCGCCAGGAAGCCCAGCAGCAGATCACCCCCCACCGCCTTGGCCAGGTGCATGGCCACCATGTTGCCGCCGCCCAGCAGCTTGCCACCGGCCTGGCCACCCTCGAAGAAGGCGCCGTCCTGGCCGACGATCAGGATCGCGCACAGGCCCATCAGGAAGATGACGTTGAAGAAGTAGGCGATGAAGCCCGACGCGTAGAGCACCGACTTGCGCGCTTCCTTCGCGTCGGTGACGGTGAAGAAGCGCATCAGGATGTGCGGCAGGCCGGCGGTGCCGAACATCAGGCCCAGCGCCAGCGAGACGGCGGTGACCGGGTCGCTGATCAGCTTGCCCGGGCTCAGGATCTTCCAGCCGTCCTTGTGGGCGGCCACCGCGCGCTCGACCAGCTCGGTGTAGCTGAAGCCGAAGCGGCTCATCGCCAGCACCGCCACCAGCGTGCCGCCGGCCATCAGCATGCAGGCCTTGATGATCTGCACCCAGGTCGTGGCCAGCATGCCGCCCTTGATCACGTAGACCATCATCAGCGCGCCGACGGCCACCACCGCCACCGCGTAGTCGAGGCCGAACAGCAGCCGGATCAGCTGGCCGGCACCGACCATCTGCGCAATCAGGTAGAAGCACACCACCGTCAACGAGCCGATCGAGGCCATCGTGCGCACGCGGCCCTGGTCGAGCCGGTAGGCGGTGATGTCGGCGAAGGTGAAACGGCCCAGGTTGCGCAGGCGCTCGGCCATCATGAACAGGATGATCGGCCAGCCGGCGAAGAAGCAGAAGGCGTAGATGTAGCCGTCCAGGCCCGAGCCGTAGACCAGCGCCGTCAGGCCCAGCAGCGTGGCCGCCGACATGTAGTCGCCGGCGATCGCCAGGCCGTTCTGGAAGCCGGTGATGCCGCCGCCGGCGGTGTAGAAATCGGCCGCCGAGCGGGTGCGGCCCGAGGCCCAGGCGGTGATGCCCATCGTCAGCGCGACGAAGGCGCAGAACATCGCGATGGCGTGCAGATTGAGGGGCTGCTTGGCGCCGGCCTCGACGGCCGGGCCGGCCCAGGCCGGGGCAGCGGCCACGGCGGCGGTCGCCAGGCCGATGGCCCGCGGAAAGACGGTGCGGACGTCCATGATCAGCGGCCCCCGTCGCGGGCGGCGTCGAGCAGCGCGCGGTTGAGCGCGTCGAAGCGGGTGTTGGCCTGACGCACGTAGAGCGCGGTCAGCAGCCAGAACAGCGCGAACAGGCTGAAGATCAGCGCCACGCCCAGCGTCAGCATCGAGCCCTCGCCGAGCCGCACCGCCATCACCGACGGCTCGAAGGCCACCAGCAGCACCAGGCCGTAGAACAGGCCCATCACACTGAGCGTCAGCACGACGGACCAGCGGCGGCGTTGCGCGACCAGGGTCGCGAACAGTGGATGCGCCTGGATGCGGCGCGTGGTGTCGGCGGACATGCCATGTCTCCTGTGCGGATGGAATGCCCGCCATGATCCGCAGCGCGATGGCACGAAACTGAACGCGGCAGCGCGCCGGCAGGACATGGCCTGCCGCGTCAGACTGACGTCAGGGGCGGCGGCGATGTGCGCGCGGGGCCGGGGCCGGGCCTGGGCGCGCCGCGCAGGCCCACGACACGCCGCCCGCAGGCCGGGCTCAACGCCCGAGCGCCTGCTCCGGCAGCCGGGAGAGCGTCAGATCGGCCCAGGACTCGCTGCCGTGGTGGATGCGGATGCGCACCGGCAGGTGCTGCAGAGCCGGGGCGATCCAGACCTGGGCCGTCATGTCGCCGCCGCCGGCCTCGCGCCGTGGCTTCAGCAGCCAGGCCTCGACCGGGCCGAAGGGCAGTTGCAGCGTCTGCGGTGGCTGCACCTCGTAGGTCCAGGGCTCGACGCGGCGGCTGATCACCAGCGGCAGGTGGATCTGGCGCCCCGGCTGCAACCACTGCGGATGGCGGCGCAGCAGCCAGGTCAACTGCACGAACTGGCTGGCCTCGTCCTGCAGACCGGGCGGCGCCGGGTGATGGCGGCCGTCGACGGTGCGCACGCCGTCGGCCTCGAAGGCGATCTCCCAGCGCCGCGGCGAGCGGAACATCACCTTCTGCTGGCCGCTGAAGTGGCGCGGCCGCAGGCCCTCGGCCGTCAGCTCGCCCTCGCTGACGATCTCGCGCGAGAGCACCGGGCCGATCGCCGTGCGCATGCGCACCTGGTAGCGGCCGCCCTCGCGCTGCCAGTCGACCTGGGCGCTGCCGGTCAGCTCGCCGCGGTACCAGCCTTCGAGGTCGAACTGCAGGCGGGTCGACGGCGGCCAGAGGCCGACCGGGGCGGCCGTGGCCGTGGCCGTGGCCGTGGCCGTGGCAGAGGCCGTGGCAGAGGCCGAGGCAGAGGCAGAGGCAGAGGCGGCCGGCGCCAGCGGATCGGCGGCGCTGCGCGCCGGACCGCGCTCGACCGTTGGCGGCAGGGCCGCGGCCAGGGTGACGGAGGCGGAGGCGGAGGCCGCGGCACTGGCACTGGCACTGGCACTGGCACTGGCACTGGCGCGGGTCGCCGCGGCGACCGGTGCGACGGCCGTGGCGGAGGCCGGCACCGCGGCGCCCTGGGCCGCGGTCACGGTCACGGTCACGGTCGGATGGATCGGCCCGGCCTCGACGGACGCCTCCGCTGCCACGGGGGATGCGGACGCTGCCACCGCGAGGTCCACCGCGGCCTGGCTGGCGGCCTGGGCGACGTCGCTGGCCGCCTGCGGCGCGCTGGCCACCTCGCGCTCCGGCGCCGGTGCGGACGCCGGCGCCGAGGCCGGTCGCGCGACGACGGCGGCCACCGCGACCGGCACGGGTGCTGCGGCCGGCACGTCCTCGGCCACCGGGGTCGCGGCGTCGACGGGCCGCAGCGCGACGCTGTAGCGCAGGTCCATGGCCGGCGGCAGGCCGCCCGCGTCGGGCCCGCCGTTCCAGGCGCCGGCCAGCAGCAGGCCGTGCAGCCCGGCCACCAGCAGCGTCAAGGCGAGCGGCAGCGGCCAGCCGCGCCGCCGCGGCACAGGCACAGGCACAGCGCCGCCGGATGCCACGCGCACGGGCCCATCAGCGGCACCGGCCGGGCTCACCGGATCCGGCACGGCCATCCCGCTTCAGCGGCCGACCCGGCGTCCGGCGCCGATTCAGGCGTCGATCCAGTCACGGCGACGCCGCGCCAGCGCCCGGCCCGGCTTGTCGGCCAGCTTCAGCGTCGCCTGCCGGCGGGCCGCGTCGTCCGCGGCCGGCGGCTGCAGCCGGCATTCGTGGATGCGCTGGTCGCGCGCCAGCAGCAGGCGCACCGGCTGATCGCGGCCGGTCCAGGCCAGGCTGTCCTCGAAGCGGCGCACGCGCCAGCCGTCGACCGCCAGCAGCTCGTCGCCGACGGCCAGACCGGCCCGCGCGGCCGCGCTGCCGGCGGCCACCTGCTTGACCTGCACGCCCGACAAGGGGCCTTCGGCCAGCTTCAGGCCGAGCGCGGCCGTCCAGGGCCGGCGCTCATGGCCGAGGTCCACGCCCTGCTCGGCCAGCAGCTCGGCCAGCGGCAGCTCGGCCGTGCCGTGCACCCAGGCCGCCACCTCGTCGGCCAGCGGCCGGCCGGCCTGGGCCTCGAAGGCGGCGACGATGTCGGCCTCGGTGACCGGGCCGCCCTGGCTGGACGCCCACAGCGCACGCATCGCGTCGTCGAGCGTGCCGCCGTGGCGGCGCAGCAGCAGGTCGAAGGCCAGCGCCACCAGCGCGCCCTTCTGGTAGTAGCTGACGGTCGCGTTGAGGGTGTTCTCGTCCTGGCGGTAGTACTTGGTCCAGGCGTCGAAACTGGCCTGGGCCACGCTCTGTACGCGGCGGCCCGGCACGGCGGCCACCGCATTGACGGTGCGCGCGATCAGCTTCAGGTAGTGCGGTGCGTCGATCAGCCCGCAGCGGCGCAGGAACAGGTCGTCGTAGTAGGAGGTGAAGCCCTCGAAGAACCACAGCAGCTCGGTGTAGTTCTCGGCGCCGTAGTCATAACGGGCGAACTCGGCCGGCTTCAGCCGCTTGACGTTCCAGGTGTGGAAGTACTCGTGGCTGATCAGGCCCAGCAGCGTCACGTAGCCTTCGGCCGCGGCATCGGTCTCGGCCACGGGCAGGTCGCGGCGGTTGCAGATCAGTGCGGTGCTGGCGCGGTGCTCCAGCCCGCCGTAGCCGTCCTCGACCGCGTTGAGCAGGAACACGTAACGCTCGAACGGCGGGGCCTCGTCGCCGTGCCAGAAACGGATCTGGGCCTCGCAGATCTTCTGCACGTCGCGCAGCAGGCGCTCGCCGTCGAAGCGCGGCTTCGCACCGGCGACGACGAACTCGTGCGGCACGCCGCCCGCGGTGAAGCGGCCGCGCCAGAAGCTGCCGAGCTCGACCGGGTGGTCGGCCAGCTCGTCGTAGTCGGCGCACAGCCAGCCCTGGGGCGGCAGGTCGCCGACCTGGACAGCCGCCGCCCGGCGGCCGCGGGCCGGCGCGCTGCGGGCGGTGGCGGCGGATTCAGCCGGGGCCGGCGGCATCGCGGTGGCCACCTCCCAGCCGGCGGGCAGGCGGCCCAGCGTCAGCGCCTGGGGCTCGTCGCGCCGGCCCTCGGCCAGCAGCAGCAGGCTGGTCGGGTTGAAGAAGCCGCGCCAGGCGTCGAGCCAGCTGGCCCGCACCGAGTTGTCGTAGGCATAGACGCGGTAGCGCAGCACCAGCGCGCCACGGCCGCGGCAGCGCACGCGCCAGCGCGCCTTGTCGAGCTGCTCGACGGCGCGCGGCTGGCCGCCCTGGCTGGCCGTCAGGTCGCTCAGGTGGCGGCCGAACTCGCGCACCAGGTAGCTGCCGGGAATCCAGACCGGAAAGCTGACCTCCTGCTCGGCCGCCGGCGCCTCCAGCGTCAGCGTGACGCGCCAGTGGTGGGTGTGCAGATCGTCGATCTCGACGTGGTGGCGCACGGCGGGCATCAGGGCTCCTGGGCGGCGGGGACGGGGATCCGGCCGCGACCGGCGGCCACGGCGGACGGTGGGCGCGAGGTCGGCTCCGGCGGCGGGCTCAGGTCCCGGCCGCGCCGAGGAAGCAGCTGAAGGCCGCCACCGCCGTCAGGCGGAAGCGCAGCGTCAGCCAGTGGCCGATGCCCAGCACCGGATAGTGGCGGCGGTCGACCAGATAGCAGATCACCAGCATGAAGCCCAGCAGCGCCAGGCCGGCGCTGGGCGGCATCATCACGCCGACCCAGGCCACCAGCGAGGGCACGACGCCCCAGACGAAGACGAAGGCCGGCGGCGCCTGCATGCGCAGGCCCAGCCCCCAGTAGATGCCGCCGAGGAAGGACACGATGACCCCGCCGTAGGCCGACAGCAGATGGGTGGCGTAGGGATGGGCCCGCTCGTCGACGACCCAGATCAGCAGCGCGCCGATCACGAAGGGCACCAGACCGGCCAGGCCGAGCTGGCGGGCGGTGTCGGTCAACGGGGGATGGAACTCGGCGACGGACGAGGACATGGACGCGGGCGGACGGACTTCAGGGGCGCGGCGCCACGGCACGGGGCCGGACGTCACGGGACCGCGCGATTGTCACCGCAGCGCGACCGCCGTGCCGCGGCCTCAGCTCTTCTTGGCCGCGGCCGCCAGGCGGCTCTCGATCTGCGCGGCCGGAATCGCGCCGGGCGCGCGGCTGCCGTCCTCGAAGACCACCGCCGGCGTGCCCTGCACACGGTACTTGCGGCCCAGCTCGACATTGCGCTGGACAGCGGCGACATCGCAGTTGCCCATGGCCTTGGTCGGCGTCTCGCCGTCGATCATCCACCCACGCCAGGTCTTGCCCGGATCCTTGGCGCACCAGATGTCGCGCGACTTGGCCGTGCTGTCGGCGCCCAGGATCGGGTAGAGGAAGGTGTAGATCGTGACGTCCTTCAGCGCCAGCAGGTCCTTCTCCAGCCGCTTGCAGTAGCCGCAGTTGGGGTCCGAGAACACCACCAGCTTGCGCGCGCCGCTGCCCTGGCGGATGACGAAGGCGTCCTTCAGCGGCAGGCGGTCGAAGTCGATGGCCGTCAGCTTGTCGACGCGGGCCTGGGTCAGATCGGCGCGGGTGCGGGTGTCGATCAGGTTGCCCTGCAGGATGTGGTTGCCGTTCTCGTCGGCGTAGACCAGCTCGGTGCCGATGCGCACCTCGTAGAGGCCGGGGATCGGCGTCTTGCTGACCTCGTCGATCCTGGGCAGGTTGGGCAGGCGCTCGGCCAGCGCCTTGCGGATGGCGGCCTCGTCGGCATGCGCCGGTGCGGCGCCGAGCGCCAGCACGGCGGCCGCCAGCAGGCCGGTCGCCGACAGCGCGCGCCGCGCACGGGAAACCGGGCCGTGACAGGCCGGGCGGGGGACAGACGAGGTGCGCATCGGTGGAGGCGGCGGAGCCGCGGTGGGGGATCGGAGGTCGGCGACGGGCGCCGGGTTCAGTCGCCGAAGGCCTGGCCGGCCAGCACGCGCTTGAGCGGCGCCAGACGGTCCAGCAGAGTCAGGCCGCGGTTGCGGAGTTCCTTCGGCGCGGCGCCCGGCAGGGCGAACAGGCGCTGCAGGCCGTCGGTCAGGCCGGCCATGGCCGTCACCGGCCAGGCACGCGCGCGCTCATGGCGGCGCAACAGGCGTTCATCGCCCAGCGCGCGCCACGGCTCGCGCGCGGCCAGCACGGCCGCCAGCGCGCTGACGTCGGCCAGCCCCAGGTTCAGGCCCTGGCCGGCCAGCGGATGGACCTGGTGCGCGGCATCGCCGACCAGCACCCAGCCCGCGCCGCAGACCGGGCGGGCATGGCCGATGGCCAGCGGCCAGACCGCACGCTCGCCGACCAGGCGCAGCGGGCCGGCCGCACCGCCGGTGGCCTCCATCAACGCGGCCTCGAAGGCGGCCGGATCGGCCGCGGCCAGCTCCGCCGCCCGCTCGGGCGGCAGCGACCAGACCAGGCCGTAGCCCTGGCCCGGCTGCGGCCGGTCGAAGGGCAGCAGCGCCAGCACGTCGGGCGACTGGAACCACTGACGGGCCAGGCCACCGTGCGGCCGCTCGGCCTGCAGACGGGCCGCCAGCGCGCTCTGGCCATAGCCGTGGCGCTCGAAGCCGACACCGAGCGCCGCCCGACCGGCCGAATCCTTGCCCTCGGCCAGCACCAGCAGAGCGGCCTCGACCCGCGGACCGGCCGCCGCCGTGGCGCCGCCCTCACCTTCACCCGCCGGCCCGACCGGCCGCGCCAGCCCCGGCACCCGCACCCGGGCATCGGCCGGCAGCACGGCCACATGGGGGGCGAAGCGCACGGCCGCGCGCAGCGCGCGCTCCAGCTCGCCGGCATCGACGATCCAGGCCAGCGCGTCCACGCCCTGCTGCCAGGCCGAGAAGCCGATGCGCGCGCCCTCGGCATCGCCGGCCACGGCCATGTCCTCGACCGCGGTCACCGCGTCGGCCGGCAGCGCGTCCCAGACCTTGAGCTGCTGCAGCAGCGCACGCGCCTGGCGGTTCAGCGCCCAGGTGCGCAGATCGGGGGCGGTCGGCTCGGCCAGGCCCGCGCCCCCCCCGCCACCGCTGCCCGCAGCGGAAGCCGCCGGCACCAGACCCACACGCAGCCCCTGGCGCGAGAGCGCCAGCGCCAGCGCCAGGCCGACGGCGCCGGCCCCACGGATGCACACATCACAGGACGTCATCGGGCCATTGTAGAAAGCCCGGATGACCCGGCGACGGCGCCTAGAATCCCGGGTTTTCCGTCCAGATCCTGCCCTCGCTGCGCCCGGCTCGGGCCGCGCACGCCACGCAGGATGTCCCGAACACGCCCGAAAGCCTGCCATGAGCCTCAAATGCGGCATCGTGGGCCTGCCCAACGTCGGCAAGTCCACCCTCTTCAACGCGCTGACCAAGGCCGGCATCGCGGCCGAGAACTACCCCTTCTGCACGATCGAGCCCAACGTCGGCGTGGTCGAGGTGCCCGATCCCCGCCTGACGGCGCTGTCCGAGGTGGTCAAGCCCGAGCGCGTGGTGCCGGCCATCGTCGAGTTCGTCGACATCGCCGGCCTGGTGGCGGGCGCCTCCAAGGGCGAAGGCCTGGGCAACCAGTTCCTCAGCCACATCCGCGAGACCGACGCCATCGTCAACGTGGTGCGCTGCTTCGAGGACGACAACGTCATCCACGTCTCCGGCAAGGTCGACCCGATCGCCGACATCGAGGTGATCCAGACCGAGCTCTGCCTGGCCGATCTGGGCACGGTCGAGAAGAGCCTGCACCGCTACACCAAGGCCGCGCGCTCGGGCAACGACAAGGAAGCCGCCGCCCTGGTCAAGGTGCTGGAGAAGTGCCAGGCCGCGCTCGACCAGGCCCAGCCGGTGCGCTCGATCGACTTCAGCAAGGAAGAGCTGGTCATCCTCAAGCCGCTGTGCCTGATCACCGCCAAGCCGGCGATGTTCGTCGGCAACGTGTCGGAGACCGGCTTCGAGAACAACCCCTTCCTCGACCGCCTGCGCGCGTACGCGGCGGCCCAGAAGGGCGAGGTCGTCGCCATCTGCGCCAAGACCGAGTCCGAGCTCTCCGAGATGGAGGACGAGGACCGCGCGATGTTCCTGGCCGAGATGGGCCAGGACGAGCCGGGCCTGAACCGCCTGATCCGCGCCGGCTTCAAGCTGCTGGGCCTGCAGACCTACTTCACCGCCGGCGTGAAGGAAGTGCGCGCCTGGACCATCCGCATCGGCGACACCGCCCCGCAGGCCGCCGGCGTGATCCACGGCGACTTCGAACGCGGCTTCATCCGCGCCCAGACCATCGCCTTCGAGGACTTCATCGCCTGCAAGGGCGAGGCGGGCGCCAAGGACGCGGGCAAGATGCGCGCCGAAGGCAAGGACTACGTCGTCAAGGATGGCGACGTGATGAACTTCCTGTTCAACGTCTGACGATGGTGGGGGCCGCGTCCGCGGCCTTCCCCGCTCCGGCGGCATAGACTGGGCCGCCGGACGTCATGCCGACGCCGACTTCCGACCGCCGCCCCGCCTGACATGCTGACCATCGAGACCCTGTTTCCAGCGCCCTCCGATGCGATGCGCGCGGCCCTGGAGGCAGCGCCCCGGTCACTGATGGCCGTCAACGCCGCCATCAACTACCAGCAATCCCTGGCGCTGGACGATCCGCGCTACGAGTCCACGACGCAGGCGCGCGCCGAGCAGTTCGAGCACCGCTTCCACAGCCGCTTCAACTACAACCGGGCCACCGGCGAATTCGCCCCGCCGCAGCAGGGCAAGCATGTGCTGTTCTTCGGCCATGTGGGCTGCGGCAAGAGCACCGAACTGACCCAGTTGTGCCACCAGCTGCACCACCCCGACCGCTACTGGGTGGTGCGGGTGGACCTGCTGAACATGATCGACCCCAGCGACGCCCGCTACAGCGACGTCTGGCTGGCGGTGGCCGAGCGCCTGGTGGCACAGCTGCAGGCCGAGCAGATCCCGGTCAGCGACGTGGTGCTGAACCGGTTGCGCAACTGGTTCAGCGAGCGGGTGCTGGTCAGCGAGTCCCTGCAGGACCTCAACGCCAGTGTCCAGAGCGAAGCCGAGGTCGGCGGCGGCATTCCGTTCGTGGGCAAGCTGCTCGCCAAGTTCACGTCCACGATCCGGTTCGGCAGCACCCACCGCGACACGCTGCGCACGGTGGTGCAGAACACGTATGCCGAGTTCGTCGGCGCCATGAACCTGCTGGTGGCCGAGGTCACCGAGCAGCTGCAGGCACTGGGCAGGGGCCAGCGGGTGCTGTTCGCCATCGACGGCACGGACCGCTTCAAGGGCGACGACTGGCGCCGGCTGTTCGTCGAGGATGCCAACCAGCTGGTCATGGTCAACGCCATCGCGGTCTACACCGTGCCCATGGCCCTGAAATCCTGCGGCGCGCGGTTGGACCTGTTCGAGACCATCGTGCTGCCGATGATCAAGCTGCACGAGTTCTCGGCCGGACGCAGCCGCCGGGAGGCGGCCTACCGCACGCTGCGCGCCATCGTGCTCAAGCGCTGCCACCACAGCCTGTTCGAGGACCTGGCGGCGCTGGATGCGCTGATCACCTGGTCCGGCGGCCACCTGCGCGATGCGCTGCGCCTGCTGAACTACGCGTGTGCCAGCGCGGAGACGCCGACGCTGCGACGCGCCGATGTGGACGCCGCCGCCCAGGAGCTGGCCTACGACTACCGCGACTGGCTGCACGCCGACCACTACCCGGTGCTGGCCGCCGCCATGCGCGACCCCGACAACACCGGCACCAGCGACACCATCACCATGCTGGTGGAACGCAGCGCCCTGCTGGAATACAACACCGGCAGCTGGCGCCTGCCCCATCCGGTGATCACGCTGCTGCAGGGCTATCAGCGGGCCGCGGCCGCGGCGAGCACGGCGGACGGTTCTCCTGCCGCGGCCGCCAAGGCCTGAACGCACACGGGAACGGCCGGTGGACCCACTGAACGGGCCAGCACAGGCGCCAGCGCTGACCACCGAGGGCGCCGGCCTCGCCGAACGCCCGGATAGCGTCCAGGCCGAGGCCGAATTGGAAACGGAAGCCGACGGCCGTCTGCAGCGCGCCACCGCGGCGCTGCCCGTCGTCTGGCAAGCCCCGTTCCGCCGCCTGGGCCGCGATCTGATGGCCGCCGTCGGCCGAGGCCGCTGGCGCCTGGAAATCGCCGTGGTGGACGACCTGCGCCACCGCGCGCAACTGGCCGGCGCCCTGCAGCAGGTCTGGCCCGCTGCGCTGCAGCTGTCGGCCGGGCCTGGGCAGGTCGACTGGCTAGCGCTGGAACACGACCTGGCCGAGGCCGCCCACCAGGCCCCGCTGCTGCAACTGACGGGCCTGGAGACCTGGCTGGATCCACTGGAACGCGCCCCCACCGAAGCCCGCCTGCACGCCGCCAACCTGCGGCGGGATGCCTTTGCCCAGACGGTGCCGGTGCCCGTGGTGGTGTGGCTGCGCAACGCCCAACTGCGCGATTGGGTGGCACTGGCGCCGGACCTGTGGTCCTGGCGCAGCGGGGTGCACCGCTTCGCTGACCTGGCCGCTCCGGCCGAGCCGGCGCTCGCGATCACGCCCATGCCCTTCAACGCCAGACGGGCCGGTGACAACCGCAGCGCCGAGCAACGACGCGCCCGCATCGCGGAGCTGACCCGGCACCTGACCGCCACCGAGCTGCAGCCGGCCTCGGCCCCGCGGGTCGCACTGATCGACGAGCTGGCCGACCTGTACGCGTCGATCGGAGAGTGGGACGCTGCGCTGCAGTGGCGCCGTGGCGCGCAGGCGGACCTGCTGAAGGCACTGGACGACCCGCGCGAGCAGGCCATCAATCTGGGCAAGATCGCCGACGTGCTACGGGATCGAAGTGAGCTCGATGAGGCGCTGCGCATCCTGCGCGAGGATGTAATGCCGGCTTTCGAAAAGCTGGGCGACCAGCGCTCGCGGGCAGTGACGATGGGCAAGATCGCCAACGTGCTGCAGGACCGCGGCGAGCTCGATGAGGCGCTGCGCATCCGGCGCGAGGTTCAGCTTCCGGTCTACGAGAAGCTGGGCGACCCGCGCGAGCGGGCGGTGACGATGAGCAGGATCGCCGACGTGCTGCAGGACCGCGGCGAGCTCGATGAGGCGCTGCGCATCCAGCGCGAGGATGTGCTGCCGGCTTTCGAGAAGCTGGGCGACCAGCGCGAGCGGGCGGTGACGATGGGCAAGATCGCCGACGTGCTGCAGGACCGCGGCGAGCTCGATGAGGCGCTGCGCATCCAGCGCGAGGATGTGCTGCCGGCTTTCGAGAAGCTGGGCGACCAGCGCGAGCGGGCGGTGACGATGGGCAAGATCGCCGACGTGCTGCACGACCGCGGCGAGCTCGATGAGGCGCTGCGCATCCGGCGCGAGGACGAGCTGCCGGTCTACGAGAAGCTGGGCGACCGGCGCGAGCTGCTGGTCGGCAGCGCCAAGCTGGCCTTGACCCTGCTGCTGCGTGCGTCCGGGCCTGACCACGCTGAAGCCGCCCGACTGCTGCGCTCAGCCGACGCCGAGGCACAGCGCCTGCGCCTGCCGGAAGCCCTCCTGATCGAGAGGCTCTACGCGTCGGCATTCGGTCGACCGATCACCGACGAGCTACCAACCGATGGCACGACCTGAGTGAGCACAACCGTCGCATCCGCGGCCTGAGCGGCGGCCGACAGTCGACGATCAGCGGAGAGTGCGCGAGGTCCGGCCGCACCGCCTTGACCGGGAACCAGCACCAACGGCCAGTGACTGGCGTCGAGTGTGGAGAGCCTCGCGGCCGCTCAGGCCAGCACCACCGTCCGCAAGCCGTTGACGAACACGCGGCGCTCGATCAGCGCGCGCAGTGCCCGGCACAGCACCAGGCTCTCGATGTGGCGGCCGGTGGACTGCAGGGCCTCGGGGCTGTGGCCGTGGTCCACCCGTTCGAGCTCCTGCTCGATGATCGGCCCCTCGTCCAGATCGGCGGTGGCGAAGTGGGCGGTGGCGCCGATCAGCTTGACGCCGCGGGCATGGGCCTGGGCGTAGGGCCGCGCGCCCTTGAAGCCCGGCAGGAAGCTGTGGTGGATGTTGATCACCCGGCCGGCATGGCGGGTGCAGAAGTCCTCCGACAGCACCTGCATGTAGCGGGCGAGGACGACGAACTCGACCTGCTCGTCGGCGATCAGCCGCTCGAGTGCGGCCTCGGCCTGCGGCTTGGTGTCGACCGTCACCGGGATGTGGTGGTACGGCAGGCCCTCGGCGGCGACCAGCGGGGCCAGGTCGGCATGGTTGGAGACCACGCCGGCGATGTCCATCGCCAGATCACCGTGCCGCCACTGGGCGATCAGCTCGCGCAGGCAGTGGTCGGTGCGCGAGACCATCAGCAGCACGCGCGGGCGCTGCGCCATGTCGTGCAGCGCGCCGGCCGCGCCGCGCATGTCGGCGCACAGGCGGGCGTGCTCCTCGCGCAGCGGGGCCAGGCCGGGGCCGTCGACCGCCGGCACCGGCAGGCGGCAGACCGCCCGCAGGTAGAAGCGCTGGCTGAGCGTGTCGTCGAAGACGTTGAAGGCCTCGATGTAGGCGCCGTGGCGCTCCAGCAGCGTGGCCACGGCGGCGACCTGGCCGCGCGCGCTCGGCGCGTCCAGCGTCAGGATCGCGCGCCGGCTCACGGACGCGGTCCTTCGCCGGCCAGCCCGCACTCCAGCGTCGTGCGCTGCAGCAGCAGGTCGACGTAGGGCGCGAAGCTGCGGCGCACCAGCAGTTCGAACACCGGGGCCTGCGGGCCGCGCAGCGGTGCGGCGTCGCCGTCGACCGGACGCCACAGCCAGACCGAGGCCTTGAACCAGATGGTGCCGGCGCTCTGGCCGGGGTGGAAGGCGCGTGGATGCAGGTCCAGCGGACAGCCCTGGGCCAGCACCTCGCGCACCGGCGCACCGGCCAGCTGCAGCACGTGATAACCGCCGGACACATCGGTCACCGCGGTGTGGCGGCCGGCGAGCGCGGCGCGCAACGCGGCTTCGAGGGCCGGCGCGCGGCCGGGCTCGGCCAGCACGAACCAGTCGTCCGGGCCGGCCCACACCAGGCGCAGCGCGCCGAAGGGGCCGGTGCCGGCGGTGGTGGTGCAGGCCTGCAGCGGCAGCGCCACACCGAGGGTGGCGGCCACCGCGCCGGTGAAGCCGGCGTCGGCCGGATCGCCGCGCAGGTTCAGCACGGCCAGGTCCTGCAGCCAGTGACGGTGCAGCGCCTGGGCGGCGGTGGTGTGGGCGGCACGGGTGGTACGGGCAGACCGGGCGTCCGGTCGGGCAAGGATGTCAGTCGGCATGCTGGCGCTCGTTCTTCGGGTCGTAGAACACCGGGGAGGCGATGGTGGCGGTCATCGTGCGGCCGTCGTGGGTGGCCACGTGCACGCGCTGACCCATGCGTTGCAGGCCGCCGCGCACCACGGCCAGCGCGATGCTGCGGCCCAGCGTGGGGCTCATGTAGCTGGAGGTCACGTGGCCGGACATCTTGGCCGGCACGCTCTTCATCTCGTCGAGCAGGATCTGCGCGCCTTCGCGCAGCACGCACTGCGGGTCGTCGGCCAGCAGGCCGACCAGCTGCTTGCGGTCGGCGCGCACCGTGTCGCTGCGCGACAGCGAGCGCTTGCCCAGGCAGTCCTTGGTCTTGGTGACCATGGCGCCCATGCCGAGGTCGTGCGGCGTGATCGAGCCGTCGGTGTCCTGGCCGACGATGATGAAGCCCTTCTCGGCGCGCAGCACGTGCATGGTCTCGGTGCCGTAGGGCGTGATGCCGTAGGGCGCGCCGGCGGCGTGGATCGCCTCCCAGACGGCCAGGCCGTCACCGGCCGGCACGTTGACCTCGTAGCTGCGCTCGCCCGAGAAGCTGATGCGCATGATGCGGGCCTTGACGCCGGCCACCGTGCCCTCGCGCCAGGACATGAAGGGGAAGGCCTGGTCGTCGAAGTCGACGTCCTTGCACAGCGCCTGCAGCACGGCCCGGCTCTTGGGGCCGACCAGGGCGGTGGTGCTCCAGTGGTCGGTCACCGAGGTCAGGTAGACCTTCAGATGCGGCCACTCGGTCTGCAGCCAGCGCTCCAGCCAGGCCATCACGCGGGCGGCGCCCCCGGTGGTGGTGTGCATCATGAAGTGGTTCTCGGACAGGCGCACGGTGACGCCGTCGTCGAAGACCATGCCGTTCTCGTCGAGCATCAGGCCGTAGCGGCACTTGCCCGGTTCGAGCTTGGTCCAGGCGTTGCAGTAGACCCAGTTGAGGAAGGTCGCCGCGTCCGGGCCCTGGATGTCGATCTTGCCCAGCGTGGACGCGTCCAGCGTGCCCACGCGCTCGCGCACGGCCTTGACCTCGCGCGCCACGGCGGCGTGCAGGTCCTCGCCCGGCTTCGGGAAGTACCAGGCGCGCTTCCACTGGCCGACGTCCTCGAACGTGGCGCCGTGGCGCACGTGCCAGGGGTGCATCGGCGTCACCCGCACCGGGTCGAAGCCGTCACCCAGTTCCATGCCGGCCAGCAGGCCGAAGGTCACCGGCGTGTAGTTCGGCCGGAAGGTGGTGGTGCCGACCTGCGGGATGGCCTTGCCCAGCGCCCGGGCGGCGATGCCCATGCCGTTGATGTTGCCGGTCTTGCCCTGGTCGGTGCCGAAGCCCATCGCCGTGTAGCGCTTGACGTGCTCGATGGACTCGAAGCCCTCGCGCACGGCCAGCTCGATGTCGGAGGCGGCGACGTCGTTCTGCAGATCGACGAACTGCTTGGGCGCACGGGCGGTGCCGGCCGGATGCGGCACCAGCCACAGCGCGCGGATGCCGCCGACGGCCTTGGCCGGGGCCGGGCCGGCAGCCTTCACGCCGGCCGGCAGCGCGATGCCGGCGGCCTGCAGCGCGGCCGCGGCGGCGCTGCGGCCGTCATCGGCGGCGGCCTGCAGGCCCTGCAGCGCGCGGCAGGCGCCGGCCGAGCGCTCGGCCTGCACCGGCGTGCCGGGCAGGAAGGCGGCCAGCGCCTCGTCCCAGCGCGCCTTGCTGCCGCTCTGGCTGTGCAGGTGGATGACCGGGCTGAAGCCGCCGGAGACGGCCAGCAGGTCGCACGACAGGCTGCGCGATGCGCCGCCCAGGCGGTCCTGCGCGTCGAGCGCCTGCACCTTGACGCCGCTGATGCGCTTGCCACCGACGGCCTCGACCACGACCTGGCCGGCGTGGATGGCGATGCCGCTGGCCCGCGCCCGCACGGTCAGCGGACCCTCGGGCTGCGGTCGGGCATCGACCACCTGCACCGCCGCCCCGGCGGCCGACAGCGCCAGCGCCGCCTCGTAGCCGCCGTCGTGGTTGGTGAAGACCACGGCCTTGCGGCCCGGCAGCACCGCGTAACGGCGCACATAGGTGGTCACCGCGCCGGCCAGCATGATGCCGGGCAGGTCGTTGCGGGCGAACACCAGCGGGCGCTCATGGGCGCCGGTGGCCAGCACCACCTGGCCAGCGCGCACGCGCCACAGGCGCTCGCGGATCACCGGCTGACGGCCGGGGGCGAGGTGGTCGGCGCGCTTTTCCACCAGCGTGACCAGGTTGTGGTCCTGGTAGCCGAAGGCGGTGGTGCGCGGCAGCAGCTTGACCTCGGGGCAGGCGGCCAGCTCGGCCAGCGCAGCGTCGCGCCAGGCCAGCGGTGCGCGGCCGTCGACGGTGTCGTCGGCGCCGGCGCTCAGCAGCCAGCCGCCGAACTCGTCCTGCTCGTCGCAGACGATGACGCGGGCGCCGCTGCGGGCGGCGGCCAGCGCGGCGGCCAGGCCGGCGGCGCCACCCCCGACGACCAGCAGCTCGGCATGCACGAACTGCTTGTCGTAGAGCGCCGGATCATCCTGCGTCGGCGACTCACCCAGGCCGCTGGCGGCGCGGATGTGCTTCTCGAAGTAGTGCCACGCCGCCAGCGAGGCCATGAAGGTCTTGTAGTAGAAGCCGGCCGGCAGCAGGCGCGAGAACCAGTTGTTGGCCGCGCGCAGGTCGAACTCGATGCTGGGGCTGGCATGGATCGACTTCGCCGTCAGGCCGTCGACCAGCATGACCTCGGTCATGCGGGCATTGGGCACGGTGCGGTCGCCATCGAACAGCTGGACCAGGCCGTTGGGCTCCTCCACGCCGGCGGCCAGCAGGCCGCGCGGACGGTGGTACTTCCAGCTGCGGGCGATCATGCTGACACCATTGGCCAGCAGGGCCGAGGCGAGCGTGTCGCCCTGGAAGCCCTGGTAGGCGCGGCCGTTGAAGGTGAAGCGCAGCGGCTGGCGGCGGTCGATGCGGCCGCCCTGGGACAGGCGGGCGCTCATGCCTGGGCTCCTTGCGGGGTCTTGGAAGGGGTCATGTCCGGACGCACGGCCGCGGCATGGGCGATGGCCTCGGCGGCCTCGGCCGGCGCCGGCTCATCGCACCGCCAGGTGGCGACGATGCGGTAGTTGATGGTGTCGCGCAGCGCGTTGAACCAGCGGCCGCAGCCGCTGGCATGGCGCCACTGCTCGTGGTGCACGCCCTTGGGGTTGTGGCGCATGAAGACGTAATCGCCCCACTGCGCGTCGCTCAGCCCCTCGGTCTGCAGCGGGCGGGTGATGCCGCCTTCACCGCCGCAGTTGAACTCGGCCTCGGCTCGCACGCCGCAAAAAGGACACTTGATCTGCAACATGGAATGTCAGTCCGGAAAGATGTTCTTCTTCACCCAGCGGCCGCCGCGGAACCGGCTCGGCCGGGCCGCTGGCGGCGCCCCCTGGGGGGAGCGGCCTTGGCCGCTTCGGGGGGGACCTCAGTGCGCGACAGCCGCAGCGCCGTGCTCGTCGATGAGGTGGCCGCTGTAGAAGCGGTCCAGGCCGAGGGCGGCGTTGAGCGCGTGCGGCCGGTCCTGCGCGATGGTGTGGGCCAGCACCCAACCCGAACCCGGCGTGGCCTTGAAGCCGCCGGTGCCCCAGCCGCAGTTGATGTAGAGGCCCTTGACCGGCGTCAGGCCGATGATCGGGCAGGCGTCCGGCGAGACATCGACGATGCCGCCCCACTGCCGGTTCATCCGCACGCGCGAGAAGATCGGGAACATCTCGACGATGGCCTGCAGCGTGTGCTCGATGGTGTGGAAGCTGCCGCGCTGGCCGTAGCCGCTGTACTGGTCGATGCCGGCGCCGATCACCAGATCGCCCTTGTCGGACTGGCTGATGTAGGCGTGGATGGCGTTGCTCATCACCACCGTCGGGAAGATCGGCTTGAGCGGCTCGGAGACCAGCGCCTGCAGCGGATGGCTCTCCAGCGGCAGGCGGATGCCGGCCATGCCGGCGACCACGCTGGTGTGGCCGGCGGCGACGATGGCCACCTTCTTGGCCGAGATGAAGCCCTTGGCCGTGTCCACGCCGGTGACCGCGCCGCCGTCACGGCGGATGCCGGTGACCTCGCAGTTCTGCAGGATGTCCACGCCGAGCGCGTCGGCGGCGCGGGCGAAGCCCCAGGCCACCGCGTCGTGGCGGGCCACGCCGGCACGGCGCTGGATCGAGGCGCCCAGCACCGGGTAGCGGGTGTTCAGGTTGATGAAGGGCACGATCTCCTGGATCTGCGCCGGGCTCAGCATCTCCGCATCCACGCCGTTGAGACGGTTGGCGGTGACGCGGCGCTCGGTGTCGCGCATCTCCTGCAGCGTGTGGGCCAGGTTGAGCACGCCGCGCTGGCTGAACATGACGTTGTAGTTGAGGTCCTGCGACAGGCCCTCCCACAGCTTCATGCCCTTCTCGTAGAGCGCGGTGGACTCGTCCCACAGGTAGTTCGAGCGCACGATCGTGGTGTTGCGCGCGGTGTTGCCGCCGCCCAGCCAGCCGCGCTCGACGACCGCGACGTTGCGGATGCCGTGCTCCTTGGCCAGGTAGTAGGCGGTGGCCAGACCGTGGCCACCGGCGCCGATGATGACGACGTCGTACTGCTTCTTGGGCTCGGGCGAGCGCCACTGGCGCTCCCAGCCCTCGTGGTAGCTCATCGCGTTGCGCAGCAACGACCAGATCGAGAACTTCTGCATGGCTCTTGTGTCCTGTGCTTGTGCGTTAGCTGCTCAACATTCGACGATGTTGACGGCCAGGCCGCCACGGGCGGTTTCCTTGTACTTGGTCTGCATGTCGGCACCGGTCTCGCGCATGGTCTTGATCACCTTGTCCAGGCTGACGTGGTGGCTGCCGTCGCCGCGCAGCGCCATGCGGGCGGCGTTGATGGCCTTGACCGAGGCGATGGCGTTGCGCTCGATGCAGGGGATCTGCACCAGGCCGCCGACCGGATCGCAGGTCAGCCCCAGGTGGTGCTCCATCGCGATCTCGGCCGCGTTCTCGACCTGCTCGGGCGTGCCGCCCATGGCCCCGGCCAGCGCACCGGCGGCCATGCTGCAGGCCACGCCGACCTCGCCCTGGCAGCCGACCTCGGCGCCGGAGATGCTGGCGTTCTCCTTGTAGAGGATGCCGATCGCGCCGGCCGTCAGCAGGAAGTCGACGATGCCGGCGTCGTTGGCGCCGGGGATGAAGCGGGCGTAGTAGTGCAGCACCGCCGGCACGATGCCGGCCGCCCCGTTGGTCGGCGCGGTGACGACACGGCCACCGGCCGCGTTCTCCTCGTTGACCGCCAGCGCGTAGAGGTTGACCCAGTCCATCACCTGCAGCGGATCGCGCAGCGCGGCCTCGGGGTGGGCGCACAGCGCACGGTGCCATTCGGCGGCGCGGCGCTTGACCTTGAAGCCGCCGGGCAGGATGCCTTCGGTGCGGCAGCCGCGCGAGACGCAGTCCTGCATGACGCGCCAGATGCGGTGCAGGCCGGCATCGATCTCGGCGTCGCTGCGCCAGTGGCGCTCGTTGCGGCGCATCAGCTCGGCGATCGAGCAGCGCAGCTCGCGGGTGCGCGCCAGCAGCTCGTCGGCGCTGTGGAAGGGGTGCGGCAGCACCGTGGTGTCGGGTGCGATGCGCTGCGTGACGCTGCCGTCCTCGGCCACCTGGGCATCGACGACGAAGCCGCCGCCCACCGAGTAGTAGGTGCGCTCGGTCAGCAGCACGCCGTCGGCGTCGAAGGCCTGCAGCACCATGCCGTTGGCATGCAGCGGCAGGCTGTCGCGGCGGTTGAAGATGAGGTCCTGTGCCTCGTCGAAGGCCAGCGTCTGCTGGCCGCCGAGCGCCAGCTGGCGCGACTCGCGCACGCCGGCCAGCAGCGCCGGCACGGCGTCCACGTCGACCGTGTCGGGCTCGTGGCCGAGCAGGCCCAGCAGCACGGCCTTGTCGCTGCCGTGGCCCTTGCCGGTGGCGCCCAGCGAGCCGAACAGCTCGCAGCGCACACGGCTGGTGCGGGCCAGCAGCTCGTCGCGCTGCAGGCGGTGGGTGAACATCCGGGCGGCGCGCATCGGCCCCACGGTGTGCGAGCTGCTCGGCCCGATGCCGATCTTGAACAGGTCGAAGGTGCTGACGGCCATGGGGCGTTCCGTTCGCGTGGGGGGACTGGGCGGAGCGTGCCTGCGTGGACGGATCAGCGGTAGACCGGGAAATCGCGGGACAGCTGCGCGACCTGGTCGCAGACGGCGCCCAGCACGCCGTTGTCCTGCGGCGCGGCCAGCAGGTCGGCGATCAGGTTCGCGACCTGACGCGACTGCGCGACACCGAAGCCGCGCGTGGTCATCGCGCAGCTGCCCAGACGCACGCCGCTGGTGATCATCGGCTTCTGCGGGTCGTTGGGGATCGCGTTCTTGTTGACCGTGATGTGGGCCGCGCCCAGCAGGGCCTCGGCTTCCTTGCCGGTCAGGCCGGAGGCGCGCAGGTCGACCAGCATCAGGTGGCTCTCGGTGCGGCCGCTGACGATGCGCAGGCCGCGCTCGACCAGCGCGCCGGCCATCGCCTGGGCGTTGTCCAGCACGTTCTGCGCATAGACCTTGAACTCCGGCTGCAGCGCCTCGTGGAAGGCCACCGCCTTGGCGGCGATCACGTGCATCAGCGGGCCGCCCTGCAGGCCGGGGAAGACGGCGCTGTTGATCGCCTTCTCGTGCTCCGGACGGCACAGGATGATGCCGCCGCGCGGGCCGCGCAGGCTCTTGTGCGTGGTGCTGGTGACGATGTCGGCGTGCGGGATCGGGTTCGGATACAGGCCGGCGGCGATCAGGCCCGCGTAGTGGGCCATGTCGACCATCAGCAGCGCGCCGACGTCGTGGGCGATGCGGGCGCAGCGCTCGAAGTCGATGCGCAGCGCGTAGGCCGAGGCACCGGCGATGATGATCTTGGGGCGGTGCTCGCGGGCCAGACGCTCCATCGCGTCGTAGTCGATGGCCTCGTCGGCGTTCAGGCCGTAGGCCACCGGCTTGAACCACTTGCCGCTCATGTTGAGGGCCATGCCGTGCGACAGGTGACCGCCTTCGGCCAGGCTCAGGCCCATGAAGGTGTCGCCCGGCTGCATCAGCGCCATGAACACGGCCTCGTTGGCCTGGGCGCCGGAGTGCGGCTGCACGTTGGCGGCCCAGCCGTGGACGTCGGCACCGAACAGGCGCTTGACGCGGTCGATGGCCAGCTGCTCGGCGCGGTCGACGTGCTCGCAACCGCCGTAGTAGCGGCGGCCCGGATAGCCTTCGGCGTACTTGTTGGTCAGCTGGCTGCCCTGGGCGGTCATGACGGCCGGCGAGGTGTAGTTCTCGCTGGCGATCAGCTCGATGTGGGCTTCCTGGCGGCGGTTTTCCTGGCGGACGACCTCCCAGATCTCGGGGTCGATGGCGGACAGGGCGTGATCGGTGTGGCTGAACATGGCGGGCGGAGGCGTCGGAAGGGGGCCGGTGCGGCGGTCCGTCGAAGCGTGGCGTACACCCGACGGCATGGGCTGCATCGTCGCCGCCGCCATCCGGCCACGCCTTGCTGTTTACGACACCGCCTTGCTGATATGCGTCAGCACTCCGGGTCAATCCGGAGGCAGCGGAGGTCCCGGATCGGCCGCACGCCGCGGCCGCGGAACCGTCCGCACACCCGGTCCGGCCGCACCGGCCGACCGCTCAGCCCGCCGCCCCGGCCCGCCCGCTCGTCAGGGCCGGTTGACGCGCCCGGCCAGCACCGTGGTGAGCACCCCGGCCAGCACGATGGCGACGGCGGCGAGTTCGCGCGCGTCGAGCGCCTCGCCGGTCAGCAGCCAGGCCAGGGCCAGGGCCACCGGCGGATTGACGTAGGCATAGCTGGCCGCCACCAGCGGCCCGCTGACGCGCTGCAGGTGGTTGTAGGCCGCATAGCCGCCGGCCGACAGCACGAGGCTGAGCCAGGCCAGGGCGGCCCAGGCCTGCAGCGGCGGCCAGCCGGGCCAGACCTCGCCCCGCACCAGGCCGCCGAGGCCCGCGACCGAGGCCCCCACCAGCAGCTGCACGCCGGCCGCCCACAGCGCGGACTCGGGCATGCGGTGCGGGCTGCGGCCGGCCCGCGTGGCCAGCACGGCCGCCAGCGCCGCGCACACCGCGCTGGCCAGCACCAGCCCTTCACCGCGCGGGCCGCCGGCCTGGCCCGGGCGCAGCAGATCGAGGTTGAGCAGCGCGACGCCGCAGACGCCGAGCACCGCACCGGCCGTCTGGCCACGGTTGAGCCGCTGCCCGCTGCAGGCCAGCAGCACGCTGGTGAGGATGGGCACGGCCGCGTAGAGCACGGCCGAGCGGCCGGGGCTGGCCGTCTGCAGACCGAGGCTCAGCAGGGATTCACCGAGCCCGACCAGCAGCAGGCCGACGAGCGCCGGCCGCAGCAGCTGACGCCGCCCCGGCGCCGGCTGGCGGCAGAGCACGGCCACGCCGATCAGCGCCACGGCCGCCAGCGCATTGCGCAAGGCGACGGCCAGCAGCGGCGGCAGCAGTGTGACCAGATGGCCGAGCGCCAGATAGCTGGTCGACCACAGCACCCAGACGACGAAGAGCGAGGCCCAGACCCGCCCGCGCTCGGCGGACGACGGGGCCGCCGGAGCGGACGGGACAGGCACGGTGTCGAACGGGCGGAAGCCGGAACGGGGACGGGACGCCGGGCACGGCCGGCGCCCCGGGGGACGACCGGCGACGGGCGGCGGGCCGCCCGCACGCGGCGGACGGCGCCGGCCCGCCCCGCGGCCTGACGGACGGACTCAGGCGCTGGCGCGCAGCACCTTGCCGGCCGCGAGCGGCAGTGCCGCGGCCAGCGGTGCCGGCGCACGGCGCAGCGGCCGGCGCTCGGGCTCGGCGCGCAGCGGCGCGGCACGGTCGACGCCCGGCGGCGCGACCACCGGCGGCACGTCCGGCACCGGGCCGCGGCCCAGCATGTCGGGCAGCGGCGACGGCGCCGGCGCATGCGACAGCACGACCGGCGGCCGGCGCGGCGCGCGCCGCACCGCCGTCGTCGCCTCGGCGGCGGGCATCTGGCGGTCACGCCGGCGGTCCTCGCTCGGCGCATGGCCGAACAGCGCGCGGTAGGCCTTGCAGAAGTGCGACGAGGACTGGAAGCCGCAGGCCACGGTGATCTGCATGATGGGCTGCGCGGTGTGCATCAGCAGCTCGCGCGCGCGGCGCAGCCGCAGGTTCATGTAGTGCTGGGCCGGGCTCAGGCTGTAGTAGCGGTGGAACAGCCGTTCGAGCTGGCGCAGCGAGACCCCGGTGGCCGCGGCGATCTCCGACAGCGGCAGCGGCTCCTCGATGTTGGCGGCCATCAGCTCGGCCGCCTCGGTCAGGTGCTCGTAGCCGGGGCCGATGCATTCGGGCTGTGGCAGGCGCTGCTGGTCGGTCGGCGCCCGCATGCGGTCGACGATGAACTGCTCGGAGATGTCGACCGCCAGCTTCTGGCCGTGGTGGCCGCGCACCAGGTGCAGCATCAGGTGCAGCGGCGCGGTGCCGCCGGAGGCGGTCAGGCGGTCACGGTCGATCAGGAAGACCTCCTGCGCGAACTGCACCTTGGGATGGGCCTCGCGCAGCGCGGCCAGGTTCTCCCAGTGCACCGCGCAGCGGTAGCCGTCGAGCACGCCGGCCGCGGCCAGCGCATGGGTGCCGGTGCACAGCGCGCCGAGGGCCACGCCGCGTGCGGCCAGGCGGCGCAGCAGCGCGCGCACCGGCTCGGTGGTGGCCTGCTGCACGCCGACACCGCCGCAGACGAAGACCACCTCGCAGTGGGCCAGCGCCGCCAGCGAGGCGCCGTCCTGCACCAGTTGCAGGCCGTTGCTGGCGTCGACGGTGCTCACGCCCGCGGCCACCGGCAGGCCCGGCCAGTCGCCGCCCTGCGCCTCGGCCTCGCCGGCCGGGGCGGCGGCCACCGTCCAGCGGTAGAGCGTGCGGCGGCTCAGGTAGTTGGCCATGCGCAGCACCTCGAGCGCGTTGGCGAACGCGATCATCGAGTAGTTGTGCAGCAGCAGGAAGCCGATGTGCCGGGGCGGAGCTTCAGGACGAGGGGGCATGGCGTGGCGACGGCGACGGGTGGACAGGAGCGGCCGCCGCAGCGGCCGTGACGGGCACCGCGCAGGGCCCGGTGCAGGAGGAACAGCAGGATCCATGCCCCGCCGCATCGGCGCCGCATCCGCACCACCGTGAGGCCGTGCGGGTGCGGGCGCCGGAGCTCAGCTCTCGCGCCGCACGGCGCCGAAACTCTCGGTCAGGCGGTCGAGGATGATGGCCAGCAGCACCACCGCCAGCCCGCTCTCGAAGCCGAGTCCGATGTCCAGGCGCTGGATGCTGGCCAGCACGTCGTTGCCCAGACCACCGGCGCCGACCATCGAGGCGATGATCACCATCGACAGCGCCATCATGATGGTCTGGTTGACACCGGCCATCAGCGTGGGCATCGCGATCGGCAGCTGCACCTTCCACAACAGCTGGAACGAGGTGCAGCCGAAGGCCTGGCCGGCCTCGACCTGCTCGGCGTTGACCTGCCGGATGCCGAGCGCCGTCAGGCGCACCACCGGCGGCATCGCGAACACCACCGTGGCCAGGATGCCGGGCACGCGGCCGAGGCCGAACAGCATCGCCGCCGGGATCAGGTAGACGAAGGCGGGCATCGTCTGCATGAAGTCCAGCACCGGGCGGATCAGCGCGTTGATGCGCTCGCTGCGGGCGCAGACGATGCCCAGCGGCACGCCGACGATCAGGCTGATGAAGGTGGCCGAGAACACCAGGGCCAGCGTGACCATGGTCTGGTCCCAGAAGCCGGTGATGCGGATGACCATCAGGCTGACGAAGACGAACAGGCCGAAGCGCCAGTGCAGGCGCCAGACCCCGAGCGCGACCACGCCGATGATGACCAGCCACGAGGGCACGGCCAGGAACAGCGCCTCGATCTGGCCGGCGAAGTGCTCGACCAGACCGCCGATGGCATCGAAGACGGTGCCCCCGTGCTCCAGCAGCAGACGCACGCCCTGGTTGACCAGGTCGCCCAGCGGCAACATCCCCTTGGTGTCGCCCAGCAGTTGTTGGAGCCAATCAGCCGACATGACGGGTACTCGCGATCTTGACCAGGAGGCTCTTGGGGGTGATGCAGCCGAGCAGGTGCTCGGCCTCGTCGAACACGTTCACCGGTTGATCCATGCCAAGGACGGTGCGCAGCGTGTCCGGCAAAGTGGTGGTGCTGCGCAGGCGTGCAGCGCTGTCGAGCGCGATGATCTGGGCACTCGGCATCGTCGGATCGACCAGATCGGCGGCGGTCAGATAACGCGAGGTGTCGACGCCCTTGAAGAAGCGCCGCACATAGTCGTTGGCCGGCCGGGTGACGATCTCGTGCGGGCTGCCTTCCTGCACCAGGTTGCCGCCTTCCATGATGGCGATGCGCGTACCGATCTTCAGGGCCTCCTCCAGATCATGCGAGACGAAGAAGATCGTGCGGCTCTGTTCGCGCTGCAGCTGCAGCATCAGGTCCTGCATCTCGGTGCGCTTGAGCGGATCGAGCGCCGAGAAGGCCTCGTCCATCAGCAGGATGTCGGGATCGACCGCCAGCGCCCGGGCCAGGCCCACGCGCTGCTGCATGCCGCCCGAGAGCTGGCGCGGCAGCTTGCCGGCGTAGGTCTTGAGGCCGACCTGCTCCAGCGCGCCCATCACCTTGTCCTGGTACTGGCGGCGCGAGCCGCCGGCGATCTCCAGACCGAAGGCCACGTTGTCGAACACCGTGCGGTGCGGCATCAGCGCGAAGCTCTGGAACACCATCGCCACGCGCTTGCGGCGCCAGCGCACCAGCTCGGACTGCGGCAGGCGGGTGATGTCCTCGCCATCGATGGTGATGCTGCCGGCCGAAGGCTCGACCAGGCGGTTGATCAGACGGATCAGCGTGGACTTGCCCGAGCCCGACAGGCCCATGAGCACATGGATGTCACCGGCGTGGACATCGAAGCTGACCTTGTTGACACCGACGACCTGGCCGGTGCGCTGGACGATCTCGTCCTTGCTCAGGCCCTGCTGCAGCAGGGTCAGCGCCTGTTCGGGGCGGGCACCGAAGATCTTGGTGAGATTGCGTACCCGTATCTTGGGGTCGGACATCAGCGCCTCCTGGGGGCTTGCGGGGTATCGGAACGCGGAAGCCATCTTCGCAAAGCACGTGCCATCACGGAATCTGGCTTCCCCGGGGGGGTGGCGGGGGTTCTGGGGGGAGTGCGGACATGCGGCGGCGCCACGGCCCGGGGGGCGGTGCGTGTCGTTCGTCGCGGTGCACGCCATGCACCGGTGCCGTGCATGGCGGGCGGGGGCGTGGCGCGCGGGGGTGGCGCGCCGGAGCGCACCGCCGTTCCCGACGCCCGCCGGTGCTGTCCGTCGTGCGTCGGGGCCATCGCTCAGCGCTCCAGCGTGAGGTCGCCGAGCGGGCGGCTGCAGCAGGGCAGGAACCAGCCCTGGGCCACCTCGCGCGGGCGCAGGCCGCCGTTCTGGCTCATCTGCACCTCGCCGGCGCTGCGCTGCGTGCGGCAGGTGCCGCAGACGCCATTGGCGCAGGCGAAGGGCCAGCGCACGCCGGCCCGCTGGGCGGCCTGCAGCACCGTCTCGTCGGCACCGCAGTCGAAGCGCTCGCCGCGCTTGCTCAGCGTGACGGTGTAACGCGCAGTGTCAGGCGATGAGGAGACGGCGGCGGCCGGCGCCGCGGCAGCGGGTGCGGCCTGCGGTGCGGGCGCGGCGGCCGGCGAGGTGGCGGGGACCACGGCCTCGGTCGCGGTGCCCGGCGGCTGGGTGGCGGCGGCCGGCAGCGGTGCGGGAGCCGGTGCCGGCGTGGCCACCACCGGCTGCGCCGCGGCACCGAAGCTGAAGCTCTCCTCGTGGTAGCGCGACGGATCGAAGCCGGCCTCGGCCAGCAGCGCGCGCACGGCAGCCATGAACGGCGCCGGGCCGCAGCACCAGACCTCGCGGTCGAGCAGGTCCGGCACCTGGCGGCGCAGCAGGGCCAGATCGATGCGGCCGACCGGGCCGTGCCAGCCGGGCGTGGCCTGCTCGCACAGCAGCGTCGAGCGCCAGCGCGGCAGCCGTGTCGCCAGCCAGTCCAGCTCGGCGCCGAAGATGCGGTCGGCCGGCGTGCGCGCCGCGTGCAGGAAGTGCAGATCGACGTCGGTGCCCAGGTCGGCCCAGCTGCGCGCCATCGACATCAGCGGCGTGATGCCGCTGCCGGCCGACAGGTAGAGCTGGCCGCGGGCCGGCGCCTGCAGCGGGCCGGCCGGCGGGCAGAACTCCCCGGCCGGGCCGCTGACCGACAGCCGCATGCCCGGCTTCAGCCGCTCATGCAGCCAGTTGGAGACCGGGCCGCCCGGCACCCGCTTGACGGTGATGGCCACGCTGTCGGGCCGCGTCGGGCTGGAGCTCAGCGTGTAGCTGCGCCAGATGCGCTGGCCGTCGATGTCGAGGGCCAGGGTGATGAACTGGCCGGGCCGGTAGCGCCAGCTGCGCGCCTCGACCGGACGCAGCACGAAGCTGCGCACGTCGTGCGTTTCCTGCACCACGGCCACGCACTGCAGCCATTCATCATCACCGCCCCAGGGTGGCGGCAGGGCGACGGCGGGATCCGGGGCCGGCACGGCCTCGGCGGTCGGAAGGGACGGGGACGACATCGGGACTCCTGGCGGTCGGTCGGGCCGGCGGACGGCGGCTGCGGGCCTCAGCCCAGCGACGCCACGCCGGCGCGCAGGCGGTCGACGTACCAGACGCAGAAGGCCTCGACCAGGCCTTCGGTGAACGGCGAGTACGGGCCCGGCCGGTAGGCCGGGCTGGCCACGCCGGCCTGGGTCAGCTCGACCAGGCGGCGGTCCTGGTCATTGGTGGCGTTCCACACCTTGGTCAGGTTCTCGACCGTGTAGTCCACGCCCTCGACCGCGTCCTTGTGCACGCACCAGGTGGTGCGCACCAGCGTGCGCTCGGCGCTGATGGGGATGACCGAGAAGCTGACCACGTGGTCGCTCATGAAGTGGTGCCAGCTGTTGGGCTGGGTCCAGAACGACAGGCCGCCGAGCGCGGCATCACCGAAGTCGGCCAGCAGCTTCGTGCAGGCGACCTGCGTGTCCATGGTCTGCGACTGGCCGGCGCGGTCCAGCGGCAGGCGCTGGGTGCGGAAGCCGCTGACCCGGCTGTCCAGCTCCTCCAGACGGGCGCTGGGCAGGCCCATGGCCTCCCACTTGGCGTGGCTGTCCTCGACGATCTGCTCGAAGCGGGCCAGGCCCTCCTCATTCTGCGGGCCAGGCTGGTAGCCGAAGCCGTGCTCGTACAGCGAGATGGTCAGCTCCGGATGGTTGCCCACGCAGTGGTAGCACTCGCGGTTGTTCTCCATCGTCAGCTTCCAGTTGCCGCGCTCGATGATGTCGACCTGGGCGGCGACCTTGGCCTCGTTCAGGCGGTGCGGCGCCAGATAGGGCTTCATGCGGGCGGCCACCTCGTCGAAGTCGGCCGGCGGCTCGTCGGCCAGGCAGATGAACAGCAGGCCCTCGACGTTGCGCAGATGGACGCGGCGCAGCTGGTGCTGCTCCTTCAGGAAGGTCTCGCCCATGTGGTCGGCATGGATCAGCCGGCCTTCCAGGTCATAGGTCCACTGGTGGTAGGGGCAGACGATGTTGCCGAGCGAGCCCTGATGCGCCTCGCACAGCTTGGAGCCGCGGTGACGGCAGACGTTGTGGAAGGCCTGGATGCCCATGTCGTCGTCGCGCACGATCAGGATCGAGTTGTGGCCGACGTCGACGGTGATGTAGTCGCCCGGCTCGGCCACCTGCGGCGCCACGGCGACGAAGATCCAGTGGCGCTCGAAGATCAGCGCCATGTCGGCCTGGAAGACCGACGGATCCAGGTAGAACGGCGCCTCCAGGCTGTGGCCGGGGGTGCGCTGTTCGAGCAGCTGGCGCAGCAGCGCGGTGGAGGTGGCAGGCTGGAAACGGATCGGTTGGGCGGTGGGCATGAGGCGGCTCCCTGGCGGCGATCGATGCGGTGGACGGGATGGAAGGAAGATCCGGTGGATGCGGGCGGCGGGGCCTGACGTTCAGCGTGAGGACACCAGCGCCAGCGCCTGGAGGCGCTGCAGCAAGGCGCGGGCCTTGTCCTCGACGCTGCCCTCGCGCAGCAGCGCGCCGCCCGACTTGGGCGCCCCGCTGCCGGTGGCACGGGCCATGCGCTCGGCGCCGCTGGCGCGGCTGGCGGCGGCCAGCGCGACCCGCTGGCGGCGGGCGGGGCCGGTCGTCCAGTCCGGCATGGCCGGCGCGTGCCCGGTGGTGGCCGTGCGGGCCGCCGTCACCGTCTCGATGCGGCCCTGCTGGGCGCTGGCCCAGGCATGGCGCAGATCCAGCCCGGCGCGCTGGGCCAGGCGGGCGCTGGTCACCAGCACCGCGCCGGCGCCGGGCGCCAGGCGCCAGTGGTGGCGGGCACCGCGCGGCAGGGCCTGGGTCACGCGCCAGTGGCCGTCGGGCTCGCGCTGCAGATCGATCACGTCGGCCAGCAGCGGCCGTTGCAGTACCTCGGCCAGCGCATAGGGCAGCAGGCCGCTGCCCAGACCCGACTCGGCGCGCGCACCGGTCAGCACCAGCGGGCTGTCGGCACAGGCCTGCCGCAGCAGCGTCAGCGCATCGGCGGCCGCACCGGCGGCACCGACCGGCGCCACCCACTGCTGCAGCAGCGGCAGGCCGAGGGCCAGGTAGTCGCGGGCCACGCGCTCGGGCAGGCGGCCGGCGTGCACCAGACGCGGCACGGCGACGCCGGCAGCGGCCTGCAGGGCCAGGGCCGCCGCAGCCGCATCACCGGCGCTGCGCGTGGCGCGGCCGCTGACCGGGTCGATGCGCAGGCTGACCAGCACGGCCGGGGCGGAGGAAGGACGCGGGGCGTTCATGCGCGGGACTCCTGCGGGCTGCGCACCAGCGCCAGCAGCGCGCGCATCAGCGGCTGGGCGTCGGCGACGATGCCGAGCTCGGCGCGCGCCATCATCGGCGCGGCGGCATCGGTGTTGACGGCGATGACATGGCGCACCGCCTGGATGCCCTGCAGATGCTGCACGGCGCCCGAGATGCCGAGCGCCAGATAACCGCGGGCCTGGACGGTCTTGCCGGTGGCCCCGACCTGCTGGGCGCGGGTGAAGCGGCCATCGTCGACGGCCACGCGCGAGGCGCCCACCGCCGCGCCGAGCGCCTGGGCCAGCTCCTGGAACAAGGCGACGTCGGTGATGCCGTTGCCGGCGGCCAGGATGAACTCGGCCTCCTCCAGCGCCACCTCGGCAGCGCGGCCGGCCTCGCGGCCGAGGTCGGACAGACCGGCGGCGGGCTGGCGGGACGGCGCCTGCAGCAAGGCCTGCTCGCCACGGCCGACGAAGGGCAGCTCGGTGCGGGCGACCTGGCGCTGCAGCAGGGCCAGCGCCGGCAGTGCGGTGGCGGCCTCGCCGGCCTTTCCGGCCTCGCCAGCGCCGGGGCCCTCGGCCGTCCCGGCCCAGGCCACGCGGGCCAGGGCCGGCCGGCCCTCGGCCGCCGGTGCGATCTCGCGCACGCCGCAGGCCGCGGCCAGACCCAGGCGGGCGGCCAGGCGTCGGCCCAGATCGGCATCGGCGCCCTGGTCGGGCAACAGCGTGTGGCGCGGGCTCAGCGCCCGCCAGCGTGCGGCCACGGCCACCACCAGCGCGGCGGCATCGGCGCCCGGCGGCACGGGCAGCTGCTCGACCCGGTCGATGCCGAGCGCGGCCGCATCGGCCAGCGGCGGGGGCGCGTCCACGCCCTCGACGGTGCACGGCGCGATCAGCACCACCGCCTCGTGCGGGGCGGCCAGCAGCGCGGCGGCGGCCACCACCTCGCGGGCGGCGTCGTCGAGCGCGCCGCGCTCGCTGTGGGCCACCACCAGCAGGCAGCCCCGCGGCTCGCCCTGCAGGCGCAGCGGCTTGACGGTCTCGCCGGAACGGGCCTGGGCGCCCAGGCGCTCGCCGACGCTGCTGCCCAGCACGATGCGGCGCAGGCCCTGCGGCGTGATGACGACGGGGCGGCGCGGGTCGATGCGGCGCACCCGCGCGCCGTGTGCGATGGCGGTGTTCATCGGGCGGCTCCGGTGGGCTGCAGATCGACGGCGCGGGCGACCAGCTCGGCCACGTCCAGCACCTCGGGCCGCGGGCCGACCACGCCTTCGAGCATGGCCGTGCACTGCGGGCAGGCGACAGCGACCACGCCGGCGCCGGTGGCCCGCGCATCGGCGATGCGGATGTCGGGGATGCGCTGGCGGCCGGGGATGTCGGTGGTCGGCGCACCGCCGCCACCGCCGCAGCAGCGGGCGGCCGGGCCGTGCATCGCCATCTCGACGATCGGGATGCCGACGGCCTTCAGCGCGCGGCGCGGGGCCTCGAACTGGCCGTTGTAGCGCCCGAGGTAACAGGGATCATGCAGGGTCACCGGTGCGGCCTCGACCGCGTCGGCCTTGCGGCGCAGACGGCCGCGTTGCAGCAGATCGTCCAGCACCTCGGTGTGGTGCCAGACCTTGACACCGCCGGCCAGCACCGCCGCCCATTCGGCATCGAAGGCCGGGTACTCGTTGCGCAGCGCCTGCAGCAGATGCGGATCGGCGGTGACCAGGTTGGCCGCCGGCCGCTCGCACAGCGTGGCGATCAGCTGCCGCGCCAGGCGCTGCCAGCCGTCCTCGTCGCCCAGGCGGCGGGCGACGTCGCCGCAGTCGGTCTCGGCCGCGCCCAGCACCGCCGGCGTGATGCCGCCAGCCTTGAGCACCGGCACCAGCGCGCGCAGCGTGCGCTGGCCGCGCAGATCGAAGCCGGCCTCGCCGGCCAGCAGCAGCCAGTCGACGCGCTGGCCCGGCCGCGCCACCGGCAGCTCGAAGTCGGTCGCCCAGTGGAAGCGGGCGGCCAGCGGCTGGCGGCTCTGGGTGTCGGTCTCGCGCAGCGCGGCCAGCACCTCGGGTGCCTTGTTGGGCTGGCTGCCGCCGACGAGCGTCAGGTTGCGCCTCAGGCTGACCACCAGGTCCACGTGCTCGATCAGCATCGGGCAGGCCTGGACGCAGGCGCGGCAGGTGGTGCAGCTCCACAGCGTCTCGGCCGGGATCAGGCCGGGCACCACGGGGGCGTCGGCGCGGCCCTGGTGCTGGCCGACGGTCTGCCCCGGATAGGGGTTGCCGGCATAGGCCGCATCGCTGCCACCGGCCATGCCGGTGACCAGATCCTGCACCAGCTTCTTCGGGTTCAGCGGCTGGCCGGCGGCATAGGCCGGGCAGGCGGCCTCGCACTTGCCGCACTGCACGCAGGCATCGAAGGACAGCAGACGGTTCCAGGGCAGATCGGCCGGCTGGCCGGCGCCCGGCTTGTCACGGCCGAGGACCACCGGCTGCAGCGCCACCGCGCGGCGCTGGGCGGCCGGGCCGACCGGCTGCGGCGCGAAGCGCTCGGGCCGCGGATGCAGGCCCAGATGCAGCAGGCCGGCCACCGCATGCTTCATCGGCCCGGCCAGGCCGATGCCCAGCGCCAGCTCGGCCGCGCCGATGGCCAGGGCCAGCGCGCAGGCCGCCGCCCACCAGGGCGCCAGCAGCGGCGACCACAGCGCGCTGGCGGCCAGCGCCAGCGCACCGGCGGCACCGACGGCCAGCGTGGCCGGCAGCCGGTCCCAGGGGCCGTGCGAGACGCGGCGCGCCACCTCGGGCTGCGCCCGGCGGCGGCGCATCATCAGCGCGCCGCCGACCATGGCCGCGGCCGACAGCACCAGCAGCGCGTCCAGCAGCGCCCAGCGCAGGCGCAGGCCGTCGTTGAGCGCCACCAGCGCCAGGCTGGCGATGGCGCCGCCGGCCACCAGCACGTG
Organism: Pseudaquabacterium rugosum; assembly: GCF_038066575.1. Classification (NCBI taxonomy): domain Bacteria; kingdom Pseudomonadati; phylum Pseudomonadota; class Betaproteobacteria; order Burkholderiales; family Sphaerotilaceae; genus Pseudaquabacterium; species Pseudaquabacterium rugosum. Next base: position 332,089 of record NZ_JBBUTF010000002.1, on the reverse strand, counting down.
GGCCCGGGCCACCAGCGGCTCGCGCACCACCACCGCATGCAGATCGACGAAGTAGCGCTTGGGGATGGCCAGCAGGCCCGACCAGGCCACGCGGGCGGCCGCGCCCTGGCGCCACAGCGCCGCGCGCCGCGCGGTGCCGACGGCCAGCGCCAGCAGCGCCAGCCAGAACACGGCGGTCACCAGGTCCCGCCACACGAATCCAGACATCGGGGTGTCCATCTCAGTCAGGCTCCGGGCCGGCTCATCAAAAGTCTTTGGCCAGCCGCAGCGCGTCGTAGATCGCGCCGTGGATGTTGTGCATGCTCACGCCGTCACCGATGCGGAACAGCGCGAACGCACCGCCCTGCCCCAGCTCCGGATCGGCCAGCACCGGCTGCGGACGCGCGTCGTAGAGCGTGTCGATGTCGGTCTGGCCCTTGTTCAGCGAGCGGTCCTTCAGCGACCAGTACAGCGATTCGTTCGGCGTGATGCCGTTCTCGATCACCACCTGGTCCACCGCCCGCTCCTCCAGCTGGTCGGTGTACTCGTTCTTCAGCACGGCGATCAGCTTGTCGCCTTCCGGCGTGGTCTCGCGGTAGACCCGCTCCAGCCAGAAGTTCGGCGTCATCACCACGCCGTGCGCGTACAACCGGCGGTAGAAGATCGGGAAGGTGGTGCCGCCGGTGTCGTCGGCGATCTTCACGTCCGGCGTCACCATCTCGACCAGATGGCCGCGGCTGGCGATGAAGTCGGCCACGCCGGTGCCCGCATGGCCGCTGATGCCGTCGTAGACCAGCACGTGGCCCTGCAGCGCCACGCGGCCCGACAGGATGTCCCAGCCGCTGACGGCCAGGCCTTCGGCCACGCCCCAGGCCGGCACCTGGGCCGTGTGCGGCAGGCCGCCGGTGGCCAGCACGACGATGTCGGGCCGCTCGTCGAGGATGACCGACACGTCGGCCTCGGTGTTGAGCCTCAGGTCGACGCCCAGGCGGCGGATCTCCAGATCGAACCAGCGGATGATGCCGGCCATCTGCTCGCGCTGCGGCGCCTTGGCCGCCAGGTTGACCTGACCGCCGACCTGCGGTGCCTTCTCGAACAGCACCACCTCATGGCCGCGCTCACGCGCCACGCGGGCGGCCTCCAGCCCGGCCGGGCCGGCGCCCACCACCACCACCTTGCGCTTCGGCCCGGTGGTCTGGGCGATGAGGTGGGGCATCGTGCGCTCGCGGCTGGTGGCGGCGTTCTGCACGCACAGCACGTCCAGGCCGTTGTACTGGCGGTCGATGCAGTAGTTGGCGCCGACGCACTGCTTGATCTGGTCCTCGCGGCCGTCGCGGATCTTGATCACCATGTGCGGGTCGGCGATCTGCGCGCGCGTCATGCCGACCATGTCGACCAGGCCCGCGGCCAGCAGGCGCTCGGCCTGCTGCGGATCGCGGATGCTCTGCGCGTGCATCACCGGGATCTTCACCACGCTCTTGATGCCACCGGCCAGATGCACGAAGGGCTCGGGCGGCAGCGCCATCGGCGGCATGCAGTTGGCCAGCGTGTTGTGGGTGTCGGCGCCCGAGCCGATGACGCTCAGGTAGTCGATCAGGCCGGTCTCGGACATCGCCTGGGCGATCTCCTTGAGCATCTCGTGGCTCAGGCCGTCCTCGTGGAACTCGTCGCCACACATGCGCAGGCCGACGACGAAGTCGGCGCCGACCTCGGCACGCACCGCCTTGAGCACCTCGATGCCGAAGCGCAGGCGGTTGGCCAGGCTGCCGCCCCATTCATCGGTGCGGAAGTTGCTGCGCGGGCTCCAGAACTGGTCGATCAGGTGCTGGTGAGCGGCCGAGATCTCGATGCCGTCCAGGCCCGAGGCCTTGACCCGGCGCGCGGCGGCCGCGTAGTCGCCGATGATGCGACGGATCTCCTCGATCTCGATGGTCTTGGCATTGCCGCGGTGCACCGGCTCGCGCACGCCGGACGGGCTGACCAGGTGCGGCCAGTCGAAGCCGTGCCAGGCGTTGCGCCGCCCCATGTGCGTGGCCTGGATCATGATCTTGGCGCCATGCCTGTGCATGGCCTCGGCCAGCCGGGACAGGCCTTCCATCGTCTGGTCGCGCGACAGGTTGACGCTGCTCCACCAGCTGCTGGGGCTGTCCTTGGCCACCGGGCTGGAGCCGCCGCAGATGGCCAGTCCGACGCCGCCCTTGGCCTTTTCCTCGTAGTAGCGGATGTAGCGCTCGCCGGGCATGCCGTCATCGGCATAGACCTCGGCATGGGCGGTGCTGACGATGCGGTTGCGGATCGTCAGCCGGTTGAGCGTGATCGGCTCGAACAGATGGGGATAACGCATGGCGTGCGGATGTCCGGGGCGGCGAAAGGCGTGGCGGCGGCGGCGCGGTCAGCCGGCGATCGGGGTCACGGTGAACACGCAGTGGTCATGGCCGTGGATGGCCTGCTCGGCGGCGCACTGCGTCTCGGTGCTGGTGGTCTTCCAGGTCCGGCCGGTGGCCTGGCCGACCCAGTCCATCGCGCCGGAGAACCAGCCGGCGAACAGGTAGCAGACCTTGTCCTGCGTCACCGGCACGCCGGCGATGCCCTGGGCCAGCACGAACACCGAGTGCTTGAGCGTGATCTGGGCATGGCCGGTGGCCGCGTCGACCTCGCGGAAGGCGAACTGGCCCCAGCCACGCTGCGACAGGCGCTGCAGGTAGTGCTCGTAGACGGCCAGGCCCTGCAGGCCGTGGGTCCGGCTCTCCTGCTCGCACCAGAAGTAGGCCGAGCGGTGGCCGGCCTTGTAGAGGCTGGCGGCATAGACCTCGCGGCCGATGGCCGCCTCGGCCTCCACGTGGTTGTTGACGAAGAAGTGCCGCGGCACGTAGATCATCGGCAGACCGTCGGTGGTCCAGATGCCGGTGTCCTCGGCGACGTCGATGGGCAGTTGGGGTGAAGCCATGAGGGCACTCGATGGAAGGTGGAGGGTTCGGGCCAGCAGCCGCCGCGGAACCGGCTTCGCCGGGCCGCTGGCGGCGCCCCCTGGAGGGGGAGCGGCCTTGGCCGCTTCGGGGGTGGGTCAGTCAGCCCAGACGTCGCCGAAGACCCGCAGCCAGTTGCCGCCGATCACCTTGACGATGCGCTCGGGCTTCCAGCCGGCACGCGCCATCGCGTCGGTCAGGTTGGGCATCTCGCCGATGGTGCGGATGCCCTGCGGGTTCAGCACGGTGCCGAAGTTCGTCAGCCGGCGGCCACGGCCCTTGTCGTGGGTGATGTGCTCGAAGAAGTCCTGGCCATAACCCTGGGTGTGGTCGGTGCCCACGCCCACGCAGTCCTCGCCGACGAGGTTGATCACGTAGTCCAGCGCCTCGACGTAGTCGTCGACGGTCGATTCGGTGCCGCGCTTGAGGAAGGGCGGGAACATGGTCACGCCGATGAAGCCGCCGCGGTCGGCGATGAACTTCAGCTGCTCGTCGCTCTTGTTGCGCGGATGCTCCTTCAGACCGGCCGGCAGGCAGTGGCTGTAGGTGACCGGCTTCTTCGAGGCCAGGATGGCCTCCTCGCTGGTCCTGGCGCCGACGTGCGAGAGGTCGACCATGATGCCGACCCGGTTCATCTCGGCGATGACCTCGTGGCCGTAGCCCGAGAGGCCGCCGTCGCGCTCGTAGCAGCCGGTGCCGATCAGGTTCTGCGTGTTGTAGCAGAGCTGGACCACGCGCACGCCCATGTCGGCGAAGGCCTCGATGTGGCCCAGGTGGTCCTCGAAGGCGTGGGCGTTCTGGAAGCCCAGGATGATGCCGGTCTTGCCTTCGGCCTTGGCGCGGCGGATGTCGTCCGTCGTGCGCACCAGGCTCAGCAGGTCGGCGTTGGCGCGGATGTGCGCCTTCATCGCGGCGATGTTGTGCACCGTGCCCTTGAAGTCCTCCCAGACGGAGACGGTGCAGTTGGCGGCGGTCAGGCCACCGCGGCGCATGTCCTCGAAGACCGGGCGGTCCCACTTCGAGATGATCAGACCATCGATGACGACGGACTCGGCGTGCAAGGGGTTCATGGCGTCGGGAAGGGGCTGCTGGCGGCCGGAAAGGCGGTCCGGACCGGGGCCGGGGAACGTCGTCGTGACGCTCCGATGACGCTGATTGTTCGGCTGCACCCCGTGCGCGCCTTGCGCGTGGCGGACCTCGATTTGTCCGCAAACGACATGGCCGACTGGCCTGGAAACGACATGCGCGCGGGTGCCGGCATCGCCCGCACGCCCGGGTCGCCGACCATCCGGACAGACCCTGATCCCTCCGGTGCGGCACCCCGAATGACAACGGGGCCGTGGTTGCCCACGGCCCCGTCTCATCCCCGGTCGGGGCGGCTGGCGGACGGCCTCAGCGGGCCGCGGCCACCCACTTGTCGACCGTCGCGCCGTTGGCCGCGATGTAGGCGGCGGCCTCCTTGGCCGGGGTCGACTCCTTGGCCTTGAGCATCACGCCCTCCAGGTCGGCCAGCGAGATCTTGAGGTTGCGGATGAAGGCCGCGGCCTTGGGGAAGTCGGCCGAGAAACCCTTGCGCGCCAGCGCGTGGATCTCCTCGGCGCCGCCGAGCGCGCCCTTGGGATCCTCCAGATAACGCAGCTTGTACTGCGAGAACATCCAGTGCGGGCTCCAGGTGGTGACGACGATCCACTGCTTGCGCGCGATCGCGCGGTCCAGCGACGAGACCATGGCCGCGTCGGACGCGGTGATCAGCTTGTAGTCCAGGCCGTAGCTCTTGATCGCCGCCTCGGACAGCTTCATCAGGCCGGCACCCGCATCGATGCCCTGGATCTTGCCGCCCAGCTTCTCGCTGACCTCGGGCTTCTTCAGGTCCTCCAGCGTCCTGAGGGTGCCCACCGGGATGTCGGCCGGCACGGCCCAGCCCAGCTTGGCGTCGGTGTAGAGCGCGCCCAGGTCCTCGACCAAACCCTTGACCTTCTCGTAGTAGCTCTTGTGGGTGCCGGGCAGCCAGGCCATCAGCATCAGGTCGATCTGGCCGCGTTCCAGGCCCGCGTACTGCAGGGCCACGTCGGTCATCACCAGCTCGACCTTCTGCGCCAGGCGCTGCTCCAGGATCAGCTTGGCGATGTTGGTGATCGCCTCGGCATCGGACCAGGCGGTCCAGCCGATGCGGATCGGCTTGGCCTGGGCCAGCACCGACAGCGGCGTGCCGGCGAGCGCCAGCGTGGTGGTGGTGCCGGCGACGAACTGGCGGCGGGACAGGGGACGGTTCATGGTGCGCACTCCGGATGGGTGTGGTGAACAGCGTGTGAAGCGGTGGAAATCGCGGGCCTGATCTTGGTGGCGCGGGGCCCGGTCGATGTCACGCAGGCGACATCGACCGGCCCACAGCCGACATCGCGGCCGGCCTCAACGCTGCCGCGTGCGCCAGTGCGGATGGGTGAACCACGGCGCGGTCGAGCGCGGCAGCGGCGTGCGGCCGCGGATCGCGTCGGCGATCTTCTCGGCCATCATGATGGTCGGCGCGTTCAGGTTGCCGCTGACCACGTCGGGCATGATCGACGCATCGACCACCCGCAGGCCGCGCGTGCCGTGCACGCGGCCCTGGCCGTCGGTCACCGCGGCCGCGTCGTCGTCGGCGCCCATGCGGCAGGTGCACGAGGGGTGCAGCGCGCTCTCGGCATGCTGGCGAATGTGGGCGTCGATCTGGGCATCGGTGCGCACTTCGTCGGTCGGCGAGACGGACGCGCCGCGGAAGGGATCGAAGGCCTTCTGGCCGAAGATCTCGCGCGTCAGGCGGATGGCCGCGCGCATCTCGATGCGGTCCTGCTCGGTGCTCATGTAGTTGAACAGGATGCGCGGCGGCACCTTGGGATCGGCGTTGCGCAGGCGCACGAAGCCGCGGCTGGTCGAGCGCATCGGCCCGACGTGGGCCTGGTAGCCGTGGAAGCTGGCCGGTGAGCTGCCGTCATAACTGATGGCCATCGGCAGGAAGTGGTACTGCAGGTCCGGCTGCTCGACGCCGGCCGCGCTGCGGATGAAGCCGCCGGCCTCGAAGTGGTTGGTGGCGCCGAGCCCGGTGCCCGTCAACAGCCACTGCGCGCCGATCTTCGCCTTGGCCGGCAGGCTCATCGCCGAGTACAGCGTGATCGGCTGCGTGCAGGCCACCTGCACATAGGTCTCCAGATGGTCCTGCAGGTTCTCGCCGACGCCGCGCAGCGGCACCACCGGCGTGATGCCGTGGCCGCGCAGCGCGTCCGGATCGCCGACGCCCGACAGCTGCAGGATCTGCGGCGAGTTGATCGCGCCGCCGCACAGGATGACCTCGCGCGTGGCACGGATGCGGTCGAGGTGGGCGCCGTTGGCCACCTCGACGCCGATGGCGCGCGCCGGATCACTGCCCGGCTCGAACAGCACGCGCGTGACCAGCGCCCGCGTGCGCACCTGCAGGTTGGGCCGCGCCATGGCCGGGCGCAGATAGGCCACCGCGGTGCTGCAGCGCCGGCCCTGGTGCACCGTCATGTCCATCGGCCCCAGGCCTTCCTGGCGGAAGCCGTTCATGTCCTCGGTACGGGCATAACCGGCCTGCTGACCGGCCTCGATGAAGGCCTCGTACAACGGGTTGTCGCAGCGGCCGGTGGCGACCTTCAGCGGTCCGCGGTCACCACGGTAGTCGTCGCCGCCCTGCTCGCGCGTCTCGGCCTTGCGGAAATAGGGCAGGCAATCGGCATACGACCAGTCGGCCAGCCCCTTGTAGCGGGACCAGCCCTCGTAGTCGAGCGCATGGCCGCGGATGTAGACCATGCCGTTGATCGACGAGGAGCCCCCCAGCACGCGGCCGCGCGGGCAGTACATCGCCCGCCCGTCCATGTGAGGGTCAGGCTCGCTGTGGTAGTACCAGTTGTAGCGGTCGCTGGCCAGCGGGTAGGCGAAGGCCGAGGGCATGTGCAGGATGACGCTCATCGGCCCGCGGTCACCGGGGCCGGCCTCGAGCACCAGCACGCGCACATCAGGGTCCTCGGTCAGCCGGTGGGCCAGCACCGAGCCGGCCGAACCGGCACCGACGATGATGTAGTCGAAGACGTCTGCAGCGGCAGCCATGGGGCAAGGGTATCCTCGGTTTCAGCGGTAGCTGCAGGCCACGCGCCCCAGCTCCAGGTAGACGGACTTCAGCTGCGTGTAGTGGTCGAGCGCGACCTGGCCGTTCTCGTGGCCGATGCCCGACTCGCGCGCGCCGCCGAAGGGCATCTCCACCGGCGTGATGTTGTAGTTGTTGATCCAGCACACACCGGCAGCGAGTGCGGCGGCCATGCGGTGGCCGCGCGCGATGTCGCGGGTGAACACGCCAGCGGCCAGGCCGAAGCGCGTGGCGTTGGCGCGCCGGATCACCTCGGCCTCGTCGTCGAAGGCCAGCACGCTCATCACCGGGCCGAAGATCTCCTCGCGCACGAGGGTCATCTCGTCGCGGCAGTCGGTGAAGACGGTCGGCGCGACGAAGCAGCCGGCCAGACCGGGCACGTCGACGCGGCCGCCGCCGCACAGCAGCGTGGCGCCCTCCTCCACGCCGCGGCGGATCAGGCCCAGCACCTTCTCGCCGTGCGCGGCCGAGATCATCGCGCCGACCTCGGTCGCCGGATCGGCCGGATCGCCGACGCGCAGCAGCGCGGTGCGCTCGGCCAGCCGGGCCAGGAAGCGCGGCAGCAGCGCGCGCTGCACGAACACGCGCGTGCCGTTGGTGCAGATCTCGCCCTGGGTGTAGAAGTTGGCCAGCATGGCGGCCGAGACGGCCTCCTCCAGCTCGGCGTCCTCGCAGACGATCAAGGCCGACTTGCCGCCCAGCTCCATCGTCACCCGCTTGAGCGTGCCGGCGGCCGCGGCCATCACCTTCTTGCCGGTGGGCACCGAGCCGGTCAGCGAGACCTTGGCCACCTCGGGGTGCAGGGCCAGCGCCTCGCCGGTCGGCCCCTGGCCCTGCAGCACCTGGAAGACGCCCGGCGGCAGGCCGGCCTCCAGATAGACCTCGGCCAGCTCGACGGCCGTCGACGGCGTCAGCTCGCTGGGCTTGAACAGCATCGCGTTGCCGGCGGCCAGCGCCGGGGCCGACTTCCAGCAGGCGATCTGCAGCGGGTAGTTCCAGGCGCCGATGCCCACGCACAGGCCCAGCGGCTCGCGCCGGGTGTAGATCAGCGCGTTCGGATGCGGCAGCTGCTGGCCGTTGAGCTGGGCGGCCAGGCCGGCGTAGTACTCGATGCAGTCGGCGCCGCTGGCCACATCGACCACGGCCGCCTCCTGGATCGGCTTGCCGGTGTCGGCCACTTCCAGCGCGGCCAGTGCGTCGTTGCGCGCGCGCAGCAGGGCCGCGGCCCGCTGCAGCACGCGGCCGCGCTCGGCGCCCGACAGCGCGGCCCAGCGGGCCTGGCCGTCGCGGGCGGCCGCGATCGCGGTCCCGATGTCGGCCGCATCCGCCGCGGCCACGCGGCCGATCGGCGTGCCGCGCGCCGGGTCCTGCTTGACCCAGACCGCGCCGCCACCGCGCACGCGCTGGCCGCCGATGTGGCTGTCGATCCAGGGCAGACCGTCGTCCCCGCTCGCCACACCGCCCACCGCCACCCCGTTCAACGCGCCGCTCACGGCTTGGCCGCCGGCTTCAGCGCGGCCTGCACCGCCGGCAGACCCGGCTCGCCCTTGACGGTGGTGACGCCCTTGAGCCAGGGCTCCAGCGCCTCCGGGTGCTTGAGCAGCCAGGTGCGCGCCGCCTGCTCGGGCTTGACCTTGTCGAGCACGCCCAGCATCACCTCGTTCTCCATCGTGGTGCTGAACTGCAGGTTCTTCAGGAAGGTGCCGACGTTCGGGCACTTCTCGGCATAGCCGGTGGCCGTGGCCGTGTAGACCTTGGCCTCGCCGAAGTTGGGGCCGAAGACGTCGTCGCCGCCGGTCAGGTAGCGCATCTTGACCTGCACATTCATCGGATGCGGCTCCCAGCCGAGGAAGACCACCGGCCGGGTGCCCCGCGCCGCGCGCTGGACCTCGGCCAGCATGCCCGCCTCGGACGACTCCACCAGCTTGAAGTCCTTCAGGCCGTACTGGTTCTTCTTGATCATGTCGGCGATCAGCGCGTTGCCGTCATTGCCCGGCTCGATGCCCAGGATGCGGCCGCCGAGCTCCTTGTGGAAGCGCGCGATGTCCTTGAAGTCCTTCAGCCCGGCCTGCCACAGCGCCTCGGGCACGGCCAGCGTGTACTTGGCACCGGTCAGGTTGGGCACCGGCAGCACCTGGATCTGGCCGGCCTTGACGAAGGGCTCGATCATCGGCGTCATGCTCGGATTCCAGTAACCGAGGAACACGTCGAGCTGCTTGCTCTTCATGCCGGCGAAGGTGATCGGCACCGAGGCCACGGTCACGCTCGTCTGGTAGCCCAGCGCCTTCAGCACCACCGAGGCCAGGCCGGTGGTGGCGGCGATGTCGCTCCAGCCGACGTCGGCGAAACGCACCTTCTGGCAGGCGGCGGGCTCGGCGGCACGGGCGGCCGGCAGGACGGACAGACAGGCGACGGCCAGGGCGGCCGCACGGATCGGGAACGATCGGGTCATGGCAAGGTCCGGAAGAGGAGGATGGGGAGCGCCGCCGCAGCGCACCACGGGCGACGACATGGACCCACTGTTCCACGCCGCCACCACCCGACTTGCCTGCAGGCGACGCGGGAGCGCACCGGAACGACGTCATCCGGCGGTCGATCGGGGCCGTGACGGGCCGATGCCGGGTCGGACGCGGCCCTCCGGGCCCCGGCGGCCAGCCCTGCGTGCCGGTGGGCCGGCCCGCGGGGGCGCCCTCCGCCCACCACCCCCCAGGGCGTGCTTTTCCGTCGATCCGGGGTGGGCCGCGTCTTAGCACTCATCCAGACCGAGTGCTAATATCGATGGAACCGAAGCGGCCTCCTGCCACTCCGAGCCTGCATATGACGATGACCGCCTCCTCCACCGCACTGACCCTGCGCGACCCCTGGGCCCTGGTTCCGTCGCTGGGCAACCTGGACGCCTACATCTCCGCCGTCAACCGGCTGCCGATGCTGACGCCGGAAGAGGAATCCACCTACGCCCGCCGCCTGCGCGAGCACGGCGATCTGGACGCCGCCGGCCGCCTGGTGATGTCGCACCTGCGACTGGTCGTGTCGATCTCGCGCCAGTACCTGGGTTACGGCCTGCCGCAGGGCGATCTGATCCAGGAAGGCAATGTCGGCCTGATGAAGGCGGTCAAGCGCTTCGACCCTGATCAAGGCGTGCGCCTGGTCAGCTACGCGATGCACTGGATCAAGGCCGAGATCCACGAGTACATCCTGAAGAACTGGCGCATGGTCAAGCTGGCCACGACCAAGGCCCAGCGCAAGCTGTTCTTCAACCTGCGCTCGATGAAGCAGGCCTTCAAGGGCGACGCCAGTGCCGCCGACAGCCACCGCGCCAGCCTCTCGGCCGCCGAGATCGAGCGCGTGGCCGAGGAACTCAACGTCAAGCCGGCCGAGGTCGTCGAGATGGAGACCCGCATGGCCGGCGGTGATGTCGCGCTCGAACCCTCGGGCAGCGACGACGGCGAGGAGGCCTTCGCCCCGATCGCCTATCTGGCCGACGACCGTGACGAGCCCACCCGCGTGATCGAGTCGCGCCGCCGCGACCATCTGGCCGGCGACGGCCTGCTGCAGGCGCTCGAGGTGCTGGACGCACGCAGCCGCCGCATCGTCGAGGAGCGCTGGCTCAAGGTCAACGACGACGCCTCGGGTGGCATGACGCTGCACGAGCTGGCCGCGGAATACGGCGTCAGCGCCGAGCGCATCCGCCAGATCGAGGTCGCCGCGATGAAGAAGATGCGCAAGGCGATGGAGGCGGTGGCGGCCTGAGGCCGCGATCCACACGGCAGGCCTGTGCGGCCTGTCCGCCGTGCTGCACGACAAAAGGCCGCCTTCGGGCGGCCTTCGCGTTTCGGGCCCCGTCCGCCCGGCGCACGTCCAGCTCACGGCCGGCCTGTGCGCGCCGGGAAGACGGGACGCCGGCCCGGCGAGCCTCAGGCGGCGGCTTCAGCCAGCAGCAGCCGGATGTCGTCGGCCAGTGCCTGTGCGCCGCTGCCGTAACGGGTGAACAGTCGCACCTTGCCCTGGGTGTCGAAGACGTAGCTGCCGGCGGTGTGGTCGACCGTGTAGCTGGTGTCGGTCTTGCCCGGCACCTTGTTGAAGTAGACCTTGAAGTGCCTGGCGGCGGCCAGCGTCTCCTCCGGGGTGCCGCGCAGGCCCAGCATGTCGGGGCCGAAGTTGGCGACATAGGCCTTGAGCACCTCGGGCGTGTCGCGCGCCGGGTCGACACTGACGAAGATGCCCTGCACCCTGGCCCCGTCGGCGCCCAGCGCCCGCTTGACCTCGGCCAGCTCGCCCATCGTCGTCGGACAGACATCCGGGCACTGGGTGAAACCGAAGAACACCACCACCACCTTGCCCTTGAACTCGGCCAGGCTGCGGCGGCGGCCGTCACCGTCGCTCAGGGCCAGCTCGCGGGCGTACTCGGCGCCGGTGATGTCGACGGCCTTGAAGGCCGGCTTGCCGGCACCGCTCTGGTCGCAACCCGCCAGGACGGCGGCCATGCCGGGCAGCAGCGCCGCGGCGGCGGCTCGCTGCAGCAGATGCCGCCGGGTGTGTGGTGCCGCGGCGCCGGTCACGGCCGGACCGGAGGCATCGTGTGCGGGGGGATTCAGCTCAGCAGCCATGGCGTCAGGTAGTGGTCGAGCAGCAGCGCCGCGAACAGCAGCGACAGGTACAGGATGGAGAAGCGAAAGGTGGCCCGGGCCAGCGCATCGCTGTAGTCACGCCACAGCCGCCAGCCGTAGACGATGAACCAGCCCCCCAGCACCACGGCGGCCAGCAGATAGGGCCAGCCGCTCATGCCGATGACGAAGGGCAGCAGCGTGGCGGCGAACAGCACCAGCGTGTAGAGCAGCACGTTGAGCCGGGTGAAGTCGCTGCCGTGGGTGACCGGCAGCATCGGCAGGCCGCTCTTGCGATAGTCCTCGACCCGGTAGAGCGCCAGCGCCCAGAAATGCGGCGGCGTCCACAGGAAGATGATCAGGCACATCAGCCAGGCCTCGGGACCGGTGTCGCCCCGGATGGCCGCCCAGCCCAGCACCGGCGGCATGGCGCCCGAGGCCCCGCCGATGACGATGTTCTGCGGCGTCAGCGGCTTGAGGATGACGGTGTAGACCACCGCGTAGCCGACGAAGGTGGCGAAGGTCAGCCACATCGTCAGCGGATTGACCCACCAGTACAGCAGCGCGCTGCCGGCCGCGCACAGCACGGTCGAGAACACCAGCGCCTGGGTGCGCGTGAGCTCGCCCTTGGCCGTCGGCCGCCAGGCGGTGCGCGCCATGCGGGCGTCGATCGCCTGCTCGACCAGGCAGTTGAAGGCGGCGGCCGCACCGGCCACCAGCCAGATGCCGACGACGGCCGGCAGCACGACGCGCCAGTCCGGCAGGCCGGGCACGGCCAGCAGCATGCCGATGGCGGCGCAGAAGACGATCAGCTGCACCACGCGCGGCTTGGTCAGCGCCTGGTACTGGCGCCAGCGGCTGCCGAAGGACGGTGCGGCGGAAGGGGCCGGGGCGGCGGTCGACATCGATCGGGCATTCATCGCGGGGTCGCGCGGTTCAGATCCAGGGAAGACAGCGAGGCGGACGCGGACGGGCGGCCGGAGGCGGACCAGCGGCGCGCCTGCGGCACACGGGCCGCACGCAGCCGGGCCAGCAGGTGCACCTGCAACGCCACCAGCGCCGCCGCGCCGCCACTGTGGGCCAGCGCGGCCAGCAGCGGCCAGCCCAGCACCACGTTCGACAGCCCGCTGAGCCCCTGCGCCGCCACCAGGGCGGCCAGCGCCAGGGCCGGTCGGCGGCCATCGGGCCGGCGCCACAGCCGCCAGCCGAGCCAGCCCAGCACCGCGACCACCGGCAGCACGGCCAGCCGGTGCGTCCAGTGGATGGCGACCAGGGCCGTGAACGGCAGCGCGGCGCCCTGCCCGTCCTGACCCAGCGGGCGCAGCAGCGTGTAGCCGCGCGCCCAGTCACCGTCCGGCCACCATTGTCCACTGCACTGGGGAAACCCCTGACAGGCGAGGACCGCATAGTTGGTGCTGACCCAGCCGCCGAGCGCGATCTGCAGCAGCGTGAGCGCGAGCGCAGCGGCGGCCAGCCGCGGCAGTCCGGGGTCGTCGGCGGTGGCCAGCGGCTGCGGCTGCTGCAGCCCGCGCTGCCAGACCAGCAGGGCCAGCAGACCGATGCCGCCCAGCAGGTGCACGGTGACGATGGCCGGATAGAGCTTGAGCGTGACCGTCCAGGCGCCGAAAGCGCCCTGGGCGCAGACCCAGACCAGGGTCAGCGCCGGCCAGTGCAGCGGGATCGACAGCGTGCGGCGCTGGCGCCAGGCCAGCACCAGCGTCGTGATGATCAGGCAGCCGACGACCATGGCCAGATAGCGGTGGATCATCTCGATCCAGGCCTTGGCCCAGGTCACCGGGCCGTCGGGCATCGCGGCCTGGGCGGCGGCGATGGGGCCGGTGGCCTGCAGCGGGCTGGCATGGCCGTAGCAGCCCGGCCAGTCCGGGCAGCCGAGGCCGGAGTCGGTCAGCCGGGTGAAGGCGCCGAAGACGATCAGGTCGAAGGTCAGCACCGCCGTCAGCGTGGTCAGGGCGGCCAGGCGGCGCGGCCAGTCGGCCCGGCGCTGGCGCCACCACCACCAGGCCAGCGGCACCGCGGCCAGCACCAGCGTGGTGGCCACCAGAGTGGCCCAGGCGGCCGGGTGGGTGCGCAGCAGCTCGGTGGCCGCCGCCGCGCCGTGCAGCGCCGGGCTGGCGGCCGTGGCGGTGGCTGCGGTGGCGGTGGCGCCCACGTCGGCCAGGGCCTCAGGGCTGGCCATCGCGCACCTCCTGGCGTCCGGGCTGGTCCCAGCCGGCCGAGGCCCGCAGCAGGCGCTCCAGATCGCGCTTGACCCGTGCCGGATCGGCCTGGGCCGGCATGCGCATCATCCAGTCGCCCATCGGATCGACCAGGTAGAGGTGCTCGGCCAGCGCATGGCCGGAGGCCGGCTGCAGCCAGGCGGCGAGTGCGGCCGGATCGACGCGGGCGATGGTCAGCGCCGGCGTGGCGGCCAGGGCCTCGCGCAATGCGGGCGGGGGCTCGGCGCCGTCGGGGATCAGCCACAGCTTGTCGATGCGCTCGCGCTCGCGGCCGGTCATCTCGCGCAGCTGGCGCTGCAGGAAGAGCTGGCGCTCGCAGTCGGCGCCGCAGGCCCCGCCGGCCACCACCACCAGCAGCCACTGCCCGCGCAGATCGCGCAGGGCCAGTGGCTGGCCGTCCAGCGTGCGGGCCTGCAGCGCGGGCATCGGCCGCGTCGGCTGGATCAAGGTGCCGTAGGCGGTGCTGGCCCCGGGCCGCACCACGTAGTACATGAAGTAGCTCAGCAGCACCGGCGCGGCGCAGACGGCGAGCACCATCAGCATCTTCCAGCGCCCGGACTGGCGCTGGCGCACCAGCGCCTCGCCGGGCCGCGGCAGGCCGTGGACGGTCAGGCCCAGCGGCTCGTCGCCGGCCGGGCCGGTGGCGGCCGGCATGGCGGCGGACGTGTCGGACGCAGGGCCGGCAGGACGGCCGCGGACCGGCGCCGGATCCGCGGGATGGGCATCAAGCAGGGGCATGGTCGGGGGCCGGGCGTCGCGGCCGCAGGAGCTGGAACCAGATGAAGAGCCCGGCGGTCAGCGCGCTGAACGCGAACCACTGGGCGGCATACGCATGGTGCTTGCCGACGTCGGCGGCCGGCGGCGGCCAGTCACGGCGCAGCACGGGGCCGGCGGCAGCCGATGGAGCCGCCACGGCGGCCGCGGGTTCCGCCCCGGCCGGCGGTGACGGCGCCGCGGGCAGGGGCTCCGGCGCCGCGGCGGGTGGATCCTCGGTCGTCTGCTGCACGGTCAGCACCTGCAGGCGCAGGCCGGTCTCGCGGGACAGCGCATCGGGCGTCAGGTTCTGGCGGATCGGGCCGGGGGCGGCCTCGGCGGCGGTGCCGAGCTCCATCCGCACCGACGGCCAAGCCAGCAGCCGGCCCTCGACCTGACGCCAGCCGTCCGGCGTGTGCAGTGGCGGCAGACGGTTCGGATCACGGAGATCGCGCGGCAGCCAGCCGCGCTGCACCGCCAGCACCCGGCCATCGGCCAGCGCCAGCGGGGTGACGACGATGAAGCCGGCCTGACCCTGGTGCGGGCGGTTGTCCAGCCAGCGCGTGTGGGCCGGCAGCCAGCGCCCCTGCAGCGTGACGCGGCGGGCCAGGGCGTCAGCCAGCGCCGCGTCGTCGTGCGGCAGGCTGGCGGCCACCAGCGGCGGCAGGCGGCCCTGGCGCTCCAGGCGTTCGGCCGCCTCGGTCTTCTGCCGCGCACGGTCGAGCTGCCAGAAGCCGAGCCGGGCGGTCACGGCGCAGACGACGAGCGTGGCCAGGGTGATCAGGGCGAGGGAACGACGGACGGGCACGGACAGGCGAAGGACGAAGGCGGAGGCCGGAGAACAGCGGGTCGACAGGGAACACCGGCCACCGGACCGTGACCGTACGGCAGCCGCCGAGGACGGGCCACACGGCCACCCACCCTCACGGCCACCGGGACAGACACCGAGCGGCGTCCAGGAGTGACCTTCGCATAATGCCCGAGCATGAAGACCGTGATCGTCCTGCTCCTGATCGTCGTCATCGGTGCGCTGGCCAGCGCCGGGCTGTCCATGCTGCGCAAACCGGGCGAGGGCCAGCCCGCGGAGCGCCGCGACCGCATGGCCCGCGCACTGGCGCTGCGGGTCGGGCTGTCGATCGCGCTGTTCCTGTTCGTGCTGCTGGGTTGGTGGCTGGGCTGGATCAGCCCGGGCGGCGTGCCGGCCGGCCGTTGAGCACGTCGGCAGGCTGCACGACGGCAGGACGGCGGGCCCGGCATCCGGCCGGGCCCCGAACCGCTCAGAGCCAGTAGACCAGGAAGTACAGGCCGAGCCAGACCACGTCGACGAAGTGCCAGTACCAGGCGGCGCCTTCGAAGCCGAAGTGACGCTCCGGGGTGAAGTGGCCCTTCTGCAGCCGCAGCGTGATCACCAGCAGCATCAGCATGCCGACGAACACGTGGAAGCCGTGGAAGCCGGTCAGCATGAAGAAGGTCGAGCCGTAGATGCCGGAGCTGAGCTTGAGGTTCAGGTCGCGGTAGGCGTGGATGTACTCGTAGGCCTGGAAGCCGAGGAAGATCACGCCCAGCGCCACGGTCACCCACATCCAGCGGATCGTCTTCGCGCGCTCGCCGGCCACCATCGCGTGGTGGGCGATCGTCAGCGTCATGCCCGAGGTCAGCAGGATGGCGGTGTTGATCGTCGGGATCGGCCACGGCCCCATGATCGTGAACGGCTCGACGGTGCCGGCCGGCGACACGGTGCTGCCGCCCTGGCTCGGCCAGACGGCCTGGAAATCGGGCCACAGCAGCTGGTGGTCGAGGTTGCCCAGCATCGGCAGCGTGTGGACGCGGGCCCAGTACAAGGCGCCGAAGAAGGCGGCGAAGAACATCACCTCGCTGAAGATGAACCAGCTCATGCTCCAGCGGAAGGACGCGTCGATGCGCGGCGAGTACAGGCCGGTCTCGCTCTCGTGGATGGCCTCGCGGAACCAGACGAACAGCGTGCGCAGCCAGATCGCCAGCCCGAGCAGCAGCGACCAGGCGCCCCAGCCATGGCCGTTGACCCACTGCCCGGCGCCGAGCACGACGAAGAACAGGCCGAGCGAGGCCATCGCCGGATGGCTGGACGGCGCGGGAACGAAGTAGTACGGCGTGGCCCCGTGGGGCGTGGCGGCGGACATGGTCGGGTCTCCTCGACGCGGTGGCGTGTGTCGGTGTTGTGGATGGACGAACGGAGAACGGGACGGGTGGGCGGCCGCCTCAGCCTGCGCTGCCGGCGACGACCCACTGCACCAGCAGCACCAGCACGGCGACGAACAGCGCCGCACCGATGAAACCGGCCAGGATCAGGTGGACGGGATTGAGCCGGGCGACGTCGCGCTCGTAGTCGCGCTTGCGGCGCACGCCGAAGAAGGACCAGGCCACGGCCTGGATGGTCTGCACGAAGGACAGCGGGCGGGCGGCGGCCGAACGCGGCGGGCCGTCGGTGGACGGGGCCGGAGGCTCGGCAGGGGTCGGATCCGGCGGCAGGTGTTCGGCCATCGTGCGCGCCCTAGATGCCGGCGCCGGTGGCCGCCTGCGCCACCTTGCCGGGCACCTCGAAGAAGGTGTAGGACAGGGTGATGGTGGTCACGTCCTTCGGCAGCTTCGGGTCGACGTAGAAGACCACCGGCCACTGCCGCTCCTCACCCGGCTTCAGCGTGTACTCGTTGAAGCAGAAGCATTCGAGCTTGTTGAAGTGGGCGGTGGCCTGGCGCGGCGCGTAGCTGGGGATCGCCTGCGCCGCCATCGTGCGGTCCTGCCGGTTGCGGAAGGTGTACATCACGGTGGCCATCTCGCCCGGATGGACCTGCAGCGTGGCCTGCGCCGGCTTGAAGTCCCAGGGGCCGCGCGCGTTGGCATCGAACTCGATCGTGACCCGGCGGCTGTAGTCGATCTGCGTGCTGCGCTCGCGCGGCAGCGCGGCCGACTGCACGCCGGTCAGCCGCTCGCTGAGGCTGAGCACGTTGATGCCGAGCGCCTCGCAGATGCTGCGGTACATCGGCACCAGCGCATAGCCGAAGCCGAACATCGCGACCACGATGACCACCAGCTTGCCCAGCAGGCGGCGGTTGTCTCGACCGAGTGAGAAGGACAGGACGGGCATCGGCGGCGGGGCGTCGGATCCGGCGGCAGCGCCCGGGCTCAGCGCCCGAGCAGCACGATCTTGGCGATGAAACCCAGCCCGATCGCCAGCGCGACCGAGGCCAGGACCAGCGCCAGCCGCAGATTGGCCCGACGCAGCGCGGCGGGATCGTCAGGACGGGACATGGCAGGGCTTTCCTGAGGCGGCCGCGGCGTTCAGCCGACGACCTTGGTGGCGGTGGCATCCAGACGCGGCGGCGTCTCGAAGGTGTGGTGCGGCGCCGGCGACGGCACCTCCCACTCCAGGCCCTCGGCGCCCTCCCAGGGCTTCTGCGGAGCCTTCGGGCCCTGGCCGCGCATCATCGGCACGACGACGAAGACGAAGAAGTAGACCTGGGCCAGACCGAAGGCGAAGGCCCCGACCGAGGCCAGCGCGTTGAAGTCCGCGAACTGCATCGGGTAGTCGGCGTAGCGGCGCGGCATGCCGGCCAGACCGAGGAAGTGCATCGGGAAGAAGGTGACGTTGAAGGCGATCAGCGACCACCAGAAGTGGATCTTGCCGCGCGTCTCCGAATACATCACGCCCGTCCACTTCGGACCCCAGTAGTAGACGCCGGCGAACAGCGCGTACAGCGAGCCGGCGACCAGCACGTAGTGGAAGTGGGCCACCACGTAGTAGGTGTCCTGGATGTTGATGTCCACCGGCGCCATCGAGCAGATCAGGCCGGTGAAGCCGCCCATCGTGAACACGAAGATGAAGCCGACCGACCACAGCATCGGCGTCTCGAAGGTCATCGAGCCGCGCCACATCGTGGCGATCCAGTTGAAGATCTTCACGCCCGTGGGCACCGCGATCAGCATGGTCGCGTACATGAAGAACAGCTGGCCGGTCACCGGCATGCCGGTGGCGTACATGTGGTGGGCCCACACGATGAACGACAGGATGGCAATCGAGGCCGTGGCATAGACCATCGAGGTGTAGCCGAACAGGCGCTTGCGCGCGAAGGCCGGCACGATGGCGCTGACGATGCCGAACGCCGGCAGGATCATGATGTAGACCTCGGGGTGCCCGAAGAACCAGAAGATGTGCTGGTACATGATCGGGTCGCCACCGCCGGCCGGGGTGAAGAAGCTGGTGCCGAAGTGGCGGTCGGTCAGCGTCATCGTGATGGCACCGGCCAGCACCGGCATCACCGCGATCAGCAGGTAGGCGGTGATCAGCCAGGTCCAGGCGAACAGCGGCATCTTCATCAGCGTCATGCCCGGCGCGCGCATGTTCAGGATCGTGACGATGATGTTGATCGAGCCCATGATCGAGCTGGCGCCCATGATGTGCATCGCGAAGATCGCGGCGTCCATCGACGGGCCCATCTGCAGCGTCAGCGGCGCGTAGAGCGTCCAGCCGGCGGCCGGCGCACCGCCGGGCATGAAGAAGGAGCCGGCCAGGATCGCCGCCGCGGGGATCATCAGCCAGAAGCTGAAGTTGTTCATCCGCGCGAAGGCCATGTCGCTGGCGCCGATCTGCAGCGGCAGCATCCAGTTCGCGAAGCCGACGAAGGCCGGCATGATCGCGCCGAACACCATGATCAGCCCGTGCATCGTGGTGAACGAGTTGAACAGCTCCGGGTTGAAGAACTGCAGGCCCGGCTTGAACAGCTCGGCGCGGATGCACAGCGCCAGGATGCCGCCGATCATCAGCATCGCGAACGCGAACAGCAGGTACATCGTGCCGATGTCCTTGTGGTTCGTCGCGAAGACCCAGCGGCGCCAGCCCTTGAGCGGGCCGTGATCGTGGTCATGGGCATGACCGGCGTGGTGGTCGAGGACAGCACTCATGGGGTGAGGCCTTTCGGAATGCGGTGGGAAGTCGGTGGTCCGGGAGGGCGGCGGGCGGCACGGCACGGGGCCGGCCGCAGGCCCCTCACTTGCCGCGTGCGGCGACGATCTCGGCCGGCTGCACGATCTGGCCGGTCTTGTTGGACCACTGGTTCTTGGTGTAGGTGATCACGGCGGCGATCTCGGTGTCCGACAGCGCCTTCCAGGCCGGCATCGCCCCGTTGTTCTGGCCGTTGAGCAGCACGTGGATCTGCTTGCCCTTGTCGCCGTCGAGCACCACGGTCGAGCCGTCGAGCGCCTTGATCGGGCCGGCACCCTTGCCGTCGGGCTTGTGGCAGACCGCGCAGTTCGCGGTGTAGACCTTCTCGCCACGCGCGACCAGCTCGTCGAGCTTCCACGTCTTCTTCGGATCGTCGGCCTTGGCCGCCAGCTCCTTCTTCTTGCCGTCGACCCACTGGCTGTAGTCCTCGGCGGACAGCACCTTGACGTGGATCGGCATGTAGGCGTGTTCCTTGCCGCAGAGCTCGACGCACTGGCCGTAGAAGTCGCCGGTCTTGTCGGCACGGAACCAGGTGTCGCGCACGAAGCCGGGGATCGCGTCCTGCTTGACGGCGAAGGCCGGCACCATCCAGCTGTGGATCACGTCGTTGGCCGTCGTGATGATGCGGACCTTCTTGCCCACGGGCACCACCAGCGGGTTGTCGACCTTCAGCAGGTAGTCGTCGCCCTCGGGCGTGCCAGCGTCCGACAGCTGGCGCTGGCGCAGGTCGAGCGTCGACAGGAAGGAGATGCCCTGCCCTTCACCCTGCAGGTAGTCGTAGCCCCATTTCCACTGGTAGCCGGTGGTCTTGATCGTGAGATCGGCGTTGCTGGTGTCCTTCATCGCGACCACGGTCTTGGTGGCGGCGAAGCCCATCACGACGACGATCAGGAAGGGCACCAGCGTCCACGCGATCTCGACGGCCACGCTCTCGTGGAAGTGCGCGGACTTCGCGCCGACCGACTTCCGGTGCTTGATGATCGAATAGAACATCACGCCGAAGACGGCGACGAAGATCACCACGCAGACGATCATCACGAACCAGTGCAGGCCGTGGACCTGACGAGCGATCTCGGTGACCGGCGGATGCATGTCCAGCTGGTTGACCGCCGGCCCCCCGGGCAGGCCCTGCACGGCTGCGGCCGCATGGGCCGGCTGCAGCAGCGCCCACGGTGCGGACAGGGCCATGGCCCCGGCGACCCCTGCTTGCCTTGCGGCACGCCCTAGCGTCATTGTCATCCTCGTTGTCGTGATGGATCGTCGGCCGCCGGCGGCGGCTGCATGGGCTGTGGCGTGCCCCGCACCTGGTGCAGGGCCTGCCGCAGTTCGTGGGCCAGCGTCACGCGCAGCTCAGGTCGCAGATGGCGACCGATGCGCACACGCAGGCCTTCTCCGGAGAGCTCCACCAGGGAACCATCCCCGGCGGACGGCTCGACCCGCACCCAGGCGGTGCGGAAGTCGGTGCGTTCCACGCCCGGCCCCACCCGCTGCTCGACGTGCAGCCGGGAGGGATCGAGGGTGATGATCTCGCGATCGCCGGCATGGCGCGCGGCCAGCAGCAGCGCGATGCCGACCGCCAGCAGTTCCAGCCCGGTGAACAGCAGCACCAGGCCGACGCCCTGCCACCAGAAGCCGGCGGCCACCGCCAGCGCGACACCGCACAACAGCGCATAGGCGCGCAGCATCTGGCGGGGCGTGAGACTGACGTTGCGCCGCAGCTCGAAGTGCCAGGCCGCGGCCTCACCGCTGCGCTGCGCGAAGTGCCATGGCCCGCCTTGCGGCCGCACCGCAGGTGCGGGCCAGGGGCTGGAGGCGCAGGAAATGACCATGTCGGGGAGGGAGGGCGGCTGCGACCCCCGGCTCACGGGGGCATGGGTCGATACGCTGACCCCGAACAATGACGGTCTCGTTCAGCGGCGTCAATCGGGCGGACTCCGATCCCCGACCTGAGACAGATCAAGGTCGAATGCTAGCAAACCCGCTAAGGGCACCCTCAAGGCGGCGCCAGCCGTGACGCGGCGGTACAGCCGATCCCGCCGATGACACCGACTGTCCCATCACCGCCACAGCCGCTGCCGGGCCGCCGCCCATCGTGCGGGTCACCTC
Source organism: Pseudaquabacterium rugosum (assembly GCF_038066575.1). NCBI lineage: Bacteria > Pseudomonadati > Pseudomonadota > Betaproteobacteria > Burkholderiales > Sphaerotilaceae > Pseudaquabacterium > Pseudaquabacterium rugosum. The sequence continues at coordinate 310,328 of NZ_JBBUTF010000002.1, read as the reverse complement.
GGCCATCGACGGCCGGTCGGTCAGGCTCAGCGTCGACGCAGACGGCCCTGGCCGTCACGCAGGCTGTCGAGCGCGACCCGGGTGCTGCCGTCATCCTCGCGGTGCGCGGCCGCCCGCAAGGCGTGGCCGTAGACGACCTCGAAGCGCATCGTGATGCGCCCCTGGGCATCGGCGCGGCGGGCGAGCGCCGCATGCAGCCGCTCCCGCCAGCGCGGGGTGCGCAGGCCGGGATGACGTTGACGGCCCAGATGGCCGCCCAGGCCCCGCAGTTCGGCCACCAGCTGGGCCGGGCCCGACCAGTTCAGACGCAGCACTTCCTGATCCATCACCGGATCAGCGAAGCCGGCCTGCACCAGCGCATCACCGATGTCATGCATGTCGGCATACGGCGGATGCGGGGCCGGCCAGCCGGCCTCGGCATAGATCTCGCGCAGCTCGGCCAGCGTGTCGGGGCCGAAGGTGCTGAACATCAGGTAACCGCCCACCTGAAGCGCACGTCGCCAGGCCGTGATCAGCGCACCGGCGTCCTCGGCCGCATGCAGCTGCATGTTGGCCCACAGCAGGCCGGCACCGGCGGCCGGCACCTCCTGTTCGGCCAGCACCGGCCACTGCGGCTTGCGGCCACGCCACCACGGGCCCTGGGCGAGCTCGCGGCTGCGGGCCAGCAGCGCGGCATCGGGCTCGACCACGCTGACACGGGCCGCCGGCCAGACCGACTGCACCGCCGCACGGCCGCCACCGATGAAACCGCCCCAGTCCAGCCAGTGGGCGGCGGGCTCGCGGATGACGACCAGGCGCTCGGCCATGCGGCGCGCGATCTCCTGGTGCAGCCAGGGAGCGCCCTCGCCGCGGGCGAGGCGGCGGCGCTGGTGCCGCACGGCGGCCGGATCGGGCGCGGCCAGGGGGGTATCTGCCATGGGCGCGCAGTATAGGGAGGCGGCCACCGCGGCCGACGACGGGGCCTGGACGACCCTGCGCGCGGCCGGCCTGCCCCGGCGCTGCCTGCTGTGCGACGGCTGGACCCGGCTGCCGCTGTGCGCCGCCTGCCTGGCCGGACCGGCCCGCCCGCCGTCGCGCTGCACCGGCTGCGGCCGCACCGACTGCCGGGGGCCCGCCTCAGGGGCGGCCGCCGATCCGCCCCCGCGCTGCCCGCACGCGCCCGAGGGCCTGGCCGCGCTGTGGGCGCTGGCCGACTACCGCCCGCCCTGGGACCGCCTGATCCAGCGCCTGAAGTTCCACGACCGACCCGAGACCGCCGCCGTGCTGGCACCGCTGATGGCCGCGGCCCTGCTGCACCGGCCGCCGATCGCCCCGCCGGCCGCCCTGCTGCTGCCGGTGCCACTGAGCCGGGACCGCCTGCGCGAGCGCGGCTACAACCAGGCCTGGGAACTGGCGCGGCGCCTGGGCCGTCGCCTGCAGCGGCCGGCGGGGGCCGACCTGCTGGAACGTCTGCTCGACACGCCGCACCAGGTCGGGCTCGACCGCGCGCGGCGCCTGCACAACCTGGACGGGGCGTTCTGGGTGCCGCCGGCCGCACGCCGGCGGCTGGCCGGCCGACACCTGGCGCTGGTCGACGATGTCAGCACCACCGGCGCGACGGCCGTCGCCTGCGCCCGCACGCTGCGGCAGGCCGGGGCGGCCAGCGTGCAGCTGTGGGTCCTCGCCCGCACACCGGCGCCGGACGAACACGGCGACTGAGGTCCGGCGCACCCGGCCGGGCCGGCAGCCGCGACAATCGCGCCCCATGTTCCACATCGTGCTCGTCCACCCCGAGATCCCGCCGAACACCGGCAACGTGATCCGTCTGGCCGCCAACACCGGCTGCACCCTGCACCTGGTCCATCCACTGGGCTTCTCGATGGAGGACAAGCTGCTGCGCCGCGCCGGGCTCGACTACCACGAGTGGGCCCAGGTCCGTCACCACGCCGACTGGGACGCACTGCGGGCTGCCCAGGCCGCCGCCGGTGGCCGGCTCTACGCGTTCACCACCCGCGGCTCGCGCCTGCTGCCGACGGTGCGCTGGCAAGCCGACGACTGGCTGGTCTTCGGCCAGGAGACGGCCGGCCTGCCACCGGCCATCCGCGACACCATTCCCGAGGCCGACCGGGTCCGCCTGCCGATGCGCGCCGGCCAGCGCAGCCTGAACCTCAGCAATGCCGTGGCGGTGGCGGTGTTCGACGCCTGGCGACAGCAGGACTACGCCGGCGCAGCCGACGGCGGTCCGGCCGCCTGAGCGGCCGCGGCGCTTCAGAGCCCCTCGGCCCGCGCCTCGCGGCCCATCAGCAGGCGCAGCGCCTGCGCCGGTGTCAGCCGGCCCTGCAGCACCTCGACCACCGCATCGGTGATCGGCATCTGCACGCCGGCCGCCTGCGCACGGGCCTGCAGCGTGGCCGCGGTGTAGACGCCCTCGGCCACATGGCCCAGGCGCTGCAGGATGCCGGCCAGGTCCTGGCCCTCGGCCAGCAGCAGGCCGACCTTGCGGTTGCGCGACAGGTCGCCGGTGGCCGTCAGCACCAGATCGCCGAGACCGGACAGGCCCATGAAGGTGTCGGGCCGTGCGCCGAGCGCCAGGCCCAGGCGCGTCATCTCGGCCAGGCCGCGGGTGATCAGCGCGGCGCGCGCGTTCAGCCCCAGGCCCAGGCCATCGGCGATGCCGGTGGCGATCGCCATCACGTTCTTGACCGCGCCACCGACCTCGACCCCCACCGGGTCGACCGAGGTGTAGACGCGCAAGGCCTCACCGTGGAACAGGTCGACGGCCCGCGCGGCCAGCGCCGGGTCCCCGGACGCCGCCACCAGCGCGGTCGGCAGGCCGCGGGCGACCTCGAGCGCGAAGCTCGGCCCGCTGAGCACGCCGCTGGACAGATCGGGCCGGGTCGCGGCGGCGATCTCGTGGCCCAGCTGGCCGCTGCCCTGCTCGAAGCCCTTGCACAGCCACAAGGCACCGCAACCGGCCGGCAGCTGTTGCAGCGTCTGTCGCAGGCCGGCCATCGGCGTGCCCACCAGCACCAGCGCGCCGTCGCGCACGGCCTGCAGCGCGGCCGGCAGGTCGGCGCTCACCCGCAGCGCGTCCGGCAGGCGGACGCCGTCCAGGTAGCGGGCGTTGCGGCGCTCGTCCTGCATCTGCTGCGCCTGCCCGGCATCGCGGGCCCACAGCAGCACCGGGTGGCGCCGCGCGGCGGCCACCGCCATCGCCGTGCCCCAGGCGCCGGCACCGAGCACGACGAGCGCGGGCGGGCCGCCGGCAGCCCCTGTGGCGTTCGGATCAGGATGGTGCGGGGTGTCGATGGACATCGGGCGGAACGGTTGGACGGTCGGGACGACGACGGGCGTCGCGCGAACGCGACGGTACCAAAGACAACGCCCGGTTCAGCGGCGTCGACATCCTGGACGGATGCCGGGCCGGACCGGGCGTGCGGGTGATGCGGCCACTGCCACCGCCCGTCCCGCGGAGGGACGCCGGTGGCCGGACGGCCGGATCAGCGGATGACGCTCACTGGGCCTGCTGGGCCTGTTGCGCCTGCTGGGCCTCGAACATGGCCTGGAAGTTCACTTCGGTCAGCAGGATCGGCGGGAAGCCGGCGCGGGTGCAGACGTCGGAGACGATGGCGCGCAGGTACGGGTAGATCATCTGCGGGCAGACGATCGACAGGATGCCCTGCAGCTGCTCCTGCGGCACGTTGCGGATCTCGAAGATGCCGGCCTGCTTGGCCTCGATCAGGAACAGGGTGCGTTCGCCGACCTTGGTCGTCACGGTGGCGGTGACGGTCACCTCGAAGACACCGTCCTGGATCGACGCGGCCGCCATCGCCAGGTTGATGTCGACCTGCGGCTGCTGCTGTTCCAGCAGGATGGCCGGCGAGTTCGGCTGCTCCAGCGACAGATCCTTCAGATACATGCGCTGGATCTGGAAGACGGGCGTGTTGTCTTGTTCGGCCATGGCGGAAAGGGATCCTTCGGTCAAGAAAAAGCCCGGCTGCTCGCGTGGCAGACCGGGCTGCGGCGCCGGATTATGGCGCAGGGGGCGTGACGGAAAGGCCGCGGCGCCACGCAGCTGGGTGTGCCAGATTGACGGGGCCGGTGCGTCGCCGGACGCACGGTGTGCGCAGGCGTCAATGACCGCAACAGGAGGTGTCGGCCGTCAGCTGCCAGCGACACGACCACGGCCGGACGGGCCGCCGCGGACGCCGGATGTCAGGCCTGCAGCAGCGGCAGCAGGCCGCCCTGGCGATCGAGCTCGTAGAGGTCGTCGCAGCCGCCGACATGGGTCTGGCCGATGAAGATCTGCGGCACCGTGCGGCGGCCGGTCAGCGCCATCATCTGGTCGCGCTGGGCCGGGTCGAGGTCGACCCGCACCTCGTCGATGTCCGCCACGCCGCGCTGCTTGAGCAAGGCCTTGGCACGCACGCAGTACGGGCAGACCTGGGTGGTGTACATGCGGACGGAGTTCATGGCGGCAGCTGGCGCGGTCAGGCGCACTTCGGTTGGGAGAGGCTGCGCATTGTCGGGTCAGCCCCTCGACCCACGCCCGGCTGGGGGCATCACGCCGGGCAGGCCGGATCAGGCCGACTTGTTCACCGGCAGACCGGCCTCGCGCCAGGCGCTCATGCCGCCGGCCACGACCTGGGCCTTCTCGTAGCCGGCCTTGCGCAGCTGGGCCGCCGCACGCGAGGCGCGCGAACCGCTGGCGCACATCACCAGCACGGGCAGGGCCTTGTTCGCCGGCAGCTCGCGCGCACCGTCGAGCCCGGCCAGCGGCACGCTGCGGGCCCCGACGGCATGGCCGGCGGCGTACTCGGCGGCCTCGCGCACGTCGATCAGCACCGCCTTCTCGCGGTTCATCAGGCGCACCGCCTCGGAGGTGGGCACGCCGGCGCCACCGCCCTGCTGCATCGCCTGCCACAGCAGCGCGCCGCCCGAGACCGCCGCCAGCAGCACCAGCATCCAGTTGTTGATCAGGAATTGAATCACGAGGTCTTCCGGGTTCGGGCGGCCGCGTGAGGCGGAACGCACCAGTCATGACGTGCGGCTTGGGGTGCCGGCGAAAAGGGCCCGAATTATAGAATCCGGGGCTTCCCCGACGCCTTGCCGTCACCTCCGTCCGACCCCCAACCGGCCCCTGCGCGGGCCCAGCGCCGCATGTACAAGCTCGTCCTGATCCGCCACGGCGAATCCACCTGGAACCTCGAGAACCGCTTCACCGGCTGGACCGATGTCGAGCTGACGCCCACCGGCGTGGCCCAGGCCCGCCAGGCCGGCCAGACGCTGAAGGCCGCCGGCTACGAGTTCGACGTCGCCTACACCTCGGTACTCAAGCGTGCGGTCCACACCCTCAACCACTGCCTGGACGCGATGGACCGCGACTGGCTGCCGGTGGTCAAGGACTGGCGCCTGAACGAGCGCCACTACGGCGGCCTGCAGGGCCTGAACAAGGCCGACATGGCCAAGCAGTACGGCGACGAGCAGGTGCTGATCTGGCGCCGCAGCTACGACACGCCGCCGCCCGCCCTCGAGGCCACCGACCCGCGCGGCCAGCGCCAGGACCCGCGCTACGCGAAGCTGCCGGCCGACGCCGTGCCGCTGACCGAGTGCCTGAAGGACACCGTCGCCCGCGTGCTGCCCTGCTGGAACGAGGTGCTGGCTCCGGCGATCAAGTCCGGTCAGCGCATCGTGCTGGCGGCCCACGGCAACTCGATCCGCGCGCTGGTCAAGTACCTGGACAACATCGGTGACGCGGACATCGTCGGCGTCAACATCCCCAACGGCGTGCCGCTGGTCTATGAACTGGACGCCGACCTGAAGCCGATCAAGAGCTACTACCTGGGCGACGCGGACGCGATCGCCAAGGCCGCCGCCGCGGTGGCCAATCAGGGCAAGGCCTGATCCTGACGCGGCTCAGGCCGCGTCGACCGCCTGCTGGATCGCGCCGCGCAGCTGCTCGGCCAGCGCGCGGCGGTCGGCATGGCCGCAGGCCTGGGGCGGCAGGATGCGCAGGCGCACCGTCAGGTCCTGCGCGCCGGCGATCGCCCACAGGCTCTGCAGCAGGGTCATGTCGCCGATGTAGGCGGCCGCGGCCGCGCAGCGGCCCGTGACGTCGTCATAGCGCAGGCCGACGGCCTGGATCGGCGTGTCGGTGGCGACCGCCGCCTGCAGCAGATTGGCGTGGAAGGGCAGCAAGGGCGTGCCGGCGCCGGTCGTGCCCTCGGGGAACACCGCCACCGTCTGGCCCTGGCCGAGCGCCTCGGCCATCGTGTGCACCACGCGCAGCGCATCGCGCTTGCGTTCGCGCTCGATGAACAGCGTGCCGGCCCCGGCCACCAGCCAGCCCAGCAGCGGCCAGGCCCGCACATCGGCCTTGCTGACGAAGCGCGCCTGCGGCATCACCGCGTGTACCGCCAGGATGTCCAGCCAGGAGACGTGGTTGGCCACCAGCAGCGTCGCGCCGCGGTGCGGCAGGCCCTGGGCATCGAGCCGCAGGCCGAGCCGGCGCAGCAGCGTGGCCGCCCACCAGCCGATGCGCGCCTGGCGCCCAGCCGCATCCAGCGACGGGAAGCGCAGCGCCATCACCGCCATGCCGTGCAGCACGTGCACGACGGTGGCCGTCAGGCGCCAGACGGCACGCCCGGTGCGCAGCACCGCCGCGCTCAGGCGCCGGCCTGCCAGGCCACGGTGCCGGCCACCAGCGTGGCGCGCACCCGGCCCGGCAGCGCGGTGCCGGTGTGCTCGAAGGCGAAGGGCGTGTGCTTGCCCTGGCTGCGCAGCACGCCCGGCTCGACCGTCCAGGTGGCGGCCGGATCGAAGATGCACAGGTCGGCCACGCCGCCCTCGACCAGGCGGCCGGCCGACGAGGCCAGCGAGCCCAGCGCGTCACCGAGCACCTGCACCGGCAGGCTGGTCACGCGGGCCAGCGTCTGCGGCAGGCCGAGGCCGGCATCGGCACCCCACTTCAGCGCCAGGCTCAGCAGCAGCTCCAGACCGGTCGCGCCCGGCTCGGCCTCGCCGAAGGGCAGCGTCTTGGCGTCCTCGTCGACCGGCGTGTGGTCGGAGACCAGCGCGTCGATCGTGCCGTCGGCCAGCGCGGCGCGCAGCGCGTCGCGGTCGGCCTGCTGGCGCAGCGGCGGCGTCACCCGCATCGCCGGGTTGAAGAAGCCGATGTCGACGTCGGTCAGGTGCAGCGAATTGATGCTGACGTCGGCGGTCAGGGGCAGGCCCTCGGCCTTGGCCGCCCTCAGCAGGGCGACGCCGGCCGCGCTCGAGATGCGGCACAGGTGCACGCGGGCGCCGGTGCCGCGCATCAGCGCGACGATGGTCTGCAGCGCGATGGTCTCGGCGGCCACCGGCACGCCCGACAGGCCGAGCCGGGTGGCCACGGCACCGCTGGCGGCCACGCCCTTGCCCAGCCACGGATCCTGCGGCCGCAGCCAGACGGTGTAGCCGTAGGTCGCCGCATACTGCAGCGCGCGGTTGAGCACCAGCGTGTCCTTGATCGGCTGGTCGGCCTGGCTGAAGCCGACGCAGCCCGACTCGGTCAGCTCGGCCATCTCGGTCAAGGCCTCGCCGGCCAGGCCACGCGTCAGCGCGCCCAGCGGGAACAGCCGGCACAGGCTGAGCTTGCGGGCGCGGAACTTCAGCATGTCGACCAGGCCCGGCTCGTCGAGCGCCGGATCGGTGTCGGGCGGGCAGACCAGGCTGGTCACGCCGCCGGCCGCCGCCGCGTTGAGCTCGCTCTCCAGCATGCCCTCATGTTCGTGGCCAGGCTCGCGCAGGCGCGCGGCCAGATCGACCAGACCGGGGGCGACGACGCAGCCGCGCGCGTCGATCACGCGGTCGGGCTGGAATTCCGGGTTGATGCCGCCGGGGGCGGCGATGGTCAGGATGCGGCCGCCGGCGATGGCGACATCGGCGGGCTCGTCGCGGCCCGAGGCCGGGTCCACCACCCGGCCGCCTTGGATCAGGATCTTCATGGGATTTCAGGCCTCGTTGCCGGCGATGATGCTCATGACGGCCATGCGCACGGCGATGCCGAAGGTGACCTGCGGCAGGATCACGCTGTGCGAGCCATCGGCCACGGCGGAGTCGATCTCGACGCCGCGGTTGATCGGCCCCGGGTGCATCACGATGCAGTCCGGCTTGGCCAGGGCCAGCTTCTCCGGCGTCAGGCCATAACTCTTGAAGTACTCGCCCGCGCTCGGCAGCATGCCGCCGCTCATGCGCTCGTTCTGCAGGCGCAGCATGATGATGACGTCCGCACCGCGGATGCCCTCTTCCATGTTGTGGCACACGCGCACGCCCATCTGCGCCAGATCGCCCGGCACCAGGGTCTTGGGGCCGACGGCGCGGATGTCGGGCACGCCCAGCGTGGTCAGCGCATGGATGTCGGAGCGGGCCACGCGCGAGTGCACGATGTCGCCGACGATGGCCACCGACAGCTGGGTGAAGTCCTTCTTGAAGTGCCGGATCGTGTACATGTCCAGCAGGCCCTGCGTCGGGTGCGCATGGCGGCCGTCACCGGCATTGACCACGTGCACGTGCGGCGCACAGTGCTGGGCGATCAGGTAGGGCGCACCGGACTCGCTGTGGCGCACGACGAACATGTCGGCCTGCATCGCCGACAGGTTGGCGATGGTGTCGAGCAGGCTCTCGCCCTTGGACGCGCTGGACTTGGCGATGTCCAGGTTGATGACGTCGGCGCTCAGCCGCTTGGCCGCGATCTCGAAGGTGGTGCGGGTGCGGGTGCTGTTCTCGAAGAACAGGTTGAACAGGCTCTTGCCGCGCAGCAGCGGCACCTTCTTGACCTCGCGGTCATTGACCGAGAGGAAGGTGCTGGCGGTGTCGAGGATGTGGCTGACGACCGCGCGCGGCAGGCCCTCGATCGACAGCAGGTGGATCAGCTCGCCGTTCTTGTTGAGCTGCGGATTGCGCTTGCTGAGCATCAGGCGGCTCCCTGCGGTTCGCGGACCGAGAAGGTGAAGCGGCCGTCATCGGCGCGCGCCAGCTGCAGGCTCTGCCCGGCCGGCAGCGCGATGCGGGCGGCGGCCCAGGCCGGCTCGATCGGCAGCTGGCGGCCGCCGCGGTCGACCAGCACCGCCAGCGTGACGCTGGCCGGGCGGCCGAAGTCGAACAGCTCGTTGATCACGGCACGGGTGGTGCGGCCGGTGTAGAGCACGTCGTCGAGCAGCAGGATGTGGGCGCCGTCGACCGCATAGGGGATGCGGGTGGCGTCGGTGGTGGCGGCCATGCCGCGCTGGCCGAAATCGTCGCGGTGCAGCGCGCTGCTGATGACGCCGGGCTTGTGGGCGCCGAAGTGGCCGGGCAGGTCGGCGGCCAGGCGTTCGGCCAGCCAGGCGCCGCCCGACCAGACGCCCAGCAGGGCGGTACCGGGGGCGACCAGGCTGCGGACCTGGTCGCGCAGCGCTGAATACAGCGCCTCGGCGTCGAGGGTGAGAGTGCTCATGTCGTGGGGGTCTGCGGAAATGCGGAAACGTCGGTCAGGCTGCGCAGGTACTGCTCGAGGATCAGGGCCGCGCTGGCGGCATCGACATCGGCGGCGCCGCGGGCATGGGCCTCGGTCGTGCTGTAGCGCTCGTCGACCTCGTGCACCGGCAGGCGGAAGCGGCCGTGCAGCTGGCGGGCGAAGCGGCGCGCGCGACGGGTGTTCTCGTGCTCGGCGCCGTCGGGATGGAAGGGCACGCCGACGACCAGCGCATCGGGCCGCCATTCCTGGATCAGCTTGTCGATGCGGGCGAAGCGGGCATCGCCCTCGGCGGCGATCGTGGTCACCGGCGAGGCACCGCCGAGCACGGTGTTGCCGCTGGCCACCCCGGTGCGCTTCAGCCCGTAGTCGAAGGCGAGGAAGCTGCGGGGGGCGGTGGGTGTGCGGCCGGCCTCAGGCATGACCGGCCTCGGCGCTGAGCATGCGCGGGTCGATGCCCAGCAGGCCCAGCGCGCGGTCGTAGCGGCGGTCGACCGGCGTGTCGAAGATGACCTCGGGCGCGGCGTCGACGGTCAGCCAGCCGTTGCGGCCGATCTCCTCTTCCAGCTGTCCGGCACCCCAGCCGCTGTAGCCGAGGGTGACCAGCACGCGCGCCGGGCCCTCGCCGCGGGCCAGCGCCTCCAGCACGTCCTTGCTGGTGGTCATCACGAGGCCCCCGGGCACGCTCAGCGTGCTGTTGTAGGGGCGGGGGTGGGGGTGGGGCGAGGCGCCATCGGCCTCGGTCAGCGACTCGTGCAGCACGAAGCCGCGTTCGGTCTGCACCGGGCCGCCGAAGAACACCGGCTGGACGGCCAGCGCGGGCACGTCCAGCGGCACCTCGATCTTCTCGAACAGCTGCTCGAGCGTGATGTCGGTGGGCTTGTTGATGACCAGCCCCAGCGCGCCCTGCTCGTTGTGCTCGCACAGGTAGACGACGCTGCCGGCAAAGGTGTCGTCGGCCATGCCCGGCATGGCGATCAGGAACTGGTTGGTCAGGTTGATGCGGTCGCCAGCCATGGGCGGGCATTCTACGACCCGGGCCGGGCGCACCGCCCCGGGGCCTGGCCGGCCGGCCGCACGGCGGCTCCGCCCGGCAGAGGACGTGGCGGACACGGACGCATGACGCGGCTTTGACGCCGGACGAATGGGCGACACTTCCCGCCGTGAACATGCCCGCCCCGCCCCGAACCCCGCTGCACCAGGCCCTGGTCTGGGTGCGCCGCGACCTGCGCGCCGACGACCATGCCGCGCTGCACCACGCACTGCGCGCCGCACGCCGGGTGCACGTGGCCTTCGTCTTCGACAGCACCCTCCTGGAGCCGCTGCGCGCGGCCGGCATCCGGGCCGACCGGCGGGTCGAGTTCATCCGCGACAGCCTGGTCGATCTCGATGCCCAGCTGCGCGCGCTCGGCCTGTCGCACGGCGTCGAGGGCTGCGGACTGACCGTGCTGCACGGCGATCCGGTCGAGCGCATCCCGGCCCTGGCGCGCGCGCTCGACGTGCAGGCCGTCTATGCCGCCCATGACGACGAGCCGCTGGCGCTGGCGCGCGACGCCCGCGTGCGCGGCGCGCTGGCCGACGCCGGCATCGCGCTGCACACGATGAAGGACCATGTGGTCTTCGAACGCGCCGAGGTGATGACGGCCGCCGGCACGCCCTACGGCGTGTTCACGCCGTACAAGAACGCCTGGCTGCGCAAGATCGATCCGTTCTTCCTGCGCGCCTGGCCGGTGGCCCGCCATGCCGCGGCCCTGGCGCCGCGGCCGACCGCGCTGCCGCAGGCGCTGACCGGCCTGGCCCCGGGCGCCGAGGCGGTGCCCGCGCTGGAGGCCATCGGCTTCGAACGCAGCAACCTGCACACGCTGCGCCTGCCCACCGGCAGCCGTGGCGCAGACGAACTGCTCGACGAATTCCTCGACCGCATCGACGCCTACGGCGAGGCGCGCGACTTCCCCGCCATCAAGGGGCCGAGCTATCTGAGCACCCACCTGCGCTTCGGCACGCTGAGCATCCGCCGCTGCGCGCGCGAGGCCTGGCAGCGGGCGCAGGCCGGCTCGCGCGGGGCCGAGGTCTGGCTGTCGGAGCTGATCTGGCGCGACTTCTACCACCAGGTGCTGCACCACCACCCGCGGGTGGCCGCCCACGCCTTCCGGCCCGAGTACGACACCATCGCCTGGGAGCACGGCGCGGCGGCCGACCGCCTGTTCGCGGCCTGGGCCGAGGGCCGCACCGGCTATCCGCTGGTCGATGCCGCGATGCTGCAGCTGCTGCAGACCGGCTACATGCACAACCGGCTGCGCATGGTCAGCGCCAGCTTCCTGACCAAGGATCTGGGCATCGACTGGCGCCGCGGCGAGGCCTGGTTCGCCCGCCACCTCAACGACTTCGATCTGGCGGCCAACAACGGCGGCTGGCAGTGGGCCGCGTCCAGCGGCTGCGACGCCCAGCCCTATTTCCGCATCTTCAATCCGGTCAGCCAGAGCCTGAAGTTCGATGCCCAGGGCCGCTTCATCCGGCGCTACCTGCCGCAGCTGGCCGCGCTGAACGACCGCCTGATCCACGCGCCCTGGCAGGCCTCGCCGCTGGAGCTGCAGGCCGCCGGCATCACGCTGGGCCAGGACTACCCGCGGCCGGTGGTCGAGCACGACCAGGCACGGGAGCGCACGCTGCAGCGCTATGCGGTGGTGAAGTCGCGCGCCACCGGGCGCTGAGCCCGGCCCCGCGGGCCCTCAGAACAGCTCGACGTCGCCCGAACGCGAGGCGTCCTCGATCGAGCCGTCGGCCACGAGATCCTCGTGGCAACGCACCTGGTTGCGGCCGTGGGTCTTGGCCCAGTAGACGGCCTGGTCGGCACGCTCGAAGGCACTGGCCGGCGTGTCCTTGGGCACGACGGTGGAGAAACCCACCGACAGCGTGATCGTGCCGACCTGCGGGAACGCGTAGGCCTCGACCGTGCGGCGGAAGCGCTCGAAGGCGGCCAGCGCATCCGCCGCCTCCGGACAGCTCAACAGCACGACGAACTCCTCACCGCCGAAGCGGTAGAGCCGGTCGTGGTGGCGGAAGCTCGCCCGCATCAGCCGCGAAACCAGCAGCAGCACCTCGTCGCCGATCAGGTGGCCGTGGCGGTCGTTGACCTGCTTGAAATGGTCGATGTCGAAGACACCGATGAACAGGCGGTCGCCGCGCCGATCGGCCTGCCGGCGCTCGTCGAGCGCATCGAGCGCATCGAGCATGTTCGCCTGGGCCAGCTGGCGGGCCTGGGCCTCGGCGCGCTGGGCGGCCAGCTTGTAGAAGCTGTCCTCGAAGGTCTTGCGGTTGAGCAGACCGGTCAGCGTGTCGCGCTCGCTGTAGTCGAGCAGGGCCTGGAAGTTGCGGTAGATGCGCAGCACGCCCTGCAGCAGCCGCAGTTCGTCCGGCGCCAGCGGCGCGTCGGTGCGCAACTCGAGCACCGCCGGCTCGTCGGCCTGCGGCGTCAGGGCCAGCAGCGTGCGCACCGGTGTGCCGGGCACGCACAAGGCCCCGTTGGCCGACAGGGCCTGCACCCGGTCGGGCTCGCTGTCCCAGGTGGGCAGGGACTCGAAGACGGTCCAGATCGGGTCGGACACCGGCACCGGGTCGCCCGCGCACTGACGGGCACGCAGCAGCCAGCGGCGATCATGAACCTCCCCGACCGCCCGGTGGATCGCCACCGACGAGGTCTGCAGCACGTCGCGCAAACCCGAGACCAGCAGCAGATCCTGCTGATCCCGGTCGCGGAACGCGGTCAGTTCGGCCAGATGATCGACGACCTTGGACATGGACGGTGGTGGGGCGCAGCGAACGGCGGACGAGGGAGGCGGCAAGGGGTGGCAGACAGCGTACCGGACTCAGGCCGGCTCGCCGACACGGGCGTATCGGGACACGAGCGCCAGCAGCTCTTCTTCGGCATAGGGCTTGCCGAGGTAATGGGCGACGCCGAGCTCCGCCGCGTAATCCCGGTGCTTTTGCGCAATCCGCGAGGTGATCATGATCAAGGGCAGCGTGGCCAGCCGGGCATCGACCTTCATGTTGCGCACCAGATCGAAGCCGTCCATGCGGGGCATCTCGATGTCGGTCAGCACCACCGTGGGCAGTTCACCCCCCAGCAGCTCCAGCGCGTCGAGTCCGTCCTTGGCCAGTCGCACGCGGTAGCCCTCCCGTTCCAGCAGGCGCTGCGTGACACGGCGCACCGTCAGCGAGTCGTCGACCACCATCACCAGCGGCGCCAAGGCACCGTCGACCGGTTCGGCGCGCGGCGCCTCGGGCCGCACCTGGCCCGACCAGGCCTGGCGGGTGCGTTCGCGCGCCGCCGTGCCGTAGAGCGTCGTCAGCGCCAGCGGGTTGTAGATCAGCGACGGCAGACCGGAGGGCAGCAGGGTCATGCCGACCAGACCCGGCAGCCGGGAGAGCTGCGGCCCGAGGTTCTTGACCACCACTTCCTGGTTGCCCGTGACCTCATCGACATGCAGCACCACCCGCTGCGCGGCCGAGCGGATGACGGCCAGCATCGCGTGCCCCTGGGCCGCATGGCCACAGGCCGTGCCTTCGAGGAGCGCGTCCAGCCAGTGGAAGGGCAGCGCCTCGCCGTTGTGGACAAAGCTGCCCTGCGCATAGGCGCTCGCCAGATCGTCGGCGCTGACGCGGCGCAGCGTCTCGATCAGCGTCGAGGGCACGGCCACCGCGCGCTCGCCGCAGCGCATCATCACCACCTGGGTGACGGCGGTGGTCAGCGGCAGCACGAGGCGGAAGGCGGTGCCCTGCCCGGCATGGGTGCGGGTCTCGATGCGACCGCCCATGGCGCTGACCTCGGTGCGCACCACGTCCATGCCGACCCCACGGCCGGCGAGGTCGGTGACCTCGTTGGCGGTGGTGAAGCCGGGCATGAACACCATCTGGGCCAGCTCGGACTCGGCCGGATGCTCACCCGGCTTGACCAGCCCCTGGGCCAGCGCCCGCTCATGGATGCGCGAGAGGTTCAGGCCAGCGCCGTCATCGGCCACCTCGACCACCACCTCGTTGCCCTGCTGGCTGACGCCGAGGGTGATCAGACCGGTGGCGTCCTTGCCGCCGGCCTGGCGCTGCTCGGGCGACTCGATGCCGTGCACCACCGCATTGCGCAGCAGGTGCTCGAAGGCCGGCGTCATGCGGTCGAGCACGCCGCGGTCGATTTCGATCGCGCCGCCGACGATGTCCAGCCGCACCTGGCGCCCGCTCTCGCGCGCGGCCTGGCGCACGACGCGCGACAGGCGCTCGGACAGGGCCTCGAACTCGACCATGCGGGTGCGCAGCAGCTCGTCCTGCATGTCGTGCGTCATGCGGCTCTGGTGCGCCAGCGCATCCTCGGCCGACTGCACGGCCCGCGTCAGGCCGCGCTGCACGGTGGCCACGTCGGACACCGACTCGGCCATCATCCGCGTCAGCTCCTGGAAGCGGGTGAAGCGGTCCATCTCCAGCGGATCGAACTGCTCCTGCGCGCTGCGGGCGGCCTCCATGCGGGTGTTGATCTGCAGCTCGGCCTGCAGCTCGATGTCGCGCAGCTGGCTGCGCAGACGCTCCAGGTTGTCGCTGAGGTCACCGAAGGCGGACTTCAGCGCCAGCACGTTGGCCTCGATGCGGGCGCGGGCGATCGAGACCTCGCCAGCCTGGTTGACCAGGCGGTCGAGCAGCTGGGCGCGCACGCGCACCGTGGCCACCGCCGACGGCCGTTGCTGGGCCGCGGGCAGGACGGCATCCGGCTCGACCTGCGGCGCCGGCGGCTGGCCGGCGAAGCGCTGCCAGTCGATGGCGGGCGGCTCGGCCACCGGCGGCGGCACGAACCCGGCCCGGGCGTCGTCGACGGGTGGCGCATCGGCCACGGCCCGCGGCGCGTCGGGCACGCGGTCGTCCGCCGACCCCTCCGCGGCGTCGGCCAGGAGGCCCACGTCGAGCACCTGCGCGACCAGGGCCGGATCCGGCACCACGGTCGGCAGTTCGAGGTCCAGCGGCAGCTTGGCCGACGCCAGATCCAGGTCGGCGGCCGCGGGCAGCGCCAGACCGGCCACCGCAGCCAGCGCGGCGACCGCGAGGCTGCTGGCGGCAGGCTCGGGCGCATCGGATGCAGGTGCGGGATCGGCCTGCAGCGCGTCGATCGACGGCGTGAGCGACGACCAGGGGTCGGCGCTGTCGGTCTCGTCGGCCCCATCGGCCACCTCGGCTGCCTCGGCTCCCTCGGCGACACCCATGGCCCCCACGGCACCGGTGGTGGCGTCCGCATCGGCCTGCGCCGCCAGCGGGCGGGCCACGTCATCGAAGGACGCGGTGTGGCCATCGGCATCGGCCGCCGCCTCGGCGGCCGGCGCCTGCGGATCGGACGATCCGGCGACGGCCGGCACCAGGCCCGACGTCAGATCGAGCTCGTCGGCCGCGGGCCAGGCCGGCAGCGGCAGCGGAGCCAACGCGGAGGCCGCGAGACCGGAGGCGCCGTGGGCCTCGACCTGCTGGCGCAGCAGGTCGAAATGGGTCTGCAGCGCGTCGATCTGGCCCTGGAGCTGCTCGATGCGCCAGGTCTGCAGATGGGGCTTGGTCGCCAGATGGGTGACCGCGCTCTCCAGGCGGTGCGCCATCTCGCCCAGGCGCATCGCGCCGGCCAGCCGCGCGCCGCCCTTGAACGTGTGCAGCACGCGCATGCAGGGCGAGGCGGCCGCCGGATCACCCGGCTTGAGCGCCCAGCCGCGCACCGCGCTGTAGAGCAGGGACAGCTGGTCGGCGCCTTCCTCGGCGAAGAAGGGGAACAGCTCCTCGTCGACATGGTCCTGCTCGGTCAGGCCATCGTCCAGATCACCGAGCACGCTGACGCCCGCGCCGTCGTCATCATCGAAGTCGGGCGAACTGTCCTCGGGCGCGACGAAGCGGGAGGTCTCGAGCGCGAGCGCATCCAGCGGCGCCTCGTCGACGTCCGGCCAGTGGCCGGTGACCGGCACCAGCGCCGCGTCATCGGTCGGCGCTGCCGCGCCCGGGACCTCGGCCACCGGCCAGCCGGCGACGAAGGCCGCGGCGGCCTCGGCATCGGCATCGGCATCGGCCTGGGCATCGGTGTCCACGGCGTCGGGCGATCCATCGGGGCGGACCGCGTCGGCCACGCCATCCTCACCATCCTCACCGTGCGGGACGGCCGGACCGTCCGCGACCGCGGACCCGGCGGGGAAGACCGGCTCGGCCACCGGCATCGGCACGCCGGCCACCGCCACCGCGGTGTCGATCGCGGAGGCGAAGGGCAGATCCAGCGCCGGGACCGGTGCCGCGGGCACGGCGGCTGCGGCTGCCGCTGCCGCAGCCGCAGCCGCAGCGGTGTCGCCGGACGCCGGCGCCCAGGCATCCGCGGCCTGCGGCAGCGTGTCGGAGTCGGGGCGTGACGCGAGATCGAGCGCCTGGAGGGCCTCCTCTCCCAACTCGGGGACCTGGAGCGCCTGGGTCGGCGGGTCGAGCTCACCGGAGGCCGTCGCGGCGTCGGCGTCGGCGTCGGCGTCGGCGTCGGACGCACCATCGCTGACCGTTCCGGCCGCATCGACGGCGTCGGCCGCATGTCCGCTGCCGTCGACCGGCAGATCGGTCGCCGGCGGGTAGACGACCGCGTCGAGCGCCCGGACCAGCTCCTCGTCGGGCTCCTGCAGGAAACCGGCCGCGAACTGGTGCAGGACGCTGCGGATCTCGTCGGCGCTGCGCAGGTAGAGCGTGGCCTCCGCCTCGTCCGACCACTCGCGTGCCTGGGTGCGGTCCAGCGCATGTTCGAGTCCGCGCGCCAGGCGCGACAGACCGAGATGGCCGACGGTGGCCGATCCCCCGGCCAGCGAGTGCGCGAGCGCGGACGCGGTGTCGCCGAGCGGCAGATGCAGCTGCAGCGCCCAGTCGGCCAGCTCCTGGCTCAGGCGGCGCGACCAGTCGTCCGCCTCCTGCAGGAAGATGTTGAACAGGGTCTGGCTCAGGCGCAGGGCGCCGATCTGGCGCATCTCCTCCGGCGCCTCGGCCGGTGCCGGCGGCAAGGCCTCGCCGGCGACCACGGCCTCGGCCAGGGTGCCGGCCGGCAGCTCGGCCACGTCGGGCGTGGGCAAGGGAAGGTCGGCCGAGGTCAGGCTGCCGACGAGGATGTCCAGACCCGGCGCCGGCACGGCCTCGGTATCGAGCACCCGGGCCAGCTCACCGGCCGGCAACGGTGCCGGCAGCGGCAGCGAGCCGTCCGGCACGAAGGCCAGCGCAGGCGCGGGCGGCACGGCCACGGTGGCCGAGGCCAGCTCGCCGGTCCACGACAGCGGGGTCATCGCATCCAGACCGGTCGGCGCGAAGCCGACGGTCTCGGCGACGCCGGCACCGGTCCAGGCCGTGGCGGCGTGGGGATCGACGTCGACATCGACCGCGGCGGCCGCCTCCCCATCGGCGAACGAGACCGGCGTCTGCAGCCGGGGCGTCGACGCATCGGCATCGACGGGCCAGGCCGCGTCGTCGGCCGGCGGCAGGCCGTCGACGACGAAGACGCTGCCGGCCCCCGGGGTGGCCGTGAGGGTCGGCGCGTCGGCCAGCGGCACGGGCCCATCGTCGGGCCCGGCCGGGGGGAACGCCAGCGCCTCGACGTGAGCCTCGCCGTGAGCGTCGGCGGTGGCATCGGCGGTCACGGTCGCGGTGACACCCGCATCGGCCGAGCGCAGATCCAGGCCGGCGGCGGGCTCCAGCGCGGTGGCCAGGTCGATGCGGGCGGTCGACAGTTCGGTCGAGAACTCGGTGCCCAGGCGGCTGTCCGAGAGAGAGGTCAGCGCGAAGCCGCCGATCGGGGCCAGCGCGGTATCGGCCGCCAGCGGCGGCAGCGCGTCGTCGGGGACGGCAGTGGGGTCAACGGTGGCGACGCCGGTGCCGGCGTCGGCGTCGGCCGGCTCGTCGGCGGACGGCTGGACATCGGCCAGCACCCAGGCCAGCGCAGATCCGCCCAGCACCACGGTGGCGTCGTCGGCCGCGACGGCTGCCGCGGGCGCGGCGGGCGCAAAGGCCGGCGCCAGCTCGGCGGGCGTGGTCGAGACCGTCTCGGCCACCGGCACGGGCGCATCGGCCACCCACGGCACACGCCGGCCTTCGAGCCGCAGCGCGTCGGCGGCGGCGCTCAGCGCATCAGGACGACGCTCGGCATCGGCCTGACGGGCGACATCCTCGACCCAGGCGGCCAGGTGGTCCAGCGCCTCGTCGGTGAAGCCCAGCAGGTCGGCATCGGCCGGGCCGTGCTCGGCCAGGCGGGCGTTGTAGAGCTGCTCGCAGGACCAGGCGGCGGCGCCGAAGCGCTCGAGCCCGACCATGCGCGAACTGCCCTTGAGGGTGTGGAAGGCACGCCGCACGGCGGTCAGCGCGGCATGGTCATCGCCCTGCTCGGCCAGACGGACCAGCGACTCACGGGCCTGACGGACGACATCGCGCGCTTCCTCGAGGAAGATCTCGCGCATCTCGGCGTCCTCGTCCAGCGGCTCGGCGGCCGTGGCGGGCGGTGGCGTGAGCTGCAGCGGCGGCACCTCGTCCAGGCGCAGCAGCCCGCCGGCCGGCAAGGTCGGCCAGCCATCGACACCGGCAGGCGCCGCGGCCTGCAGCGCACTGGCCAGGCCGGGCAGGGTCAGCGTGGGCGTCGGGTCGTTGAACGGCGCCAGGGACCCGGCGGCCAGCGCCGCGGCGTCGCCCGTCCACCCCGGGTCCGCCGGGGGAGCGGCGGCCAGGTCCGGAGGCAGCGGCGCGGTCTCCAGCAGATCCAGCGCGTCGAACGGCGCGCTGCCCGAGGGCGCCGACAGCGGCGGCGCGAAGCCGTCGAGCGGATGCAGCGCCAGCAACTGGGTCGCGTCGGCAGAGCCCACGGCGTCGAAGGCCGGGCCGTGCAGCTCGGCGGTCAGCGTGGGCAGCGACGCCGCTACGCCCAGGCCGAAGGCGTCGGCCGCGCGCACCGAGGCCATCGCCTCGGCCGCACGGGCGCCCGGCGGCAACGCCGACGACGCCAGCGGCTGCAGCGTGATCTCGGCCGGCACGATGACGCTGTCGAGCAGCTCGTCGAAACCGGTCGGACGGTCGGCACGCGCCATCGTGCCGCGCAGCACGCCGTCCTCGGCATCGAAGCGGAACAGCGCCTTGGCCATCTGCGGCTGGAAGCCGACCATGTCGATCATGAAGCTCAGCGCGCCGAGGTTGTCGGCCAGCCGATCGAAGGTGCCGGCACGGATCGCGAGCTGGGGATCGACCTCGGTGCTGGCCAGTCCGTCGACGTCCTCGGCCATGCGCATGACGGCGTGCGAGGCCTGGTCCAGCGCCAGCACCGACAACACGCCGCGCATCGCCTGCAACTTGGCCGGCACCGGGATCAGCAGATCGCGCCGGGCCGGATCCCGGAAGTACTGGTCGATCAGCTGCTCGATCTCCGACAGCGTCTCGCGCAGCTCGTGCACGACGCTGCCCATGGTCTGGCGGTCGGAGACGCGGCGGTAGAGCTCCTCCATCCAGAGCTCGAGCACGCCCGGATCGCGGCCGGCCCGCACCTGCTCCAGCCGGTCGGCCAGGCGCTGCACGCGGGTGGCGGTCTCGGCGTCGCCGTAGTCGCCGTCATCGACGGCGGCCTCGACATAGAGCAGCGCGGTGGCCAGCTCCATCGCCAGTTCGGAGCTCGGCCCCGTGCCCGAGGCCACGACCTGCTGGGCCGTGGCCTGCAGCGCCCGCGTGAGCACCGTGCCATCGGGGAACAGGCGCTGGATCGATTCGCAGATCAGCGCGAACTGCTCGTTGAGCACGGCCAGCTGCTCGGTGTGGCCGCCGGCCACCGCCTGCCAGACATCCTTGGCCGCACCGATGCGCTTGCGGGCCTGCTGCACGACGGCCGGATCGACCCGGCCCAGACGGGCCTGCTCCAGATCGACGCCGGCGGTCTCGGGCAGCGCCCACACCTGACGCACGGTCTGCAGCCACGGGCCCGGGCCCTGGCGGTCGCGCAGGTCGGCGCGGCTGCACTGCAGCAGCAGCTCGTGGGCCAGCCGCTCGGGCGGCTCGGCCACCGTGCCGCCGCGCAGCACCGACAGCAGACGCGAGCCGATGCGCTTGCTGTGCATGTCGAGCTGCAACAGCCCGCGGCCGATCGACTCATGGAAGGCCGCGGCCAGCGACCACAGCGCCGACAGGCGCACCGCCGGCGTGCCGGCCAGTCCGCCGCACAAGGCGCACAGACGCTCGGCGACCTCGGGCGAGCCCGAGCGCATCAGCTGCAGCAGGTCGGACTCGAAGCGCGCGACCACGGCCTCGTCGGGCGCCAGCACGGCCACCTGCACCGGCGGCTGCACCAGGCGCCAGGACCAGGGCAGCTCCCACAGATCGACCGGATGCACGCGCGGCTGGCCAGCCAGTTCCTGCAGCACGCGGTACTGCGGGAACAGGGCCAGCGCGCTGACCGGACGGCCGGCCAGCCGCCGCGCGACCAGATCGACGACGCCGAAACAGGCCTGCTCGAACTGCTGCGCCACCGCCGGGGTGATCTGCTGCGGCCGCGGCGACAGGCGCTGCAGCGCCTGCTCGGCCGCCCGCAGCACGCGCGCGACCTGGGGCAGACCGACCAGCTCCAGCGCACCGACGCTCTGGTGGAGCAGGTGCCGGGCCTGACGCAGGACGGCCGGATCCGCGGCATCGAGGTCACCCCCGGCGTCGAGCTCCTTCAGATGCCGCTTCAGCGCCTTGTTGACGCCTTCGAGGGATCGCCGCAGTTCTTCCTGGACCCAGGACAGGGTGCTGAGGTCGTCGGCCGGGCCTTGGGGAGTGGAGACCATGCGGTTTCGGCGCTGCGGCCGCGGGTGGGATCAGGAGATCTTGAATCGGGCCACGGACTGCTTCAGCTCCTCGGCGGTGCGCGAGAGTTCGCGCACCATCTGGGCGGTGGAGCTGGTGCCTTCGGCGGTCTGTTCGGTCACGGCCGAGATGTGGTGGATGCTCTCGACGACCACGTTGGCCGACTGCGCCTCGCGCAGGGCCTGGGCCGAGATGTCCTCGATCAGCTCGGCCAGCTGGCGGGTCACGCGGTCGATGTTGGCCAGCTCGGCGCCGGCCGCATCGGACAGTTGCGCGCCATCGACCACGCCCTGGGTCGAACGCGCCATGGCGCCGACCGCGTCCTGGGTGTCGGCCTGGATGGTCTTGACCAGAGCCGTGATCTGGCGCGTGGCATCGGCCGAGCGCTCGGCCAGCCGCTGCACTTCCTCGGCCACGACCGAGAAGCCGCGGCCGGCCTCACCGGCCGAGGCGGCCTGGATGGCGGCATTGAGCGCCAGCACGTTGGTCTGCTCGGTGATGTCCGAGATCAGCTCGGTGATCTCGCCGATCTCCTGGGACGACTCGCCCAGGCGCTTGATGCGCTTGGAGGTCTCCTGGATCTGGTCGCGGATCGCGTTCATGCCGTCGATCGAGTTCTGCACCGCCCGCTGGCCGGATTCGGCCGCCTTCAGCGAGTTGCGTGCGACCTCGGCCGAGCGCTGGGCCTGACCGGACACCTCGTTGATGCGCTGGGCCATCTTGACCACCGAGTCGCCGGTCTCGCGGATCTCGCGCAGCTGCTCGCCGGAGGCGGCCAGCAGCTCGGTCGAGGTGTCCTCGACCAGCTGGGTGGTCACCGTCACCCGCTCGGCCGTGCCCTGCACCTGGGAGACCAGGCTGCGCAGCTCCTCGACCGTGTAGTTCACCGAGTCGGCGATGGCGCCGGTGATGTCCTCGGTCACGGTGGCCTGCTGGGTCAGGTCGCCCTCGGAGACGGCCTGCAGCTCGTTCATCAGGCGAAGAATGGCGGCCTGGTTGGCGTCGTTGACGCGCTTGGCCTCCTGCTCCAGGCGCTCGGCCTCCTGGCGCTGCTGCTCGGCGAGCTGGGCGCGCCAGGCCTGGTCGGACACGTAGAGCTGCAGCAGCCCCCAGCCGGCCAGCACGATCAGCAGCGCCGAGACGCCGAGACCGGCCAGGTGCAGCGGGCTCATCCCGCCGGAGCCGGCGAGCGCCAGCTGCATCGTCTCGAGCTTGCGGCGCAGCGGCTCGCTGTCGCGCAGCACGCCGATCTGGGCCTCGCGGGCCCGCACCAGCGCCTGCATGTTGCCCAGCAGCGGTGCGGCCTGCTGCCGCGCGCCATCGAACTGCTTGATCAGGCCCTGCAGCCGCTCACGCAACGCGGCATCGGTGGTGCCCGGCAGACGCAGATCGGCATTGCCTTCGAGCAGGCCGTGGGCGACGTCGTTGAAGGTGTTCAGGTCCTTGCCGAGCAGGAACACCGCCTCGGGGCTGACGCCCTCGATGGTCAGGAACTCGCTGGCGCTCTTGCCGATGCGCTGGGTCAGCATGACCAGCTGGCTGACGGCCGCGGCCTCGACCGGGCCGGCGCCCTGGGCCAGCTTCTGCTGCGCCAGCTGCTCGGTGCTCTCCAGCAGCTCGCCGGACGAGCGGCTGATGCTGCGCAGCGCCTGGCCGACCTGGGTCAGCGTGCGCTCCTGGCTCAACACGGCATTGGCCGCCTTCTCGGCGTTGTCGACCAGCGGGCCGAGCTCGGGCAGCGGCGCCGCGGCCGCACCGCCGACGGACGCGACGGTGTCGGAGCCATCGCGCAGGGCCCGCACATGGGCCACCAGCACCGCCGAGGACTCGCGCACCTCGCCGAAGGCCGGCGCATGGCCGAGCACGGCCTGGGTCATCGACTTGGCCAGGCGCTGGGCCTGCATCTGTGCCGCACCGACGGCGGCGATCTGGCCCGACTGCCGGTTGGCCGCGGCCAGACCCAGCACCGTGCTGCCGGCCAGCAGCACCAGACCACCGACCAGCAGGCCGCCGAGCAGACGCTGCTGCTGCTGCAGCGGACGGTGCCCGATCAGCGGCAGCGGCTTGCCGGGCGGCGGCACGTCCAGCGTCGCCGGCTCGATCGGCAGCATCTGGCGTGAATCGACGAACTCGGTCGGGCCGGCCTGGGCCGCGGCATCGGCCGACAGCACCGAGTCCGGATCGACCAGCGTCGAGGCCTCGGAGGGCGGAGACGCCGCCGGCTCGGCCATGCGGCTGTCCATGTCGGCCGGCGCCTCGGCGATGTGTCCGGCATCGACGGCCGCCTGGAACTCGTCGAAGTTGGCCGGCACCCGCGAATCCTCACTGACCGTGTCCTGCGGACCCTTGGTCTTGAGCTTGTCCAGGAAACCCATTTCTTCCCCTTGATCTCATCCGCGGTGGCGACCGCAGCCCCGGGGCCGATCGGCGGCCGCGGGGCCGTCGGTCAGGACCACGGAGCCACCAGGCCGGTGCGCCACCCATCTGTCGTGATAGCCGAGCATACGGACCCACCCCCGCCAGGGGCGGTCGTGTGGGGCGACCCGGAACCGTGGCGCCATGGTCAGGCCGCGATGCCGAGGAACGCCGGCGAACGCGCCAGCTCGGCCAGATTCAGCTCCTGCCACTGGCGGCCGGCGGCATCGCGCCACCGCCAGCTGGCGAAGGCCGGACGCCCGGAAGCCTCTGCGCCCGCCTCGTCGACCGGCGCCATGTCGGCCGCATGGCGCAGCCCGAGCAGCCGGTCGATCAGCAGCGCGACATTGACGCCGAGCGCGGCATTGAAGGCCACCAGCTGGGCCCCGCGCTCGCGCGGCGGCGCCGCGGCCGCCTCGCGCAAACCGAGAAACTGCGCCAGATCGACCACCGTGTGCACGCTGCCGCGCAGGTTGACCACGCCGGCCATCCAGGGCCGCGTGTGCGGCACCGGCAGCAAGGCGCCGAGCTCGAAGATCTCGCCGGCCTGCTGCAGCGGCACCAGCAGGCCGAGACCGGCGCTGTCGAGCGCCAGCCACGACAGGCCGCGCGGCTCGTCGCGCACCTGCTGCATGCGCTCGGCCAGCCGGCTCTGCAGTTCCCTCAACGCTTGCTTGTTCGCCATCCCGCCGCCTGCTGCCCGCTGCCTGCAGCCGGGCTCAGCCCAGTTGCCTGATCTTGGCGATCAGGTCGTCGGCCTGGACCGGCTTGACGACGTAATCGCGCGCCCCCTGGCGCAGACCCCAGACCCGGTCGGTCTCCTGATTCTTGCTGGTACAGATGATCACCGGCAGGTCGATCCAGCGCGGATCGCGGGTGATCTGGCGCGTCAGCTGGAAGCCGTTCTGGCCGGGCATCACCACGTCCATCAGCACCAGGTCAGGCCGCTCGGCCGCCAGGCTGCGCAACGCCTCGTCCCCGGACTCGGCCGTGCGCACCGCATAGCCGTGCCGGCCGAGCAGCTCCGACAGATGGTGCAGCTCGGTCTTGGAGTCGTCGACGACCAGGATCTTGTGGACGGGCATGCGGCTTCCCTCGTTGTCTGTCTGCTGTGTGCAGCCGGATTGTCAGCCCCGGCGGACGCGCCGCACGTCCGGTCGAGGCACTGCTCATGGGGTTGCGGGCCTCAGGAGGCCGCACCGTCGAGGCCGAGCGCGGCCTCCGCCGGACCGAAGTCCTGCACCACGCGCAGCAACTGCTCCTTGGTGAAGGGCTTGGTCAGGTACTCCTCGGAGCCGACCATGCGGCCGCGGGCCTTGTCGAACAGGCCGTCCTTGGACGACAGCATGATCACCGGCACATGGGCGAAGCGCGGATTGCGCTTGATGATCGCGCAGGTCTGGTAGCCGTCCAGGCGCGGCAT
Source organism: Pseudaquabacterium rugosum (assembly GCF_038066575.1). Taxonomy (NCBI): domain Bacteria; kingdom Pseudomonadati; phylum Pseudomonadota; class Betaproteobacteria; order Burkholderiales; family Sphaerotilaceae; genus Pseudaquabacterium; species Pseudaquabacterium rugosum. The sequence goes on along the minus strand of NZ_JBBUTF010000002.1, from coordinate 285,180 downwards.
GATGATGTCGCAGAAGATCAGGTCCGGCGCATGGTCGTTGACCTTGGCCAGCGCGTCGAAACCGTCCTCGGCCAGAACGACCTGGTGCCCGCCCTGCTTGAGGAAGATCTCGGCGCTGCGCCGGATCGTGCTGCTGTCATCGATGACCAGCACCTTGAAGGCCGCGACACGGCGACCGCCGTCATCGGACAGGCTCAGGGACTCCATGGGGTACTCCACGACGGGACAGGCGACCTCGGGGCCGGACGGACGGTTCGGGCGTTCAGGCGACGGCCGTCAGACCGGCACCATCTCGAAGTCTTCCTTGCGGGCGCCGCACTCGGGGCAGGTCCAGTTCATCGGCACATCGGCCCAGGCCGTACCCGGGGCGATGCCGTGTTCGGGGTCGCCGGCGGCCTCGTCATAGATCCAGCCACAGATGAGGCACATCCAGGTGCACGGTTCAGTCACGGTATCGAGGGAGGTCACTACAATGGAAAAGTCATTGTAGCCAAGCGTAGCTGCGTGGCTGCCCTGCGCGGCACCGGCGTTCTGGGGGATCGACGCCGCGGCCCTGGCGTCCTGCCCTCCACCGGCCCGCGCGGCAGCCTGCCCCCCGATCCGCCATGAACCCCAAGTCCCCCCGTGCCCCCGCCGAGACCCCGGCCGATGCCCTGCCCGGGTCCCCGGAAGAGGGCCAGACCGAGGCGGCGGCCCCGGCCTGCGTGATGAGCTTCAACGCGACCGACCCGAGCGGCGCCGGCGGCCTGGCCGGTGACGTCGCCACGCTGGCGGCCATGGGCGCGCACGCCCTGCCGGTGACCACCAGCGTGATGGTGCGCGACTCGGCCGAGATCTTCGACCAGCACGCGATCGACGCCGACGTGATCGTCGAGCAGGCCCGCTCCGTGCTGGAGGACATCACCGTCTCGGCCTGGAAGGTCGGCTTCCTCGGCAGCGCCGACGGCGTCAGCGCGGTGGCCGAGATCCTGTCGGACTACCCCGATCTGCCGCTGGTCAGCCATCTGCCCAACCTGAGCTGGCTCGACGACGACGAGGCCCAGCCCTATCTGGACGCCTTCCGCGAACTGATCCTGCCGGCCACCGAGCTGCTGGTGGGCAACCACAAGACGCTGACCGATTTCCTGCTGCCCGAGTGGGACAGCGAGCGTCCGCCGTCGGCCCGCGAGCTGGCCGTGGCCGCGGCCGAGCACGGCACGCGCTACGTGCTGGTGACCGGCATCATGCTGCCGGCCAAGGCCTCGCGCACCGGTGCGCCGCCCGAGCAGTTCATCGACAACGTGCTGGCCTCGGCCCAGGGCGCGCTGGCCGGCGAGAAGTTCGAGATGTTCGACACCGGCTTCGTCGGCGCCGGTGACACGCTGAGCGCCGCGCTGGCCGCGCTGCTGGCCGCCGGCACCGAGCTGCAGGCCGCGGTCAGCGAGGCCCTGGCCTTCATGGACCAGACGCTGGATGCCGGTTTCCGCCCCGGCATGGGCGCCGTGATCCCCGACCGGTTCTTCTGGGCCCTGCCGCCCGAGGACGAGGAGGCCCTGGCCGCCGAGGAAGCCGCCCGCGCGCAAGCCGAGGCGCAGGCCACCGAGGACGCCCCGGCCGCCAAGGCCAAGCCCAGCCCGCGCCGCATGCACTGAGCGGCCGGCCACCGCCGCCGCAGGCCGCGCCCCGCCGCGGCCGCCCCGCCACCCCGCAGCCGTCACCCGCCCGATGTCCAGCTCCGTCCCCGACCGCAACCAGGTCCTGTTCGAACGCGCCCAGCGCGTGATTCCCGGCGGCGTCAACTCGCCGGTGCGCGCCTTCCGCGCCGTCGGCGGCACGCCGCGCTTCATCGACCGCGCCCAGGGCCCGTACATGTGGGACGCGGCCGGCCAGCGCTACATCGACTACATCGGCTCCTGGGGCCCGATGATCCTCGGCCACGGCCATCCCGAGGTGCTGGAGGCGGTGCAGCGCGCCGCCGTCGAGGGCTTCAGCTTCGGCGCGCCGACCGAGCGCGAGATCGAGCTGGCCGAGGCCATCGTGGCCGAGGTGCCGTCGATTGAGCAGGTGCGCCTGGTCAGCTCGGGCACCGAGGCCGGCATGAGCGCCATCCGCCTGGCGCGCGGCGCCACCGGCCGCTCGATGATCATCAAGTTCGAGGGCTGCTACCACGGCCATGCCGATGCGCTGCTGGTCAAGGCCGGCTCGGGTCTGGCCACCTTCGGCCACCCGACCAGCGCCGGCGTGCCGCCCGAGGTCGCACAGCACACGCTGGTGCTCGAATACAACAACGTCGAGCAGATCGAGGCCGCCTTCGCGCAGCACGGCGACCGCATCGCCTGCGTGATGATCGAGCCGATCGCCGGCAACATGAACTTCGTGCGCGCGCAGGTGCCCTTCGTCGCCCGCATCCGCGAGCTGTGCGACCGGCACGGCGCGCTGTTCGTCTTCGACGAGGTGATGACCGGCTTCCGCGTCGCCCTCGGCAGCGCGCAGTCGCTGTACGCGCAGGCGATTCCCGGCTTCCGCCCGGACATCAGCGTGTTCGGCAAGGTGATCGGCGGCGGCATGCCGCTGGCGGCCTTCGGCACCACGCGCGAGGTCATGAAGCACCTGGCGCCGCTGGGCGGCGTCTACCAGGCCGGCACGCTGTCGGGCAATCCGGTGGCCACCGCCTGCGGTCTGGCCACGCTGCGCCTGATCCGCCAGCCCGGCTTCTTCGAGGCGCTGGGCGCCAAGACGCGCACGCTGGTCGACGGCCTGGCCGAGGCCGCACGGGCGGCCGGCGTGCCCTTCGTCACCGACAGCCAGGGCGGCATGTTCGGCTTCTTCTTCCTGCCGGAGCTGCCGCAGCACTACCAGGCGGTGATGACGAGCGACAACGCACGCTTCAACCGCTTCTTCCACGGCCTGCTGGACCGCGGCGTCTACCTGGCCCCGGCGCTCTACGAGGCCGGCTTCGTCAGCGCCGCCCACACCGACGCCGACATCGCCGCGACCATCGAGGCCGCGCGCGAGGTGATGCGCACCCTGTGAGTCGGCCGCCGTCCGCCGCCCCTGTGCACGGACGGATCGCGCAGCCGCTCCACCTGACCGTCAGAACAAGGATCCTCCACCCGTGATCGAAGCCGTCGAGTTCATGGGCCAGCCCGCCATGCGGCTGGTCGCCCCGGACGGGGCCGAAGCCACCGTGCTGCTGCACGGCGCCCACATCGTCAGCTGGATTCCGGCCGGCGACCAGGAGCGCTTCTACGTCTCGCCGACCACCGGCTTCGGCCCCGGCACCGCGGTGCGCGGCGGTGTGCCGGTGTGCTGGCCACAGTTCAACATGCGTGGCCCCCTGCCCTGCAAGCATGGCCTGGTGCGCGACCGCGCCTGGCAGTGGGATGCGCAGCAGTCGGCGGTGCGCGCCGGTGCCGCCATCGGCGTGCTGACGCTGCGCGACGACGCGGCCACCCGGGCCATCTGGCCGCAGGGCTTCGAGGCCGAGCTGACGCTGGTCCTGAGCGGCCTGGAGCTCGACATCGAGCTGGCCATCACCAACAGCGGCGACACGCCGATGACCTTCACCGGCGCGCTGCACAGCTACTTCAAGGTCGACGACGTGCGCCGCTCGCGCCTGGGCGGCCTGTTCGGCGTCGAGTACCTGGACACGGTGATCGACGAGACCCACCGCCAGGAGTTCGACCCGATGAGCTTCGTCGGCGAGATCGACCGCATCTACTGGAACGCCGGCGGGGCCGACAAGCAGCCGCTGATCCTGGCCACCCACATGGGGCGCATGGGCATCACCGCCGAGGGCCTGCCCGACGTGGTGGTGTGGAACCCGGGCCCGGCCAAGGCCGCCGCCCTGCCCGACCTGCCCGACGAGGACTGGCCACGCTTCCTGTGCGTCGAGGCCGCGCTGATCGGCGAGCCGGTCACGGTGGCCCCGGGCGAGAGCTGGTCCGGCCGCCAGAGCCTGGCGGTCTGACGCCGGCCTTGGGCACCGATCTCGACCGGCCGCGCACGGCGCTCGGCCCGCTGGCCGCGCGCGACCCGGCCGCCGCCGCCGTGCTGCGCCTGCTGCGCGCCCACGATGGCTCGATGACCCGCGCCGCCGAGGCCTTGAGCGGTGGCCCGGTCCACGTCATCGTCCATGCGCAGGTGCCGCTGCCGGCGCTGCCCGCACAGGCGCCGCTGCCGCCGCGCGACGCCCCGCCGCCCGGCCCCTGCCTGCAGCGTCTGATCAGCCTGTGCGCGGCCGACGGCACGGTGCTGCTCGACAGCCTGAGCTATCTGCCGCTGGCCGGGCTCGACGCCGCCGACCGCGAGGCGCTGCTGGCCGGCCGCACGCCGATCGGCCAGCTGCTGGACGGCCGCTGGCAGCGCCGCCATCCGGTCGAGCCGGCACCCGGCTTCTGGGACCCGCTGTGGGCCTGCGTCGGCCGGCCCGATCCGGCGGCGGCCCGCGCGCAGTGGCTGGCCCACCAGGGAGGCCCGTCCTGGCTGGTGGCCGAGGTGCTGCGCGGCGGGATGGTGCGCGCGGTCACGCCCGCCTGAGACCTGCGACCGGGCCGCGGACACCCCCGGCTCCGGCGCCCCGCGGACCCGCGCGCCGATGTGCAGGGATGCCGAGCGCCACGCGGCCGTCACGCCATCGACCGCCTCCTAGAATCGCCGCCATGCACATCCACATCCTGGGCATCTGCGGCACCTTCATGGGCGGTCTGGCGGCGCTGGCGCGCGAGGCCGGCCATCGCGTCACCGGCTGCGACGCCAACGTCTACCCGCCGATGAGCGACCAGCTGCGCGCCCTCGGCATCGAGCTGATCGAGGGCTTCGGCGCCGACCAGCTGGCGCTCCAGCCCGACCTGTTCGTGATCGGCAACGTCGTCAGCCGCGGCAACCCGCTGATGGAGGCCATCCTGGATGCGGGCGCGGCCTACACCAGCGGCCCGCAGTGGCTGTCGGAGCACGTGCTGCAGGGCCGCCATGTGCTGGCCGTGGCCGGCACCCACGGCAAGACCACCACCACCTCGATGCTGGCCTGGGTGCTGGAGCACGCCGGCCTGCAGCCGGGTTTCCTGGTCGGCGGCGTACCGCTCAATTTCGGCGTTTCGGCGCGGCTGGGCCGGCGGGACGGCGCGGACGGCGCGCGCACGCCCTTCGTCATCGAGGCCGACGAGTACGACACCGCCTTCTTCGACAAGCGCAGCAAGTTCGTGCATTACCGGCCGCGCACCGCGGTGCTCAACAACCTCGAATACGACCACGCCGACATCTTCCCGGACCTGGCCGCGATCGAGACCCAGTTCCACCACCTGGTGCGCACCGTGCCGGCCGCCGGCCGGCTGGTCGTCAACACCCGCGAGGAGGCGCTGGCCCGCGTGCTGCAGCGCGGCTGCTGGAGCGAGGTGCAGCGCTTCGGCGCCCGCAAGGAGGAGCCCGGCAGCCTGCGCGCCCGCGGTGAGCCGCATGCCTTCGACGTGCTGCGCGGCAGCCTGAAGATCGCCCGCGTCGAATGGGGCCTGCTGGGCGAGCACAACCAGCTCAACGCGCTGGCGACGATCGCCGCGGCCGAGCACGTCGGCGTCGCGCCCGAGGTGGCCGCGGCCGCACTGGCCAGCTTCGAGAACGTGCGCCGGCGCCTGGAGCTCAAGGGCGAGGCCGGCGGCGTCAAGGTCTACGACGACTTCGCCCACCATCCGACGGCCATGCGCACCACCGTCAACGGCCTGCGCCGGCGCGTCGGGCTGGCGCGCATCCTGGCCGTCTTCGAGCCGCGCAGCAACACGATGAAGCTGGGCACCATGGCCCAGCAGCTGCCCTGGGCGCTGGAGGAGGCCGACCTGTCGTTCTGCCTGCAGGGCGACTACGGCTGGCGCGCCACCGACGTGCTGGCACCGCTGGGTGAACAGGCCCAGGTGGCCGACAGCATCGACAAGCTGGTCACCCAGGTGGTCAAGGCCGCACGGCCGGGCGACCATGTGCTGGTGATGAGCAACGGCGGCTTCGGCGGCATCCACGGCCAGCTGATCGAGGCGCTGGCGCGCCGTGGCTGAGCGCGCTGCGCCGGCCCTGCAGGCACCGTCGCCGCCGGCCGACGCGCCGCTCGCCGGCCCGCCACTGACCCATCTGCTCTACCTGCACGGGTTCCGCTCGTCGCCGCGCTCGTTCAAGGCGCAGCGGCTGGCGGACTGGGTGGCGGCGCAGCGGCCCGATCTGGTCTGGTGCTGTCCGCAGCTGCCACCGGACCCCGACGCGGCGCTGGCCCTGATCGATGCGCTGACCGGCGACTGGCCGGCCGCGGGCATGGCCGTCATCGGCAGCTCGCTCGGCGGCTTCTACGCCTGCGTGGTGGCCGAGGCCCGGGGCTGCCGCGCGCTGCTGCTGAACCCGGCGGTCGATCCGGCGCGCGATCTGGCCCGCCACATCGGCCGCCTGACGGCCTGGCACGACCCGGCGCTGTCCTTCGACTTCGGTCCTGAGCACGTGGCCGCGCTGCGCGCGATGGCGCCGGCCACGCTCCACGCGCCGCAGCGCTACGCCGCCCTGATCGCCGAGGGCGACGAGGTGCTGGACGCCGCCGAGATGCGCGCCCGCCATGCCGCGGCCGCCGGCCTGCGCGTGATCCCCGGCAGCGACCATGCGCTGTCGGACTTCGACGCGCACCTGCCCTGGCTGATCGCCACGCTGGGCCTGGCGCCAGCCGGCCACTGACAGGCCCCCGCGCGCACCCGCGCCGGCCCCCGGGCCGCAGAGTGCGAAGGATCAAGACGGCCCTCGCCCCTACCCTTCAGTTCGACGTCGAGCCGCCGAAACCGTGGAGGACACGGCACGCGCACCTTCCCGCAACGCGCCCACGGCGCCGCGCCTGGCACGTGCCCCCCATCGACGGAGACCTGAACATGAATCTGCGCGCCCTGCGCATCGGCCCGCGCCTGGGCCTGGGCTTCGGCAGCCTGCTGCTGCTGCTGTCGCTGATTGCCGGCACCGGCCTGTGGATGCTGCGCAGCATCCAGACCGATGTCGTCGACCTCGGCACCAACTGGCTGCCCAGCATCAAGGCACTGGCCGACATCCGCAGCCTGAGCAACGGTGCCCGCAATGCGACCTTGAACGTGGTGCTGGCCACGGAGCCGGCCCAGCGGCAGGCCGCGGAGCAGCGCCGCCGCCAGCTGTTCGACACGGAGCTGCCCGAGGCCCACAAGCACTACAAGGCGCTGATCTCCTCGCCGTCGGAACAGGCGATCTATGACCGCCTGTCCGCGTCCTGGGACCGCTACCGACAAACCGACGACCGCCTGATGGCCCTGGCGGCCGAGGGCGACGCCAGGTTCACGGACGCGCGTCAGCTCGCCACCGGCGATGCCGCGCGGATGTTCGGCGAGGCCATGGCCATCGTCGGAGAGCTGATCGCCGTCAACGAGGAAGGCTCGGTGAGCTCGGTCGCGAAGGCGGACGCGGGCTACCGCCAGGCCAACCTGATCATCACCGGCCTGCTGCTGGTCGCGCTGGCCACGGGCTCGGGCCTGGCCTGGGCCGTCACCCGCTCGATCACCCAGCCGGTGGCCCGTGCCGCGGAGATGGTCGACACCGTGGCCCGCGGCGACCTGACCAGCCACATCAACGACACCGCCGACGACGAACCCGGCCGCCTGCTGCAGTCGCTGGCGGTGATGAACGACAACCTGCGCCGCCTGGTCAGCGACGTGCGCAGCGCCAGTGACAGCATCGCCACCGGCTCCTCGCAGATCGCCACCGGCAATGCCGACCTCAGCCAGCGCACCGAGGAGCAGGCCTCGAACCTGGAGGAGACGGCGGCCTCGATGGAGGAGATGACCGGCGTCGTGCGTTCGACCTCGGACACCGCGCAGGAGGCCACCCGTCTGGCCAGCACCGCGGCCCAGGCCGCCGAGCGCGGGGGCGAGGTGGTCGGCGAGGTCGTCTCGACGATGCAGGAGATCTCGGGCGCCTCGCGCAAGATCGCCGAGATCATCGGCACCATCGACGGCATCGCCTTCCAGACCAACATCCTGGCCCTGAACGCCGCGGTCGAAGCCGCCCGCGCCGGCGAACAGGGCCGCGGCTTCGCGGTGGTGGCCGGTGAGGTGCGCACGCTGGCCCAGCGCTCGGCCGAAGCCGCGCGCGAGATCAAGACGCTGATCAGCAGCAGCGTGGAGAAGGTCGAGACCGGCAGCCGCCTGGTCGATCAGGCCGGCAGCGCGATGGGCGACATCGTCTCCCAGGTGCAGCGGGTCAGCGGCATGATCACCGAGATCGCCAATGCCTCGCAGGAGCAGAACGCCGGCATCAGCCAGGTCGGCGACGCGGTCAACCAGCTCGATCAGGTGACGCAGCAGAACGCGGCGCTGGTCGAGCAGAGCGCGGCCGCGGCTGAAAGCCTGAAGCAGCAGGCGGCCCGTCTGGCCGAGCTGGTCGGCACCTTCCGCATCGGCCAGGATGGCGGCAGCCACCGCGCGACGGCAGCGCCGGTCAGCCCGCGCACCGCCCATCTGTCGGGCACCCCGGCGCCGCGCCCGGCGGCCGCGCCGGCCCCGCGGGCCGCCAGCCCGGCGCCGCGTTCCGCACCGGCCGCCGCACCGTCGCCAGCCAGCGCCGAGGCCGACTGGGAAACCTTCTGACTGGGCGGTCGCCGGGCCCCTGGCCCGGCCGCCCCACGGCAGGCCGGACGCTCAGCGCGTCAGGCGGGCCAGCAGACCGGCGGTGCTGGCATCCAGCCCGTCGGTCGCGCCGCTTTCCAGGCGCGGCAGCAGCGCGTTGCACAGCGCCTTGCCCAGCTCGACGCCCCACTGGTCGAAGCTGTTGATGCCCCACAGGGCGCCGCTGGTCCAGACCCGGTGCTCGTAGAGCGCGATCAGCGCGCCCAGCGCGCGCGGCGTCAGGCGCTCCAGCACCAGCGTCGTGCTCGGCCGGTTGCCGGGGAAGGTGCGGTGGCGCGCCACGGTCAGCTTGCCCAGCTGGTCGGAGGCGGTCGGCGCCTGCTCGCCCAGCGCCTGCTCGGTCGACTTGCCCAGCATCAGCGCCTGGCTCTGCGCCAGGCAGTTGGCCAGCGCCTTGCGGTGCAGGTCGGCATGCGGATGGGTCGGATGCTGGACGGCGATGAACTCCACCGGGATCACGTCCGTGCCCTGGTGCAGCATCTGGAAGTACGCGTGCTGGCCGTTGGTGCCGGCCTCGCCCCAGACCACCGGGCTGGTGCCGTAGGGCAGCGGCTGGCCGTCGAGGTCGACGCACTTGCCGTTGCTCTCCATCTCCAGCTGCTGCAGATAGGCGGCGAAGCGCTTGAGGCCCTGGTGGTAGGGCGCGACCGAGCGGCTGGAGAAGCCGTGGAAGTTGCGGTACCAGACGTCCAGCAGGCCCATGAGCACCGGCAGGTTGTGCTCCAGCGGCGCGGTGGCGAAGTGGCGGTCCATCGCGTGGGCGCCGGCCAGCAGCTCACGGAAATGGTCCGAGCCGATGGCGATGGCGATCGGCAGGCCGATCGCGCTCCACAGGCTGTAGCGCCCGCCGACCCAGTCCCAGAAGCCGAAGGTGGTGGTGATGCCGAAATCGGCCGCCGCCTTCAGGTTGGTCGTCGCGCCGACGAAATGCCGCGCGATCGCCGACGCCTCTCCGCCCGCATCGAGGAACCACTGCCGCGCCACCGCGGCATTGGCCATCGTCTCCTGCGTGGTGAAGGTCTTGCTGGCGATGATGAACAGCGTCTCCGACGGCTTGAGCCGACGCAGCACCGGCGTGATGTCGTGGCCGTCGACATTGCTGACGAAGTGCAGCGTCAGGCCCGGATGGCAGAAGGCGTCGAGCGCCGGCACCACCATCTGCGGGCCCAGGTCGGAGCCGCCGATGCCGATGTTGACGATGTGGCGGATGCCGCTGCGGGCGGTGTCGCGCACCTCCTCGGCAAAGGCCAGCATGCGGTCGAGCACGCCGTGGACCTCGTCGCTGAACGGGGCCTGGCCGCGCGGGGCGCGCAGCGCGGTGTGCAGCACCGCCCGGCCCTCGGTGGCGTTGACCGGCTCGCCGCGCAGCATCGCGTCGCGGCGGGCCTCCAGCCCACACTCGCGGGCGAGGGCCAGCAGGTGGGTGCGGGTGGCCACGTCCCAGCGGTTCTTCGACAGGTCGGCGAAGACCTCCGGCGCCTGCAGGCTGAACTGGTCGAAGCGTTGCGGGTCCTGCGCGAACAGCGCGCGCAGGTCCAGCTGGCGGCCATGGGCCTCGAAGTGGCCTTGCAGCGCACCCCAGGCGACGGTCTGGTCACAGCGCTTGGCGTCCATCGGTCGTGCTCCTTGCAATGAACGTCAGGCGGCCAGGATCATCGTGTCGAGCTTGCCGGCATCGACGGCGAAGGCGCGGATGCCCTCGGCCAGCTTCTCGGTGGCCATGGCGTCCTCGTTGAGGGCCCAGCGGAAGGCCTTCTCGTCCTGCTGCACGGCCGGGATGTCGGCGGCGCGGGCGGCCTCGGCGTCCAGGCGACGGACCAGCGGCACGTCGGCGCCCTGCAGTGCGCTCAGCAGATCGGGGCTGATGGTCAGCAGGTCGCAGCCGGCCAGCGCGGTGATCTGGCCGACGTTGCGGAAGCTGGCGCCCATCACCTCGGTGGCGATGCCGTGCTTCTTGTAGTAGGCGTAGATGCGCTCGACGCTCTGCACGCCGGGGTCGTTCGGGCCGGCCTTGGCGGCCTCGTCCCAGGCGGCGCCGGCCTGCTTCTTGTACCAGTCGTAGATGCGGCCGACGAAGGGGCTGATCAGCTGCACCTTGGCGTCACCGCAGGCCACGGCCTGGCAGAACGCGAACAGCAGCGTCAGGTTGCAGCGCGTGCCTTCGGTCTCCAGCACCTTGGCGGCCTGGATGCCTTCCCAGGTCGAGGCGATCTTGATCAGCACCCGCTCCTTCGGGATGCCGGCGGCCTCGTACAGGCCGATGATGCGGCGGGCACGGGCCAGCGTGGCCTCGGTGTCGAAGCTCAGGCGGGCGTCGACCTCGGTCGAGACGCGGCCCGGCACGACCTTCAGGATCTCCAGACCGAAGCGCACCAGCACGTGGTCGACGATGACGTCCAGCGGTGCACCGCGGTGGGCGGCCACCGTCTCGGTCAGCAGCGGCAGGTACTCGGCCTGCTGCACGGCCTTCAGGATCAGCGAGGGATTGGTCGTCGCGTCCTGCGGCGCGAACTGCGCCAGCTGCTTGAAGTTGCCGGTGTCGGCGACGACGGTGGTGTATTGCTTGAGCTGATCGAGCTGGTTCATGGCAGGCGTGGGGCGCCCGGGGCGCCTTCAGGGGGATGAACACGATCGACCCCACGCCGGGCGCGGAGCCGCTGCGCGCGGCCGGCCCGTCTCCTCGGGGCCGTCGCCGGCGCGTCCACCCGCATTAGAACCGGATCACGTGGCAGCGGGTTCCGAGCCGGTTACGGCCCCCCATGGCCGGCAGCCCCGCGGGCGTGGGGGATGGCACGCCCGGCTGTCGCCCCCGCACCACGGACGGCGGTCCGGCGGGCGCCTTGCCCGGCCGCGGACGTGCGTGCCATACTCCGCCCCGCTCCGGGGTGCAGGCCGACAAGGCCCGCTGAGATGGATCTGTCCGAACCCGCGAACTTGAACCGGTTAGTACCGGCGGAAGAAGAGCCCTGGCCTCCTGGCCACCGGATCGGCGCAAGCCGTCCACCACCGACCACGGCCCCTGAACGGGCGATGGGCCGGGGGTGGTCTCCCCCGGTGCCACGGCCTCCTCGGAGCACGCAGCCGCTGCCCCCATCCGCCCGAGGAGACCGCCGATGAACGCCCCCGACAAGCTCGCCGACCTGCTGACGCTCACGCGTGAGCCCTTCCCTGCCTCGCGCAAGGTGCATGTCACCGGCTCCCGCCCCGACATCCTGGTGCCGATGCGCGAGATCGCACTGACCAACGGCGAGCAGGTCACCGTCTACGACACCTCGGGCCCCTACACCGATCCGTCGGTGGCCATCGACGTGCGCCAGGGCCTGGCATCGGTGCGTTCGTCCTGGATCGCCGACCGTGCCGACACCGAGACCTACACCGGCCGCGCCCGCGTGGCGCTGGACGATGGCGGCAAGCATGAGGAGCGCGACGGCGGCCGCATCGAGGCCCTGCGCGCCGAGGCCGCCGGCCTGCAGCGCCAGCCGCGCCGCGCCAAGGCCGGTGCCAACGTCTCGCAGATGCACTATGCCCGCCAAGGCATCGTCACGCCCGAGATGGAATACATCGCCATTCGCGAGAACGGCAAGCGCGAGTGGATGCGCGAGTACCTGGGCGACGCCGAGCGCGAGGCCCGCCTGAAGGGCAACGCGATGGGCGCGCGCATTCCCGACATCATCACGCCGGAGTTCGTGCGCGACGAAGTGGCGCGCGGCCGCGCGGTGATCCCCGCCAACATCAACCACCCGGAAGTCGAGCCGATGATCATCGGCCGCAATTTCCTGGTGAAGATCAACTCGAACATCGGCAACTCGGCCGTGACCTCCTCGATCGAGGAAGAGGTCGAGAAGCTGGTCTGGTCGATCCGCTGGGGCGGCGACACGGTGATGGACCTGTCGACCGGCAAGAACATCCACACCACGCGCGACTGGATCCTGCGCAACTCGCCGGTGCCCATCGGCACGGTGCCGATCTACCAGGCGCTGGAGAAGGTCGGCGGCATCGCCGAAGACCTGAGCTGGGAGATCTTCCGCGACACGCTGATCGAGCAGGCCGAGCAGGGGGTGGACTACTTCACCATCCACGCCGGCGTGCGCCTGCCCTTCGTGCCGATGACGACCAAGCGCCGCACCGGCATCGTCTCGCGCGGCGGCTCGATCCTGGCCAAGTGGATGATCACGCACCACAAGGAAAACTTCCTGTACACGCATTTCGAAGAGATCTGCGAGATCATGAAGGCCTACGACGTGACGTTCTCGCTGGGCGACGGCCTGCGCCCGGGCTCGGGTGCCGACGCCAACGACGAGGCCCAGTTCGCCGAACTGCGCACCCTCGGCGAGCTGACGCAGGTCGCGTGGAAGCACGACGTGCAGACCATGATCGAAGGCCCGGGCCATGTGCCGATGCACATGATCCAGGCCAACATGGACGAGCAGCTCAAGCACTGCAAGGAAGCGCCGTTCTACACGCTGGGCCCGCTGACCATCGACATCGCGCCGGGCTACGACCACATCGCCAGCGCCATCGGCGCGGCGATGATCGGCTGGATGGGCACGGCGATGCTCTGCTATGTCACGCCCAAGGAGCACCTGGGCCTGCCCGACCGTGACGACGTCAAGGCCGGCATCATCGCCTACAAGATCGCCGCGCACGCCGCCGACGTGGCCAAGGGCCACCCGGGCCAGCGCGCCCGCGACGACGCCATGAGCAAGGCGCGCTTCGAGTTCCGCTGGCGCGACCAGTTCGCGCTCGGCCTGGACCCGCAGACCGCCGAGGCCTACCACGACGAGACGCTGCCCAAGGACTCGTCGAAGGAGGCGCACTTCTGCTCGATGTGCGGGCCGAAGTTCTGCTCGATGAAGATCACGCAGGACGTGCGCGACTACGCCGATGCCAAGGGCCTGAACGAGGCGTCCGCGCTGGCCGAGGGCATGGCCGAGAAGTCGGCCGAGTTCAAGGCCCGGGGCGGCGAGTTCTACATCCCGATCCAGCCCGAGGCCGCCACCGGCAACGGCCAGGCCTGAAGGCCATGGCCCGCATCGGCATCGCCGGCGCCGGCCTGCTGGGCCGGCTGATCGCCTGGCGGCTGGCCGTGGCCGGCCATGCGGTCGAGGTGTTCGACCCGGCCGACGGACCGGCCCCTCGCTTCGACGGTCAGGGAGCGGCCGGCTTCACCGCGGCCGGCATGCTCAGCCCGCTGGCCGAGCTGGACAACGCCGGACCGACGGTGGCGACGCTGGGCCTGCGCTCGCTGGCGCTGTGGCCGCGCATCGCGCAGCGGCTGGCGGCCGAGCCCGCGGTGCAGGCCCTGCCCGACGGTGCCCCTCAGGTGCGCGTGCAGGGCAGCCTGATGCTGGCCCACCGCAGCGACCTGGGCGCCGCCCAGCGGGTGCTGGCCCGCGTCGCCGAGGGCCGGACCATCGGCCTGGGTGCGCCCCAGCCGCTGGACGCCGCCGCGCTGACCGCGCTGGAGCCGGCCCTGCACGGCATCGCCCACGCCTGGCTGCTGCCCGGCGAGGGGCAGATCGACACGCCGGTGATGCTGCAGGCGCTGGCCGCGGCCGCGACGGCGGCCGGCGTGCGCTGGCACTGGGGCGCGACGGTCACGCAGGCCTCGGCCGGACAACTGGTGCTGGCCGACGGCCGCACGCAGCGCTGCGACACGGTGATCGACGTGCGGGGCGTCGGCGCGCGGCAAGCGGGGCCCCTGGCGTCGGCCGATCCCCGCCCGCATCTGCGCGGCGTGCGCGGCGAGACGGTGTGGCTGCACGCGCCGGGCCTGGGCCTGCAGCGGCCGGTGCGCCTGCTGCATCCGCGCCACCGCGTCTACATCGTGCCGCGCGCGGGCGACCGCGTCGTCATCGGCGCCAGCGAGATCGAGAGCGAGGACCGCTCCGAGGTGTCGCTGAAGACCGCCGTCGAGCTGATGACGGCCGCCCACAGCGTGCTGCCGGCGCTGGCCGAAGCCCGCATCCTGCGGCTGGACCGCAACCTGCGCCCGGCCCTGCCCGACCACGAACCGCGCACCGTGATCGACCACGGCCTGCTGTGCATCAACGGCCTGTTCCGCCACGGCTGGCTGCTGGCGCCGGCACTCGTCGACGATGCGCTGGCGGCGGCCGATCTGGCCGCGCCACTGGCCTGAAGCCCTCACCCGCCCATGAGCACCCCCGATCCCGTCGCCGCCGCCCCGCTGACCATCCTGCTCGACGAGCAGGCCCAGGCACTGCCCGGCCCCTGCACGCTGGCCGAACTGGTCGAGCGCCTCGGCCATGCGCCGCCGGCGGTGGCCACCGCCGTCAACGGCCGCTTCGTCGCCCGCAGCGCGCGCGCGGGCACCGCGCTGGCCGACGGCGACCGCGTCAGCCTGTTCCAGCCCATCGTCGGCGGCTGAGCCCACCGCCTGCCGGAGACCCCCCGATGTCCACCGCCCACCCCGTCCCCCCTGCCCTGGCCCCGCTGTCCGATGCCCATGATCCCTGGTGCGTCGATGGCGTCACGCTGAGCAGCCGCTTCCTGCTCGGCACCGCCGGCTATCCGTCGCCGCAGGTGCTGGGCGAGGCCATCACCGCCTCCGGCAGCCAGATCGTCACGGTGGGCCTGAAGCGCACGCTGTCGGCCGCCGGCGACAACGGCTTCATCGCCACCATCCGGCGCGCGCTGTCCGAGCGCGGCGCCCGCCTGCTGCCCAACACAGCCGGCTGCCGCTCCGCGCGCGAGGCCATCGAGCTGGCGCTGATGGCGCGCGAGCTCTACGACACGCCCTGGGTCAAGCTGGAGGTGATCGGCGACGAGCACACGCTGCAGCCCGATCCGCTGGAGCTGGTCGAGGCCGCGCGCGTGCTGGTGCGCGAGGGCTGCGTGGTCTGGCCCTACTGCACCGATGACCTGGTCACCTGCCGCCGCCTGCTGGACGTGGGCTGCGCGGTGCTGATGCCCTGGGGCGCGCCGATCGGCTCCGGCCAGGGCCTGATCAACCCGTGGGCGCTGCGCACGCTGCGCGAGCGCCTGCCCGAGGTGACGCTGATCGTCGATGCCGGCATCGGCGCGCCCTCGCACGCGGCGCAGGCGCTGGAGCTGGGCTTCGACGCGGTGCTGCTCAACAGCGCGGTGTCGCAGGCCCGCGATCCGGTGGCGATGGCGCGCGCCTTCGGCCATGCGGTGGCGGCCGGCCGCGGCGCCTTCCGGGCCGGTGTGATGGCACGCCAGGACTTCGCCGTCGCCAGCACGCCGGTGGGCGGCGCGCCGGTGCTGCTGGGCTGACGGTCGAGGGGCGAGGACCGATGAACGACACCCGAGCGACCCCCTCGGCCGAGCACCCGCGGCCCATCGTCTGGAGCATCGCCGGCACCGACAGCGGCGGCGGCGCCGGCCTGGCGGCCGACCAGCGCGCGGCCGAGGCCTGCGGCGTGCATCTGTGCCCGGTGGTGGCGGCCGTCACGGCCCAGCACACGGCGGCCGTCACCCACATCGCGCCGGTCGATCCGGCGCTGCTGCAGGCCCAGCTCGACGCGCTAGCCCAGGATCTGCCGCCGCGCGTGATCAAGACCGGCCTGCTGGGCGGGCCGCAGCAGGTGCGGGTGGTGGCGGCGATGGTGCGCCGGCTGCGCGCACAGGGCCCGGGCCCGGTCGCGCTGGTGGTCGATCCGGTGCTGGGCGCCAGCAGCGGCGCCGGCTTCGCCGACGCGGCCACGCTGCAGGCCTACCGCGACGAGCTGCTGCCGCTGACCACCGTGCTGACGCCGAACCGGGCCGAGGCCCAGCGCTTGCTGGGCGACGACGCGGCCGAGGCCGGCGGCACGGCGGGCGATGGTACGAGCGGGGGGACGGCCGGTGGTGTGGCCGGTGGTGCGGCCGGCCACGCGATCGCCCCCGCCCGCCTGCCCGCGCTGGCGCGCCGGCTGCGCGCGCTCGGCGTCGAGACCGTCGTCATCACCGGCGGTGACGCGCCGCTGGAGACCGCGGACCGGCGCCCGGATGCCGACGCACCACCGACCGGAACACGACGGGCCCCTGCGGCCACGACCCCTGTCGGCCTCACCGGCGACGCAGACCCGGCCCCCGCGATCCCTCCGCTGGCCTGCGACTGGCTCGACAGCCCGCAGGCCGCCGGCTGGATGGTGGCGCCACGCATCGACACCCCGCACACCCACGGTACCGGCTGCACCTACGCCTCGGCGCTGGCCGGCGCGCTGGCCCACGGCTTCGTCAGCGCCGACGCGGCGGTGCTGGCCAAGATGGTCACCACCGGCGCGCTGCGCGCCGGCCGCGCAGGCCTGAGCCACGGCGCCGGGCCACACCCGGTGCGCGCCACCGCCGAAGCGGTGGCCGACCCCACGCTGCTGCCCTGGCTGGGCTGGGACGAGGATCTGGACGCACTGCGCGCGCTGCTGGCGGCGCCCGTGCCACCCCCATCCGCGCGCCGGCTCGACCTCTACGCGCTGTCCGACGACGCCGCCCACCTGCGCGCGCTGCTGGCCGCCGGCGTGCGCACGCTGCAGCTGCGCATCAAGACGCCGGCCACGCCCGATGCCGGCTGGCCGCAGCGCCTGCGCACCACCCTGGCCGACGGCATCCAGGCCTGCCGCGCAGCCGGCGCCGAACTGTTCATCAACGACCACGGGGCGCTGGCCGCCGAGCTGGGCGCCGACGGCGTGCACCTGGGCCAGGAAGACCTGCAGGCGCTCGGCACGGCCGGCCGCGCCGCGCTGCGCGCCAGCGGGGTGGGCCTGGGCATCAGCAGTCACGCGCTGTGGGAGCTGTGCCGCGCCCGCACGCTGGCGCCGCGCTACATCGCCTGCGGCCCGGTCTGGCCGACGCTGACCAAGGCCATGCCCTGGCATGCCCAGGGCCTGCGCAACCTGGCCTGGTGGGTGCGGATGGCCGGCGCCCCGGTGGTGGCCATCGGCGGCATCCTGGACGAAGCCCAGGCCCGCGCCGCAGCCGCGGCGGGCGCCGATGGCGTCTGCGTGGTGCGCGCCGTGGCCGGCGACGCGATCGGCCGTGTACCGGCCTTCGACACCGCGCTGCGGACCGGTCGCCGGACCGCCCCCGACGCCGCCCTCGCCGAGCCCGTCCCGCCCATGGGCGCCGACCGGCGTCAGGCGCCGCACGGCTGGCCCCTGCCCAGTCTGGCCGGTCCGGCCACGGCCTGACCGCGGGCCCGGGGCCGGCCGCCTCGGACCCGGCCAGCGGACCGACGGACACACCGGCCGGCGGCCCGCGGTCGGCCGCGCCGTGCTGCAGCGCGGATTGACCGTCTGAAGAAACCGATGCATGATCGAGGACGTAACCAAGTTACCGATGCGATGCAGCGGCACGCATCGGCTCCGACAGCCCGCGAGGCTGTCCCGCAGCCCACGACCTCATCATGTCCTTCGATCTCGTCTTCTTCGGCGGCACCGGCGACCTCACCTGGCGCAAGCTGATGCCGGCGCTGTTCCAGGCCTTCCGCCACGGCAAGCTGCCCGAGGGCGGCCGCATCCTGGCCGTGGCCCGCGACGAACGCAGCGACGACGAGTACCGCGCCTTCATCAAGGACCGCTTCGTCGAGGTCGACAGCGCCAAGCGCCCGAGCGACGAGGAGTTCGCGAAGTTCGCCGAGCTGCTGCACTACCGCCGCATGGACCTGTCCAAGCCCGAGCACTACGCCGGCCTGAAGGACTGGATCGACGCGCGCGGTGCCGACACGGCCGTGCTCTACCTGGCCACCAGCCCCTACCTGTTCCCCGTCATCTGCGAGCAGCTGGGCGCCGCCGGCCTGAACGGCCCCAAGGTGCGCGTGGTGCTGGAAAAGCCGCTGGGCCACGATCTGGCCAGCGCGCTCGAGATCAACCGCGTCGTGCGTGCCGTCTTCGACGAGCGCCAGGCCTTCCGCATCGACCACTACCTCGGCAAGCCGGCGGTGCAGAACCTGATGGCGCTGCGCTTCGGCAACGCGCTGTTCGAGCCGCTGTGGAACCGTCAGAGCATCGCCAACATCCAGATCACGCTGGCCGAGAGCCTGGGCGTGGGCACCCGTGGCGACTACTACGACAAGACCGGTGCGCTGCGCGACATGATCCAGAACCATGCGCTGCAGCTGCTGACCATGATCGCGATGGAGCCGCCGTCGTCCAACGACGCCGACGCCATCCGCGACGAGAAGCTCAAGGTGCTGCGCAGCCTCAAGCCCTTCACGCCCGAATGCGTGGCCCGTGACGTGGTGCGCGGCCAGTACAAGGCCGGCGGCATCGGCGGCCAGTCGGTCAACGGCTACCTCGACGAGGTCAAGGTGCCGGCCGGCAGCCACTGCGAGACCTTCGTCGCCATCCGCACCGAGGTGCAGAACTGGCGCTGGGCCGGCGTGCCCTTCTACCTGCGCACCGGCAAGCGCATGGCCGGCCGCGCGGCGCAGATCATCGTCAACTTCCGCGAGGTGCCGCACCCGATCTTCCCGGGCTCGGCGCGCGCCAACAAGCTGGTGATCAAGCTGCAGCCCGAGGACGGCCTGGAGCTGCACCTGCTGGCGGCCAAGGGCGGCGCCCAGGGCGAACAGCTGGCGCCGGTCAGTCTCGACCTGGACTTCGACAAGGCCTTCCCGACCGATCGCGTGGGCGCCTACGAACGCCTGCTGCTCGACGCGATCGCCGGCCGGCTGAACCTGTTCGTCCGCAGCGACGAGCAGGAACAGGCCTGGCGCTGGGTGATGCCCATCCTCGAAGCCTGGGCGAACGACCCGAACGGCCCGCGCGGCTACACCGCCGGCAGCTGGGGCCCGCCGGCCTCCAGCGCGATGGTCGCGCGCGACGGCTACGCCTGGGACGAGGAACAATGAGCGCCGACCGGCCGCGGCACACCGCCACGGCCGGACCCGCGCCTGGGCGGCGCTGCTGCCGCCCGATCTGAGGAGAACAACGATGTCGATGCTCGAACGCGTGCGCGCCTCGATGCCTGCGCTGCCACCGGCCGAGCAACGTGTGGCCAAGCTGCTGCTGTCCGATCCGCGCAGCTTCGCCTCGCTGCCGGTGGCCGAACTGGCCGAGCGGTCCCATGTCAGCAAGCCCACCGTGGTGCGCTTCTGCCGCAGCGTGGGCTATGACGGCCTGGCCGATTTCAAGCTCAAGCTGGCCGGCACCGTCAACGAGGGCGTGCCCTTCGTCCACCGCGCGGTCGACGAGGACGACAAGGCAGGCGACCTGATCGTCAAGGTGATCGACAACGCGGTCGCGGCGATGCTGAAGTACCGCAACAGCGCGACCAGCCATGCCTTCGAGCAGGCGATCGACGCGATGGCCGACAGCGCCCGCAAGCGCCAGCGCATCGAGTTCTACGGTGTCGGCAACTCCGGCATCGTGGCGCAGGATGCGCAGCACAAGCTCTTCCGCCTGGGCATCAACACCGCGGCCTGCAGCGACGGCCATGTGCAGGTGATGAGCGCGACCATGCTCAAGCCCGGCGACTGCGCGGTGATCTTCAGCAACTCCGGCCGCAGCCGTGACCTGCTGGACGCGGCCGACATCGCGCGCCGCAAGGGCGCACGGGTGATCGTGGTGACGGCCAGCGGCTCGCCGCTGGCGCAGTTCGCGCAGAGCCACAACCAGGTGCTGCTGGCGGCCGATCACCCCGAGGACTTCGACCGCTACAGCCCGATGGTCTCGCGGCTGCTGCACCTGATGATCGTCGACATCCTGTCCACCGGCGTGGCGCTCAAGCTGGGCCCGACGCTGCGGCCGCTGATGCAGGAGATCAAGCGCCAGCTGCGGGCCAAGCGCTACGCGATGCCGGGCCAGGACCGCGAGGACGACGCGGACTGAGCGCCCGCGCGCCGCGCCTCAGTCCAGGCCGAGGAGCGGGGCCACGCCGTACATGCGCGCCAGCTCGCCCAGCTTGCCGGGCGCCCCGACCAGCTGCAGGCGATGGCCGCGGGCCTGCAGCGTGCGCTGGCCGTGCAGCAACACGGCGAGCGCCGCACTGTCGAGCTCACGCAGCGCCGTCGCGTCCAGCGCCAGATCGCCCTGGGCACCGTCGAAGACCGGCTGCAGGCGCGCCAGCGTCGCACGGGCCTCGGCCATCGTCAGACGCTCGGGCAGGGCTGCGGCAAGGGTCGGGGCAAGGCTCATCGTCAGGCTCCGTGTTCCGGGGGTCAGGCGCGGCTCAGCCCTTGCCGCCCGCGGCCTTGGCGTTGCGCTCGACCAGCTTGGCGATCAGGTTGTCGATGCCACCGGCGTTGAGCTCCTGCGCGAACTGCGAGCGGTAGCTGCCGACCAGCCAGATGCCGCCGACATTGACGTCGATGACCTTCCAGCTCTCGCCGGCCGGCTCCATCCGGTAGTCGAGCTTGACCGGCTCGCCCTTGCCGACGACGACCTGCGACTGCACGACGACCTGCTTGCTGCCGGCCACCGGCAGCGTCTTCAGGATCTCGACGTTGGCGTCCTTGATCTGCGTGAGCGCACCGGCGTAGACCCGCACCAGCAACGTCTTGAACTCGGCCTGCAGCTTCGTGCGCTGCTCGGCGGTGGCGCCGCGCCACTGCGGACCGACGGCCGAGCGGGTCATCACCTCGAAGTTCAGCGCCGGCATCACCTTGGCATCGACCAGCGTGATGATCTTGTGGATGTCGCCCGCCTGGATGGCCTTGTCGGCCTTGGCCGCGGCGATGACCTCACCGGAGATCTGGCGCACCAGCGCATCGGGAGCGGTCTCGGCGGCGTGGGCGGCCAGCGGCACGGCCAGCGCACCGGCGGTGGCCACGCCGAGGGCGAGTTGCAGGCCGAGGGTCAGACGGGCGACGAGGGGCTTGTACATGGTCTTGGATCCTGAACGGACAGAGGGTCCGACGTCCACAACGCGCGGGCAGCGCATCCGGTGCACGACGGCGGAGCGGATCAGCGGATCAGCGGGCAACGGAGGCGGCAGCGGCCGGTGCGGAGGCGGATGCCGCCGGGGCCGGGGCCGGCTCGGAGTCGCCCGGATCGTCGAAGCTCTCCAGCGGGGCGACCGGCACGGCGCCATCCAGCACCTGGTCGAGCCGGCGCTGCAGCCAGGCGTCGCGCATGAAGCTGTAGCGGTCCAGGGCGACCTGGTCGAGCAGGCCGGTGGTGTCGAGCAGGCCGGCGCGGGTGTCGACCAGGCGCAGGCCGGTGGTGCCGTAGCGCAGCGCCTCGCGCTCGATGCGCTGGGTCGGGTAGCTCGCGTAGTCCAGCACCAGGCCACCGGTGTCACGCAGCGTCGACGGGCCCAGCACCGGCAGCACCAGATACGGCCCCGCACCGACGCCCCAGCGGCCCAGCGTCTGGCCGAAATCCTCGCTGCGGCGCGGCAGGCCGAGGTCGGTGGCGAAGTCCAGCACGCCGCCCAGGCCGAAGGCGGTGTTGGTGAGGAAGCGCATCCCCATCTTCACCCCGTCCTCGCCCTTGCCCTGCATCAGGTGGTTGGCCGCCGACCACAGGTCGCCGAGGTTGCCGAAGAAGTTGCCGATCCCGGTGCGCACCAGTTGAGGCACGGCGGCACGGTAGCCTTCGGCCACCGGCTGCATCAGATGGCGGTCCAGCACATCGTTGAAGGCGAAGACCTTGCGGTTCCAGGACTCCCAGGGATCGGCCGACCGCACACCGGCCGTGGCCGATCGCTCCGACGGAGCGGTGGTCTGGGCGCCCGCCTGCGCGCAGGCCGGGCCGACACCCGCCGCCAGCGCCATCAGCGATGCCAGCGCGGCCGTGCGCAGGCGGCGTTGCATGGCGCCGCCGACCGTGCGGGACACCGGCGCACCGCAGCCGCGGCGCGGCATCACTGGGCGCCCTCGGCGGCCGCGCCGCTGCTGCCAGCGTCCGCCGCCTTGCCGGTCATGAACTGGCCGATCAGGTTCTCCAGCACGACGGCCGACTGGGTCTGCGCGATGGTCTCGCCTTCGGCCAGGCTGGCATCGTCGCCACCGGGCTCCAGGCCGATGTACTGGTCGCCGAGCAGGCCGGCGGTCAGGATCTTGGCCACCGTGTCCTTCGGGAACTGGTAGGTGCGCTGGACATGCAGCGTGACCACGCCCTGGAAGGTCTTGGGATCCAGGCGGACGCTGTCGATGCGGCCGACGACCACACCCGCCGAACGCACCGGCGCCCGCGCCTTGAGGCCGCCGATGTTGTCGAAGCGGGCCTGCAGCGTGTAGGTGTCACCGCCGGAGAAGCTGGCCAGGTTGGCGGCCTTCAGCGCGATGAAGACCAGGGCGGCCGCACCGAGCAGCACGAACAGGCCGACCAGGATCTCGAGGTTTCGTTTTGCCATCGTCATCATCGCGTCGCCACGGCGGCACGGAGGCCGGCTGCCGGGAGACGCGTCCATCTCGTGGTACCAGTGGATCGGAAGCGGAAAGACCCCGGGTACCACGGGGTCGGAGGATCCGACGCGAGGGCGGCAGGACCGCCAGCGCCAGCGGCTCAGCGCGGCGACGAGAACATCAGCGCGGTCAGCAGGAAGTCCATGCTCAGCACCGCCAGCGACGAGGTCACGACGGTGCGGGTGGTGGCGTAGGCGACGCCTTCGGGCGTCGCCTCGGTCTCGTGGCCCTGGTAGAGCGCCACGGCCGTGCAGATCACGCCGAACACCGCGCTCTTGACGACCCCGTTGCCGACATCGCGCCAGATGTCGACGCCATTTTGCTGGATCGACCAGAAGTTGCCGGCGTCCACGCCGATCAGACCGACCGCCACCAGCCAGGCGCCGATGATGCCCACGGCCGAGAACAGGATGGCCAACAGCGGCATCGCGATCACGCCGCCGAGGAAGCGGGGGGCCAGCACGCGCACGCGCGGATCGATGGCCATCAGCTCCATCGCGGCGATCTGCTCACCGGCCTTCATCAGGCCGATCTCGGCCGTCAGCGAGGTGCCGGCGCGGCCGGCGAACAACAAGGCGGTGACCACCGGCCCGAGCTCGCGCACCAGCGAGAGGTTGACGATCAGGCCCAGCGACTCGGTCGCGCCGTAGGTGACCAGCGCGTAGTACATCTGCAGCGCCAGCACGAAGCCCACCGCCAGCCCGGACGCCAGGATGATCACCAGCGACCGGTTGCCGATGGCGTGGATCTGGGCGACGACGAGGCCGAAGCGCCGCAGCGCCGCCGGCACCGCACGCAGCAGCGAGAAGAAGAACAGGGCCGCGTGGCCCCAGCCGGCCAGCAGGCGCAGCACGGCAGCCCCGATGGCCGCGACGCGGTCGATCATGCGCGGCCTCCGTCAGCGGCACGGGCCAGACCGAAATCGACCGCGATCTCGGGCGCCGGATAGTGGAACTTGACCGGCCCGTCGGGCTCGCCGCGCACGAACTGGCGCACCTCCGGATCGGTGGACGCCATCAGCTCGGCCGGCGTGCCCTGGGCGACGACGCGGCCACCGGTGGCCAGCAGCACCACCCAGTCGGAGATGGCCATGCACTCGGGCACATCGTGGCTGATCAGCAGCGTGGTGGCGCCGGTGACGTCGTTGAGCGTGCGGATCAGCTTGGCCGCCACGCCCATGCTGATCAGATCGAGACCGGCGAAGGGCTCGTCATACATGATCAGCTCAGGGTCGAGGGCGATGGCGCGGGCCAGCGCGATGCGCCGCGCCATGCCGCCGGAGACCTCGGAGATCTTCAGGCCCGCGGCACCGCGCAGTCCGACGGCATTGAGCTTCATCAGCACGACGTCGCGGATCATCGACTCGCTCAGGTCGCTCATCTCGCGCAGCGGGAAGGCGACGTTGTCGAAGACCGACAGGTCGGTGAACAGGGCGCCGAACTGGAACAGCATGCCCAGCCGCCGGCGCAAGCGGTAGAGCTGGGCCTGATCGCGCGTGTCGATCAGCTCGCCGTCGAACACCACACGTCCGCTGTTGGGTGCGTGCACGCCGCCGATCAGGCGCAGCAGCGTGGTCTTGCCACAGCCGGAATTGCCCAGCACCGACGTGACCTGGCCTCGCTGGAAGCGCAGGCTCAGGTCGTTGAGGATCAGACGCCGCTCGTCATAGCCGAACGTGACGTGGTCGATCTCGATGAAGGCGTCGGAGCTCAAGGGTGGGACGGCGGGGCGCATGGCGACCGCTGCGGACGAAGACCGCAGATGTCCGCATACCCCCTGGAATGCTGGTTGCCACGGATTGTGGCACGGGGTCCGCACGGGCGCGTGAACGCGGGGTGAGGGGCTCGCCAAGAATGACGAAGGCCGGTCCAGGGACCGGCCTCGATGAAGGGACCGGGCCCTGGGGCCCGTCCGTCGGTGGCGCGCGGATCAGCGCGGCAGCGTGGTCTCGCCCATCAGGAAACGGTCGACCTCACGCGCGGCCTGACGGCCCTCGCGGATGGCCCAGACCACCAGCGACTGGCCACGGCGCATGTCGCCGGCGACGAACACCTTGTCGGCGTTGGTCTTGTAGCCGCCCAGGTCGTCGGTACCGGCCTTGGCATTGCCACGGGCGTCCTTGTCGACACCGAAGGCTTCCAGCACCGGCGCCAGCGGGTTGGTGAAACCCATGGCCAGCAGCACCAGATCGGCCTTGTATTCCTTCTCGGTGCCCGGGATCTCGACGAGCTTGCCGCCCTCGAACTTCACGCCCACGGTCTTCAGGGCCGTGACCTTGCCACCCTTCTTGCCATCGCCGACGAACTCCTTGGTGGAGATCGCGAACTCGCGCACGCAGCCCTCGTCATGGCTGGACGAGGTGCGCAGCTTGATCGGCCAGTACGGCCAGGTCAGCGACTTGTTCTCGCTGACCGGCGGCTCGGGCATGACCTCGAACTGGGTGACGCTGGCCGCACCGTGGCGGTTGCTGGTGCCCACGCAGTCGCTGCCGGTGTCACCACCGCCGATGACGATCACGTGCTTGCCGTCGGCGCGCAGCTGGCCCTTGAGCTTGTCGCCCGCGTTGACCTTGTTCTGCTGCGGCAGGAACTCCATCGCGAAATGGATGCCGTCCAGATCGCGGCCCGGCACCGGCAGGTCGCGGCTCTGCTCGGAGCCACCGGCCAGCACGACGGCGTCGAACTGCGCCTTCAGCTCCTCGGCGCTGATGACGGTCTTGGCGTCGTTGGTGACCTTGGCACCCGCGCCCTCGGTCGGCATGGCACCGATCAGGGTGGAGGTCTTGAACACCACGCCCTCGGCTTCCATCTGCGCCACGCGGCGGTCGATGTGGCTCTTCTCGAGCTTGAAGTCGGGGATGCCGTAGCGCAGCAGGCCGCCCAGACGGCTGTTCTTCTCGAACACCGTCACGTCGTGGCCGGCACGCGCCAGCTGCTGGGCCGCGGCCAGGCCGGCCGGACCGGAGCCGATGACGGCGACCTTCTTGCCGGTCTTGCGGGCGGCCGCCTGCGGCTTGACCCAGCCCTCGGCCCAGGCGCGGTCGATGATCGCGTGCTCGATCGACTTGATGCCGATGGCGTCGCCGTTGATGTTGGCCACGCAGGCGGCCTCGCACGGCGCCGGGCAGATGCGACCGGTGAACTCGGGGAAGTTGTTCGTGCTGTGCAGCGTGGTGATGGCCTCGGCCCAGTCACCGCGATACACCAGGTCGTTGAAGTCCGGGATGATGTTGTTGACCGGGCAGCCGTTGTTGCAGAACGGCGTGCCGCAGTCCATGCAGCGCGCACCCTGGACCTTCGCCTGCTCGGGGGTCAGCCCGATGACGAATTCCTTGTAGTTCCTGACGCGCTTGTCGGCCGGTTCGTAGCCCTCTTCCAGGCGCTCGAACTCCATGAAGCCGGTGACTTTTCCCATGATGCTCTTCCTGTGATCTGTCGCTCGGGTGCGGGCTTACTTGGCGGCCGGAGCCTTGACCGCGGCGGCGGCCTTGGGCTCACCCTTGGCCTTGGCGATGGTCTCGCCGGTGGCCTTGGCGGCGTTGATCTCACCCAGCGCGCGCTTGTACTCGTGCGGGAAGACCTTGACGAACTTCTGGCGTGCGGCCGCCCAGTCGTCGAGGATCTCGCGCGCACGCAGCGAGCCGGTCCAGCTGTGGTGCTGCTCGATCAGCTTCTTCAGCAGGGCCTCGTCGGTCTCGCCCTTGTGCCAGATGGCGCGGTCGACCGATGCTTCCTGCTCGGCCGCCGACAGCACCTTGTCGAGGGCGACCTGGGCCGTGTTGCAGCGCTTGGCGAACTGGCCGTCCTCGTCGTAGACATAGGCCACGCCACCGCTCATGCCGGCGGCGAAGTTGCGGCCGGTCTTGCCCAGCACGACGGCGGTGCCGCCGGTCATGTACTCGCAGCCGTGGTCGCCGGTGCCCTCGACCACCGTGGTGGCGCCCGACAGGCGGACGGCGAAACGCTCGCCGGCCACGCCGCGGAAGAAGGCCTCGCCGCTGGTGGCGCCGAACAGCACCGTGTTGCCGACGATGATGTTCTTGCTCGCGTCACCGCGGAAGTCGATCGACGGACGCACGACGATGCGGCCACCCGACAGGCCCTTGCCGGTGTAGTCGTTGGCCTCGCCGATCAGGTACAGCGAGATGCCCGGGGCCAGGAAGGCACCGAAGCTCTGGCCGCCCGTGCCCTCCATCTGGATGAAGATGGACTGGTCCGGCAGACCTTCCGGACGGTGCTTGATCAGCTCGCCGGACAGCATGGTGCCGACCGTGCGGTTGACGTTGCGCACGTCCTGCATGAACTGCACCTTCTCGCCCCTCAGGATGGCGGGTTGGCACTTCTCGATCAGCTGCACGTCCAGCGCCTTGTCCAGGCCATGGTCCTGGTCGGCGACCTGGCGACGCGGCACGTCGGCCGGCACGGCCGGCAGATGGAACACCTTGCTGAAGTCCAGGCCCTTGGCCTTCCAGTGGGTGATGGCCTTGCGGGTGTCCAGCAGGTCCGCACGGCCGACCAGCTCGTCGAAGCTGCGGATGCCCAGCTGGGCCATGATCTGGCGCGCTTCCTCGGCGACGAAGAAGAAGTAGTTCACCACGTGCTCGGGCTTGCCCGAGAACTTGGCGCGCAGCGTCGGATCCTGCGTGGCCACGCCCACCGGGCAGGTGTTCAGGTGGCACTTGCGCATCATGATGCAGCCCTCGACCACCAGCGGCGCGGTGGCGAAGCCGAACTCGTCGGCGCCCAGCAGCGCGCCGATGACGACGTCGCGGCCGGTCTTCATCTGGCCGTCGGCCTGCACCCGCACACGGGCCCGCAGGCGGTTCAGCACCAGGGTCTGCTGCGTCTCGGCCAGGCCCAGCTCCCACGGCGTGCCGCAGTGCTTGATCGAGCTCCACGGCGAGGCGCCGGTGCCACCGTCATGGCCGGCGATCACGATGTGGTCGCTCTTGCACTTGGCCACGCCCGCGGCGATGGTGCCCACGCCCACTTCCGACACCAGCTTGGTGCTGATGCTGGCGCGCGGGTTGGCGTTCTTCAGATCGTGGATCAGTTGGGCCAGATCCTCGATCGAGTAGATGTCGTGGTGCGGCGGCGGGCTGATCAGGCCGACGCCCGGCACCGAGTAACGCAGGAAACCGATGTACTCGGAGACCTTGCCGCCCGGCAGCTGGCCGCCCTCGCCCGGCTTGGCACCCTGGGCCATCTTGATCTGGATCTGGTCGGCCGAGACCAGGTATTCGGTCGTGACGCCGAACCGGCCCGAGGCCACCTGCTTGATCTTC
This sequence comes from Pseudaquabacterium rugosum, assembly GCF_038066575.1. Classification (NCBI taxonomy): domain Bacteria; kingdom Pseudomonadati; phylum Pseudomonadota; class Betaproteobacteria; order Burkholderiales; family Sphaerotilaceae; genus Pseudaquabacterium; species Pseudaquabacterium rugosum. The sequence continues at coordinate 256,946 of NZ_JBBUTF010000002.1, read as the reverse complement.
GAGCGCAGGCTGTCACCGTCCTTCATCTCGTAGTCGGCCGCGATGACCGACTGTCCGACGACGTCCGACACCTTGGTGCCAGCGGTGATCTTGATGCCCTTGAGCTCGTTGCGGTAGCGCGCCGGATCCTCGCCGCCCTCACCGGTGTTGGACTTGCCGCCGATGCGGTTCATCGCCAGCGCCAGCGTCGAGTGGGCCTCGGTCGAGATCGAGCCCAGCGACATCGCACCGGTGGCGAAGCGCTTGACGATCTCGGCCGCCGGCTCGACCTCTTCCAGCGGAATCGCCTTGGACGGATCGATCTTGAACTCGAACAGGCCGCGCAGCGTCAGGTGACGCTTGCTCTGGTCGTTGATGAGCTGCGCGTATTCCTTGTAGGTCTCGAACTTGCCCGAGCGCGTGCTGTGCTGCAGCTTGGCGATCGCGTCCGGCGTCCACATGTGCTCCTCGCCACGGGCGCGCCAGGCGTACTCGCCGCCGGCCTCCAGGGCGTTGGCCAGCACCGGATCGTCGCCGAAGGCGGCACGGTGCATGCGCAGGGCTTCCTCGGCCACCTCGAACACGCCGATGCCGGCCACCTGCGTGGCGGTGCCGCGGAAGTACTTCTGGACGAAGGTCTTCTCCAGGCCGATCGCCTCGAACAGCTGGGCGCCGCAGTAGCTCATGTACGTCGACACGCCCATCTTGGACATGATCTTCGACAGGCCCTTGCCGATCGCCTTGACGTAGTTGTAGATCGCCTTGTCGGCCGACAGATCGCCCGGCAGCGTCTGGTGCAGGTCGACCAGGGTCTCCATCGCCAGATAGGGATGCACGGCCTCGGCGCCGTAGCCGGCCAGCACGGCGAAGTGGTGCACCTCGCGCGCCGAGCCGGTCTCGACCACCAGGCCGGCGGTCGTGCGCAGGCCCTCGCGCACCAGATGGTGGTGCACGGCCGACAGCGCCAGCAGCGCCGGGATCGCCACCTGGGTGCGGCTCATCGCCCGGTCGGTGATGATCAGGATGTTGTGGCCGCTCTTGAGCGCGTCCACGGCCTCGGCGCACAGGCTGGCCAGCTTGGCCTCGACGCCCTCACGGCCCCAGCCCAGCGGGTAGGTGATGTCGAGCTCGTAGCTCTTGAACTTGCCGTGGGTGCTGGCGGCGATGTTGCGCAGACGCGCCATGCCGGCGAAGTCCAGCACCGGCTGGTGCACCTCGAGGCGCATCGGCGGGTTGACCGCGTTGATGTCCAGCAGGTTCGGCTTCGGGCCGATGAAGCTGTTGAGCGACATCACGATGGCCTCGCGGATCGGATCGATCGGCGGGTTCGTGACCTGGGCGAACAGCTGCTTGAAGTAGTTGTAGAGCGGCTTGTCCTTGCTCGACAGCACGGCCAGCGGGCTGTCGTTGCCCATCGAGCCGATCGCCTCCTCGCCGGCGGCGGCCATCGGCGCCAGCAGGAACTTGACGTCCTCCTGGGTCATGCCGAAGGCCTGCTGGCGGTCGAGCAGCGACTCGGCGACGGCCGGCGCGGCCGCGCCAGGGGTCAGGTCTTCCAGCTTGACGCGGACGTTCTCGATCCACTGACGGTACGGACGGGCCGACGCGTACTGGTTCTTCAGTTCCTCGTCGTCGACGATGCGGCCCTGCTCGAAGTCGATCAGGAACATCTTGCCCGGCTGCAGACGCCACTTCTTGACGATCTTGTTCTCGGGGAAGGGCAGCGTGCCCGACTCCGAGGCCATGACCACCAGGTCGTCGTCGGTGACGATGTAGCGGGCCGGGCGCAGGCCGTTGCGATCCAGCGTGGCGCCGATCTGCTTGCCGTCGGTGAAGACCATCGCGGCCGGGCCGTCCCACGGCTCGATCATCGCGGCGTGGTACTCGTAGAAGGCACGGCGGCGCTCGTCCATCAGCTCATGGTTCTCCCAGGCTTCCGGGATCATCATCATGGCCGCGTGCGCGAGCGGGTAGCCCGACATCGTCAGCAGCTCGAGCGCGTTGTCGAAAGTGGCCGTGTCGGACTGGCCTTCGAAGCTGATCGGATACAGCTTCTTCAGGTCGTCGCCGAGCACCGGGCTCTTCATCACGCCTTCGCGGGCGCGCATCCAGTTGAAGTTGCCCTTGACGGTGTTGATCTCACCGTTGTGGGCCACCATCCGGTACGGGTGGGCCAGCGGCCACTCCGGGAAGGTGTTGGTCGAGAAGCGCTGGTGCACCAGGGCCAGGGCCGAGACGGTGCGCGCGTCCTGCAGGTCCAGGTAGTAGGTGCCGACCTGATCGGCCAGCAGCAGGCCCTTGTAGATGATCGTGCGGCAGCTCATGCTGGGCACGTAGTACTCGTGGCTGTGCGTCAGCTGCAGCTTCTGGATCGCGGCGCTGGCCGTCTTGCGGATCACGTACAGCTTGCGCTCGAGCGCGTCCGGCACGATCACGTCGGCGCCGCGGCCGATGAAGATCTGGCGGATCACCGGCTCCTTCTCGCGCACGGCCGGGGACATCGGCATGTCCTTGTTGACCGGCACGTCGCGCCAGCCCAGCAGCACCTGGCCCTCGGCCTTGACGGCGCGCTCGAGCTCGTGCTCACAGGCCAGACGGCTGGCGTGCTCCTTCGGCAGGAAGATCATGCCGACGCCGTACTCGCCCGGGGGCGGCAGGGTCACGCCCTGGACGGCCATCTCGGCGCGGAAGAACTCGTCCGGGATCTGGATCAGGATGCCGGCACCGTCGCCCATCAGCGCATCGGCACCGACGGCGCCCCGGTGGTCCAGGTTCTCCAGGATCTTCAGGCCGCCTGCGACGATGCTGTGCGCCTTGTGGCCCTTGATGTGGGCGACGAAGCCGACGCCACAGGCGTCCTTCTCGCGAGCCGGGTCGTACAGACCTTGTTCGGCCAGGGCCCGGATCTCCGCGGCGGTGGCGCCGGCCGGGACCGGCAGGGCTTGGGGGTTCTGGGCGATGGACGAGCTCATCGGACGCTCCTGCGCAATCTACGTGGGGGTGCGGAATTTACTGCGCTGCAGCGCGGGCCACAAGCGACATTAAATGGGGTCAGACCCTTTTTCATTCAGGATCTCCGCGTCCCTCGGACGTTAATGGGGACAGATCAAAACGTCGAGGGGCGGGGTGGGGACACAGCAAGCTTCAGGCCGTGTCCGGACGCACCTTCACGGGGCGCCCGCGCGGACGGGGCGCCAGGGGCCGGTCTCCGGCACGGGCAGCCAGGGCCTGCACCCAGTCGTCCTCGCCGCAGGCCCAGCCATGGCGGGCCGCACGGGTCAGGGACTGCAGGCGGGCCGCGCCCTGCCCTTCCAGCAAGCAGGCCCGGTAGGCCGCCTCCCGCTCGAACGGCGTGTTGCCCAAGGCCCAGTAACCCGGCACCGGGCTGAGCAGCGGATCGCGCAGCCAGCCCAGATGGTGGTGCGCGCTGCTGCGCGGCGGCTCGTCGGCCGCGGGCAGCACCGGGCCACCCCGCCGGCCGGCATGCCCGTCGATGAACAGCAGCGCCTGCAACGACCACGCGCCCGGCTGCAGGACGGCCGCACGGAAGCGGCCGGCCCACAGGCTGCCACTGCTGCCGTGGCGCCGGTTGTAGCCGGCGACATAGCGCCGGCCGAAGTCCTGCATCGCACGGCCGAGCGCGTCATCGGTGGCGGGCGTGACCAGCAGATGCAGATGGTCGTCGGCCAGCGTCCAGGCATGAACGGCCACGCCGTGCAGGCGCACCGCCTCACGCAAGGCCGTCAGCAGCGCCTGGCGGTCGATCTCGTCCGGCGCGATGACCCGTCCACTGTGACCGTGGAGGCTGACCAGATGGGGCAGTCCGTGCAGGACAAGTCGGGGCAGTCGGGCCATGGAACGGAGGCGAGGAGGACAGTCGTCGGCCAAGCGGGCCGCACGCGGGTCGAGGGCGCACCGGTGGCGACGCCCGGGGGATCCGCCGCCGGCCCCGGCCATCGGCCCTGCCGGCCGGCAGAGTCGTCAGGGCTCAGAGATCGAGCAGCGTCTGCCCGGGCGCCGGCTGGGAGGCCGCCAGCTCGGCGAACAGGTCCCGGCCGGTCAGCCGGGCATGCTCGCGGCCGGCGTAGCGGTCGGTCATGCCAGCGATGTAATCGGCCACCGCGCGGGCGCGATCCTCGCGCCGGGCATGCTCGGCCGGCATCTCCTGCGGCGCAGCCTGGTAGGCCTCGAACAGCTCGCGCAGCACCCGGCGGGCGATGTCGGTCGTGCGCGTGACCTGCGGATGGCGGTAGAGCCAGGCGAACAGCCAGCGCTTGATCGTCGCCGTCTCCTCGGCCATCGGCGCGGAGAAACCGACCAGGCGCGGCAGCGCGCGCACCGCATCGGGGCTGTCCGGCCGGTGCTCGGCCAGGCGGGCCGCGGTGGCGGCGACCAGATCGTGCACCTGGTCGGACAACAGGCGGCGCAGCAGCTCCGACAACAGGCGCCGACCACCGAGCTGCGGATGCCGCGCCAGCACCTCGGCCTGCAGCCGCGCGATCGGCGCCAGGGCCTGCAGATCGTCGAGCGTCAGCAGGCCGGAACGCACGCCGTCATCGATGTCGTGGGCGTTGTAGGCGATGGTGTCGGCCAGATCGCAGAGCTGGGCCTCCAGCGCCGGCCGCGTGCCATCGAGGAAGCGTCGGCCGACCCCGCCCGGCTCCTCGGCCTCCAGCCATTCGGCATCGCGCCGGCTGCAGTGCTTGAGCAGGCCTTCACGGGCCTCGAAGCTCAGGTTCAGGCCATCGAAGGACGCATAGCGCTGCTCCAGCCGATCGACCACGCGCAGGCTCTGCAGGTTGTGCTCGAAGCCGCCGTGGTCGGCCATGCAGGCATGCAGCGCATCCTGTCCGGCATGGCCGAACGGGGTATGGCCGAGGTCGTGGCCGAGGGCGATGGCCTCGGTCAGGTCCTCGTTCAGGCCCAGGCTGCGGGCCATGGTGCGCGCCAGCTGGGCCACCTCCAGCGAATGCGTCAAGCGGGTGCGGAACAGGTCGCCCTCGTGGTTGAGGAAGACCTGGGTCTTGTAGACCAGGCGCCGGAAAGCGGTGGAGTGGACGATGCGGTCGCGGTCGCGCTGGTGCTCGTCCCGATCCCAGGCCGTCGGCTCCGGGTGGCGGCGGCCGCGGCTGCGACGCGCGTCGCAGGCCCAGGGGGCGAGCACGCGGTCGGCGGGGGCCCAGACGGCGCCAGACCCAGGGCCGCCCTGCCCGGCAGGACGGGCCGGCGCGGCAGCCGGCCGGTGGGCGGCTTGCGGGGCGAGCGGAGCGTCCGCGCCCAGCGGATCCGGCACGGCGTCTGCGGGCATCGCGCGCAGGCGCCGGCTCAGGCGACCGCCGGCGCGCTGTGCGCGGCGATGACCTCGGCCACCAGCGCATCCGGCGCCGACCGCATCACCGCGCGGCCCAGGCCGTCGATCAGGACGAAGCGGATCTCGCCGGCCTCGGCCTTCTTGTCCACGCGCATCAGCTGCAGCCAGCGCTCGGTCGGCATGACCGGCGCCCGCACCGGCAGGCCGGCGGCCTCGCACAGGCGCACCAGACGCGGCACCAGCGCCGCCTCGCACAGGCCGAGCCGGGCCGACAGCTCGGCGGCCAGCACCATGCCGCAACCCACGGCCTCGCCATGCAGCCAGACGCCGTAACCCTGACCCGCCTCGATCGCATGGCCGAAGGTGTGGCCGAAGTTCAGGATCGCGCGCAGGCCGCTCTCGCGCTCGTCGGCACCGACCACCTCGGACTTGATCTCGCACGAACGCTGCACCGCATGGGCCAGCGCCTCGACGTCGCGCGCACGCAGCGCCTCGATGTTCGCCTCGATCCAGTCGAGGAAGACCGGATCGGCGATCGGACCGTACTTGATCACCTCGGCCAGACCGGCCGACAGCTCGCGCTCGGGCAGGCTGCGCAGCAGATCCAGATCGCAGACCACGCGCTGCGGCTGGTAGAACGCGCCGATCATGTTCTTGCCGCGCGGATGGTTGATCGCCGTCTTGCCGCCGACCGAGGAATCGACCTGGGCCAGCAGCGTGGTCGGCACCTGGACGAAGGGCACGCCACGCATGTAGCAGGCCGCCGCGAAGCCGGTCATGTCGCCGACCACGCCGCCGCCCAGCGCGTACAGCACGGTCTTGCGGTCGCAGCCGTGCTCCAGCAGCGTGTCGTAGATGCGCTCGAGGACGGCGGCCGTCTTGTGCGCCTCACCATCGGGCAGCGACAGCGTCAGCACGCGGCGGTGGCGCGCGGCCAGCACGGCCTGCAGGCGCTGTGCATACAGCGGCGCGACGGTGGTGTTGCTGACGATCAGCGCATCGGCCGAGGCCGGAAGGCCGTCCCAGGTGGCCGCGGCGTCCAGCAGGCCGCTGCCGATCAGGATGTCGTAGCTGCGATCACCGAGGCCGGTGGTGACGCGACGCAGAGAGGCGGAAGTCATGGCCGCAGTATGCCGCGAGCCTCGCGGCGCGGGCCGCCGGACGCCGGCTCAGAGCGGCGGCGCATCCCCGGCCGGCGAGCCCTCTTCAGCCGGCGGCTCGCTGCGGGCATGACGGCCACGCACCGCATCGGCGTCGACCAGCCCGGCCAGCTCCAGCTGCATGACGATCATGTTGACCAGCGTCGGCACCGAGGGCCGGCCGGTCTCGAGGGTGTAGGTGGCCGCATCGCGGTAGTGGGCATCGCGCTGCGCGTAGAGCTCGCGCAGCTTGCGCAGCGGATCGGCCACCTGCAGCAGCGGCCGCACCGTGTCATGCCGCAGGCGGCGGTAGAGCTCTTCGGGCGAAGAGCGCAGGTAGATCACCGGCCCGCAGGCCCGCAGCGCCTGGCGGTTGGCCTCACGCAGCACCGTGCCACCACCGGTCGCGAGCACGCAGCCCCCGGCCGCAGCCAGCTCGCCGACCACCTGCTGCTCCAGATCGCGGAAGGCCTGCTCCCCCTGCTGCTCGAAGAAGGCGCGGATCGAGGTGCCGATGCGCGCCTCGATCTCGTGGTCACTGTCATGAAACCGCCAGCCGAGTGCACGCGCCAGCTGCTTGCCGACAGTGGATTTGCCACTGCCGGGCATGCCGACGAGGGAGACGGTGATGGCGGGGGTCAGGGACAAGAGAAGATCTGCTGCCCGGCGGGCACGGTCAGCGTACTGAGCTCGTTACGGTAGAGGATCTGCTGGAAACTGGTCCGCAGGCCGGATGGCGACGTCAGCGTCACCGTCGCCGTGCCGACCGACGCATCATCAGCGAAGGCATAGCTGAACACACCGGTGGTGGGTGCCGAGGTGCTCGGCACGGGCGATCCACCTACCACCGAGACCGTCAGGCCGGTGGTCCCGGCGACCGAAATGGTCGTGCCTGCCGCCATCGGATTCAGCGCGACCGGGTTCGCGTCCGCATTCACGAACGCGATGGTACCGCGCTGGCCCAGCCCCGCGATCCGCACCGTTCCGAACGGGAAGTAGGCCGCGGTCACCGCCTGCTCGTTCGCATCATAGGCCGCACCGTCAGCCGGAATGACCCGGCGGATCGACGACGGGCAGACATCCGAAGCGACAGAAGTGCTGGCACCAACGACGAAGGCGCCGGCCGGAAGCGACGTGCCATAAACCGGGAAAGCCGACGACATCGAGGCGATGGTCAGGGCCTGGCGCCGGACATAGTTCTTGCCCCAGACCGCATCACAGGTCGACGGACGCGACGGCACCGCGAAGGCACTGACCTGGAGCAGGCTGGACGACGGGGTCGCACAGACGGACGTCCCGCTCAAGCCAAGCGAGATGTACTGATCGGTCGACACATTGAACACGCCATTGGCATAGCGGTCAAAGTAGATGTCACCGAGATCCAGGAAAGGCTCGCCGGAGGAATAGGCGTTGTCCCCGTTCAGATCAAGGAACGATTCTTCGCCCAATGCGTAGGCCGCGACGACGAAGCGTCCGTTGGCCATGCGCGGCTCCGCCGACTGGAAGGCCACCGTGGCCGAAGCCAGTCCTGAGCCATTGATCGTCGTCTGCGCCGACTGTCGGATCTGGCCGGACGTGCTGACGAAGTTGATCGTCGTACCCGCCGGAACCGGATTGCCCATGCGATCGGACGCGATGATCGTGTAGTTGTTGGACGTACCGTCGATGGAGCCGGCCTCGATGTTGATCGTCTGCTGGGACAGCGAGAAGTTCAGCTGCGACGGCAGGCCGACGGCAACAGCCAGATTGCTGGAGACCGTGGAGATCGAGGATCCGGCCAGCGTGGCCTTGACCCGCACCGGCGTAGGCACGGTGCCCGCATTGATCCGTACGGTCACGTCGCCATTGGAATCGGTCTTCTTCGTCACCACCACCTGGGCGTCGTCGAGTTTGACCCCTCCGGTCAACGTGGTGAGCTCGAGCTGCACGTTCTGCTCGCGCAGACCCTGGCCCGCCGCATCGACGACGCGGAAGGTCACGGTCGAGTTCTCCGTCAAGCCCGTGCCGGCCAGATAGATGGTTTCAGGTGACGCGGAAATGAACCGGATGCTGGCAACCTCCGGCGAGGTCAGGCTCAGAGACCGCGCAGCCGTCAGCGCGCTGCCCGCCACGCTCAGGGTCAGCTGGTCGACGCTGCTGATCGAACCGGCGCAGCCCAGATCACGATAGGTGAAGGTCGCCGTACCCGTCGTGGTGGCCTGCGAGGCCGGCGTGATGGAGGCCTTGCCCTCGGTCGCACAGGTCGACGTGAGATTGAGCGTGACCGGCGTGCCCGATGTCGTGCCGCTCAACACGGCCGTCAGCGTGGTCTGACCATAGGCGCTCAACGTGGTGAGATCCGAGGTGAAGCTGGCAATGGCCACGTTCGTGGCGGTCAGCTGGAAGCCCGTGCGTGCGGTCAGGGTGGTCGAACCGAGTACCGCCGTCGCGACGACGGTATCCGCGCCCGACGATGTCGCCGACGCCGGCGACAGTGACGTCACCGCACGCCCCTGGCTGTCGGTCAGGGCCGAGGATGGCGAGAACGTCCCTGCCGACCCGGACGCAGCGAAGGAAACCACCTGACCGGCGACGGGTGCGCCGGCAGCGGTCAGCACCGTGGCGGTGACGGTGGCAGGCGTGGCGGCCGTCACCGTCGTGCTCGACAAGGAGACGGTCAATGTCGCCGTGGTCGTCGTGCCCGAGTCATCCGAGCCTCCACCGCTCAGAGGCGTACCGCCGCTTCCACCACCACCGCAAGCGGCCAGAGAGACAGCCATCAAGGCTGCCGCGGCGCGTCGCAACCAACGTTCGTAGAACTTCATGTCAATTTCCCCCCTAGGCTGAAGCGCCACCGCAGATCCGTGCCGGCAAGCGGCAGGACCGGAGGCGATCCCCATCGATCTGGCGTGACGGATCACGCGAAGGGCCCCTTGACCCCTCCGCGACGACCCGGAACCGATCACCGCATCGCCGCCCGCTCCGACACGATCTTCGGCGTGATGAAGATCAGCAGTTCGGTCTTGGCCACGGTCCGCGTGGTGTTGCGGAACAGCGCGCCGACGACCGGGATGTCGCCCAGCAGCGGCACCTTGTTGGTGTTCTGCGCCTCGGTCTGCGTGAAGATGCCGCCGATGACGACCGTGCCACCGTTCTCGACCAGCACCTGCGTCTGCACGTGCTTGGTGTCGATGGCGAAGCCCTGCGTGGTGCTCTGGCCGACGCTGTCCTTGTTGATGTCCAGGCTCATGATCACGGCGCCTTCGGGCGTGATCTGCGGCGTCACCTCGAGCTTGAGGTTGGCCTTCTTGAACGCGACGGACGTGGCGCCGCTGGAGGTCGCCTGCTGGTAGGGCAGCTCGGTGCCCTGCTCGATCAGCGCCTTGGTCTGGTCGGCGGTGATCACGCGCGGGCTGGAGACGATCTTGCCCTTGCCGTCCGCTTCCAGCGCCGACAGTTCCAGGTTCAGGAAGCGGTTGGCCGACGGACTGAACAAGGACAGCGCGACGCTCGGTGCCGCCGACACCCCCGAGAACACCGACGAACTGACGTTGGCACCCAGGTTGACGAAGTTGCTGTTGTTGTAGGCCGACGTGATGGCCGACGTGCCGGTCAGACCGCTCTGCAGCGTCTGCGCGGCCACGCCGGTGGTGGAGCCGCCGATGCTGACGTAGTTGCCCCCGCCCACGCTGTAGCCCGATGTGCCGCCCTGGATGCTGCGCAGGTCGGTCGCGCCCAGCTTGACGCCCAAGGTGCGGCCGAAGGTGTCGTCGGCCTCGACGATGCGGGCCTCGATCTGCACCTGACGCACCGGGATGTCGATCTTGCCGATCAGGACCTGGATCTCCTCGAGCTTGCTCGGGATGTCGGTGACGAAGAGCTGGTTGGTGCGGCTCTCGAAGATCACGCTGCCGCGCGGCGACAGGATGCGCTGGGCCTGTGTGTTGCCGCCGGAGCTGGCGCCCGAACTGCTGCCACCGCTGAAGGCCTGGCCGCTCAGGCCGCGGGCGACCTCCTCGGCCTTGGTGTAGTTCAGCTGGAAGGCCTGGGTGCGCACCGGCTCCAGTTCGGCGATCTTCTTCTTGGCTTCGAGGTCGAGCTGCTCCTTGGCGGTCAGCTCCTCCTTGGGCGCGATCCACAGCACGTTGCCGGACTTGCGCACGCCCAGGCCCTTGCTCTGCATGATGATGTCGAGCGCCTGGTCCCAGGGCACGTCCTTCAGGCGCAGCGTCACGTTGCCGGTGACGGTGTCGCTGGTGACGACGTTGAAGTTGGTGAAGTCGGCGATGACCTGCAGCAGCGCCCGCACCTCGATGCTCTGGAAGTTCAGCGACAGCTTCTCGCCGCTGTAGCCCGGACCCTGGGTCAGCTTGTTGGGATCGCTGACGACCGGCCGCACCTCGAGCACGAACTGGTTGTCGGTCTGGTAGGCGCTGTGCTGCCAGTTGCCCTTGGGCTCGACGACCAGCCGCACGCGGTCACCGCTCTGGAAGCTGGCCACCGACTGCACCGGCGTGCCGAAGTCGGTCACGTCCAGGCGCCGGCGCAGCGTCTCGGGCAGCGAGGAGCGCAGGAACTCGACGACCAGCGACTGGCCCTGCTGGCGGATGTCGACGCCGACCTGGGGATTGGCCAGCGAGACCATCACCCGACCGGCACCATCGGTGCCACGGCGGAATTCGATGTCGCGCAGCGGCAGCGTCTGGGCGTTCTGCGAATCGGCGAAGTGCACGGTGCCGTCGGCCTTGGCCGGGGCCTTGCCGGCGGCTGCCGTGGCGGCGGGAGCCACGGCCGGCGCGGCGGCCATCGCCGGCGCAGCGGCCGACTCCAGCACGATCACCAGCGCCTTGCCCTGGACCTCGGCCCGGTAGCTGGCCGCCTGGCGCAGGTTCATCACCAGCCGGGTGCGATCACCGCCCTGGGCGACGGCCACCGAGCGCAGATTGCCCTGGTTGATGTCGACGACGTTGCGACCCAGCGCGCTCTCGGTGGACGGCAGGTCGAGCGCCACGCGGGGTGGCGACTGCACGGCGAAGCCGGCCGGCACCGCGGCCAGCGGCTGGTCGAGCTCGATGCGCACGACATCGGCACCGCCCTGCTGGCTGCTGGTGATCGCGCGGATCATGTTCTGCGCCTGGGCCAGCGCCGGCGCGGCACAGACCACGACCAGTGCCAGCAGACGCACTGCGCATCGCGCCATCGTCGAATTCTCCTGAGGGCTGTTCATCGCACCTTCTCCTGCCCCTGTTCCTGCAGTTGCAAGGTGCTCCTGCGTTCGACCCATTCGCCGGCGGCGTCCTGGACGACCTCCCGCAGTTCGAGCTCGGTCTCTCCCACGCGTACCACCTTGCCAAAGTTCTGACCGATGTAGTCGCCCGGCTTGACCTGATAGAGCAGGCCCTCGACCCGCAGCAGCGCCACCGGACCGCCCCGGCTGCGCAGGCTGCCGACCATCGACATGCCGTCGAGCGGGAAGGCCTCGAGCGGCTCGCGCCGGCGACGCTGTTCGGCGGCCAGCAGCGCGCTGGTCTGCCGCGTCTCCTGCTTGAGCGCCACTTCCATCTTCTGCGGATTGAAGGGGTCGACCGACAGCGCCCCGTCATAGGGCTCCGGGCTGAATTTCTTGGGCGGCTCCAGCGGCTCGACGCTGGGCTTGACCTCGCGGCGCTGCTGGTCCATCCAGGCCTGCAACTCCTCCTGGTCCGCACCGCAGCCGGCCAGGGCCGCGCAGGCCAGCACGACCAGCAGCCCGGCGGCCGGACGGCCATCGACCCACGCCTTGCGCGCGCGCCTCATGGCTTGCCCCCCTTGCGCCGGGCCTTCTCCTCGTCGGCCTTGACCTTTCTGGCCTCGGCCAGCTCCTCAGGATCGAGGTAGCGGTAGGTGCGCGCGATGGTGTCCATCGTCAGCGTGCCGCTGCCGTCCTGCGGCGCGGCGATCACCAGGTTGTGCAGCGTGACGATGCGCGAGAGGTTGGCCACGTCGGCCGTGAAGGCCCCGATGTCGTGGAAGCGGCCGGTCACGCGCACGGTGATCGGCAGCACGGCGTGGAATTCCTTGCGCTCGACCTGCCCCGGGCGGAACAGCTCGAACTGCAGGCCCCGGCCGATGCCGGCCTGGTTGATGTCCGACAGCAGCGCGTCCATCTCGGCCTTGCCGGGCAGCTGCCGTTCGAGCTGGTTCACGTACTCTTGGACCTGCTGCTTCTGCTTGCGCAGCTCGGACAGGTTGACCGCCTGGCCCAGCTTGGCGCGGTACTCGGCGCGCAGCGGCGCTTCCTGGTTGCGGGCGACTTCGAGCTCATCGACGGCCGGCGAGACGACCAGCATCCAGCCGCCGGCCAGCACCGCCAGCGCGGCCGCGCCCCAGGCACAGGCCTTGGGCAGCAGCGGCCACTGACCGGGCTCGTTGGGATCCAGGCTGCGGAACTGCTGTTGCGCCCGCTCGAACATCAGGCCGACGTCGAGGTTGCCCGGGCGCGTGGTGTTGAGCAGGCTCAGCAGGCCCGACTGTGTGTTGTAACTGGTGGCCATCGCGCGCTCAGGTGGACTTGCGGACCGCGGCACTGCCGGCCGCCACGGGCGCCGAGGCCGCGGCCCCGGGCAGCTTCACCTGCACCTTCATCGAGAACTCGTAGAGCCGACGCGTGTCGACCCGCGCACCCGCGCGCTGCACCGGCGGGGCCACCGCACGGATCTCGATCAGCTCCGGCTGCTGCAGCCACCGCGACGCGTTCTGCACGTTGCGCAGCAACTCCGACACACGCTCGTTGCTCTGGGCGACACCACTGACCGTGACCACCTGGTCGGCTTGACGGATGCTCTTGAGGTAGATGCCCTCGGGGGTCTGGCGCACCAGTTCGTCGAGCAGATAGACCGGCACGTTGCGGTTGATCTGCAGGTCCTCGACGGCGTCCTGGCGGGCCTTCAGGTTCTCGATCTCGGCACGCAGCGAGGCGATGTCCTTGATCTGCGCCTCGAGCTTGGCCGTTTCCTGGCGCAGGAAGTCGTTGCGGGCCATCTGCTCGCCCGTCAGGTGCTGCAGCCACATCGACCACAGGCCGACGACCACGGCACCGGCCAGCGCCGAGGCGCCGAGGGCCAGATAGAACGCACGCTTGCGCTGGCGCCGCTTCTCGGCACGGTGCGGCAGCAGGTTGATCAGGATCACTGCACGAACCTCCGCATCGCCAGTCCGCAGGCCGTCAGGTAGGACGCGGCCTCACGGTGCACGCGGGACTCACGCAGACCACCGCTCATGCGCATGCCCGAGAACGGGTTGACCACATTGGAGGCAAAGCCGGTCAGCGCGGTGACGCGCTCCTTCAGGCTGGGCAAGGTGGCGGTGCCGCCCGACAGCATCACGTAGTCGACCTTGTGGTGCGGCGTGCTGGTGAAGAAATACTGCAGCGCACGCCCGATCTCCTGGGCCAGGCTGTCGATGAAGGGGCCGAGCACCATGGTCTCGTAGCCCTCGAGCGGATCACCGCCGCCCGCCAGGGCCAGCTTGCGCGTCTCCGCTTCCTCGAACTGCATGCCGTAGTGGCGGCTGATCAGGTGGGTCAGCTGCGCACCGCCGAAGGCCTGGTCGCGCTCATAGAGCAGCTCGCCATCCTTGAGCACCTTGAGACTGGTGGAATCGGCGCCGATCTCGAACAGCGCGACCAGCAGGTTCTCGCCGCCTTGCGGCAGCTCGCGCACCAGCCGGCGCATCGCCAGCTGGGCCGCATGGGACTCGATGTCGAGCACCACCGGCTTGAGGCCTGCGGCCTCGGCGATGCCTTGGCGGTCCTGCACCCGCTCCTTGCGCGAGGCGGCGATCATCACCTCGACGTCGCCGCCGGAGGTCGGGCTCTGGCCCACGACGCAGAAATCCAGGCTGACCTCATCCAGCGAGAACGGGATGTACTGGTTGGCCTCGCTTTCGACCTGCAGCTCCATCTCCTCCTCGCGCAGACCGGACGGCAGCACGATGCGCTTGGTGATGACGGCCGATTGCGGCATCGCCATCACGACCTGGCGTGTGCGGGTGCCGCTCTTCTGCACCAGACGGCGCACGGCCTCGGCCACGTCATCGAAGTTCTCGACCTGGCCATCGGTGATCCAGCCCTTGCCGAAGGGCTCGGAGACCATGCGTTCGAGGGTGTATTCGCCGGACGGTGTCATGCCCAGCTCGACGAGCTTGGCGCTCGACGTGCTGATGTCGAGACCGAACATCGCCGGGTGCTTGCGGCCGAGCAGCAGGTCGAGAAAGCTCACAGGTGGGGACCCCCAACGCGCAAGGCGATCGGGTTGGAGAGAGGGCACATCTTAAGAATCGACTTCAATGCTAGCAGCAAAGCCCTTGCTGCCCATGGCAAAGCTGCCCCCTAATGCCCCGCTGTTGACCCGTACGCAACAGGGCAGCGACGCGCCGCGACCCAAGGCGGACATCCCCGCGCCAGCCACCGCAGACCGGCAGCCGGGCGACGGGCCGCGGCTTTTATACACTGGGCCCCACAGGCTGACCCACCCCAGATGAGCGATCACGACGAGACCGGCGCCCCTCCCGCCCCCCGAGCCCACGCCCGCCGCCGCACTGCGGCCGGCTGGATCGGGCTGACGCTGGCCTGGCTGGCCGGCCTGCTGGCCAGCGCGGTGCTGGCCGGCGCACTGCTGGTCGGCATCGGCCTGGCCATCGCCTACCCGAACCTGCCCGACATCGGCGGACTGACCGACTACCGTCCCAAGCTGCCGCTGCGCGTGTGGTCGTCCGACGGCGTGCTGCTCGGCGAGTTCGGCGAGGAACGCCGCATCTACACGCCGATCGACCAGATTCCGCCGGTGATGCGCAATGCGGTGCTGGCGATCGAGGATGCGCGCTTCTATCAGCACGGCGGCGTCGACACCATCGGCGTGCTGCGCGCGGCGGTGGCGCAGTTCCAGAAGGCCAAGAGCCAGGGCGCGAGCACGATCACGATGCAGGTCGCGCGCAACTTCTACCTGAGCACCGAGAAGACCTTCACCCGCAAGATCTACGAGATCCTGCTGGCCTACAAGATCGAGAGCCTGCTGAGCAAGCCGCAGATCCTGGAGGTCTACATGAACCAGATCTTCCTCGGCCAACGGGCCTACGGTTTCGCGGCCGCAGCCGACATCTATTTCGGCAAGCCGCTCAGCGCGCTGACGGTGGCCGAGTCCGCCCTGCTGGCCGGACTGCCGCAGGCTCCGTCGGCCTACAACCCCCTGCGCAACCCGCAGCGCGCCGTGCGTCGCCAGCAGTACATCATCGACCGCATGGAGTCGCAGGGCTTCATCACCGCCGAGCAGGCCGCGGCGGCGCGCAAGGAGCCACTGCGGCTGCGGCCGGCCAGCACGCCACCCGTGCATGCCGAATACGTGGCCGAGTCGGTCCGCCAGATCGTCCAGACCCAGTACGGGGCAGAAGCCACCACGCGGGGCCTGAACGTCCAGGTCACGGTCGAATCAGGACCGCAGATGGCGGCCTACCGGGCGCTGCGCCGCGGTCTGCTCGACTACGAGCGGCGCCAGGCCTACCGGGGGCCCGAGGGCCATGTGGACCTGCCGGCCGATGGCGCCGAAGCCGATACCCGCATCGCCGAGACACTGGCCGAGCATCCGGACAACGATGAGCTGAAGGCCGCGGTGGTGCTGCAGGCCAGCCCGCGTGAAGTGCGCGCCGCACTTGAATCGGGCGAGGTGGTGACCGTGCGCGGCAACGGCCTGAAGCCGGCGGCCAGCGGCCTGGCCGATACCGCCGAAGCCCGCCGGCAGATCCGGCGCGGCGCCGTCGTGCGGATGGTGCACGAGGCCGACGGCAGCTGGACACTGACCCAGGTCCCCGAAGTCGAAGGCGCACTGGTGGCGATGGATCCGCGCAGCGGCGCGATCCGTGCCCTGGTCGGCGGCTTCGACTTCAGCAACACCAAGTTCAACCACGTGACCCAGGCCTGGCGCCAGCCCGGATCAAGCTTCAAGCCCTTCATCTACTCGGCAGCGCTGGAGCGGGGCTTCACGCCGCTGACGATGGTCGACGACGCGCCGCTGTTCTTCGATGCCGGCACCACGGGCGGCCAGCCCTGGGAACCCAAGAACTACGACGGCAAGTTCGACGGCCCGATGCCGCTGAAGACCGCCCTGGCCAAGTCCAAGAACATGGTGTCGATCCGCGTGCTGCGGGCCAGCGGCGTGCGCTTCACGCAGAACTGGATCACCCGCTTCGGCTTCGAGGCCGCACAGCATCCGGCCTATCTGACGATGGCGCTGGGCGCCGGCTCGGTCACCCCGATGCAGATGGCCAGCGCCTACAGCGTGTTCGCCAACGGCGGCCTGGCGACGGCACCGCTGCTCGTCACCGCGATCCACGACAGCCGCGGCCGGTCGCTGATGCGTGCACCCCCGCCGGCCGTCGATGACAGCCGGCGCGTGATCGATGCCCGCAACGCCTTCGTGATGACGCGCCTGCTCGGCGAGGTGACGCGCGCCGGCACCGCCGCCAAGGTGCAGCAGCAGTTCCAGCGCACGGACCTCTACGGCAAGACCGGCACCACCAACGACTCGATGGACGCCTGGTTCGCCGGTTATCACCCGCAGCTGGTGGCGGTGGTCTGGATCGGCTACGACACGCCGCGCAAGCTCGGCGACAAGGAGACCGGCGGCGGCCTGGCGCTGCCGGTCTGGATGAACTTCATGGGCCGCATGCTGCCGCGACTGCCGGTGGTCGAACTGCAGCCGCCCACCGGGGTCGTGCAGCGCGGCAACGAGTGGGTCTACGAGCAGCTCGGCGGCGACCAGGGCGGCGAGATCGACCGGCTGGAGACACCGGAGGACGCGGCCTCGGCGGCCGCCGTGCCACCGCCGGTCAGCGCCAGCGAGCGCAGCGGCATCCTGGACCTGTTCCGCTGACCACGCTTCTGGAAGGCCACCTGAGGGCACCGTCCCGGGCCGTCGGACCAGGACGTGGCGGCGGGCGGTGGCCGCTCAGACCGGCGGATCGAAGCGCAGCGCCTTGCCGCCCTGCGCACTGGCCTGGGTGCTGAGCACGGCGAAGAACTCATGGCCATCGCGGGTGTCGATCCAGCGCCCCTCGACATGACGGAAATGCTGCCCCGCGGCCTTCGAGGCCAGCCACAGCTCGTGCAACGGCGGCTGGGTGTTGATCACGATCTTGCTGCCCCCCGGAAAGCTCAGTTCGAGCAGACCGCCGGTGCGGTGGACGTCGATGTCGATGACATCGTCCTCGAGCCAGCGGTCGGCGGTGGTCTCGATGTGCTGCAGCACGGCGTGCGACAGGCGGTGGAAGTCGCTGTCGGACAGCGGGGTGGCGGGAGGGGCTGCGCTCATGGTCTCTAGAATCCGCGGCATGACACGGCTTTCGAGTGTAGCGAGCACCTGCCCACGCCGCAGACCCCGGGCGACACCACCCCGCGCCGCGCTCGCCTGCCTGATCGGCAGCGCACTGGCGCTGGGCCTGCTGGGCGGCTGCGGCCAGAAGGGACCGCTGCGGCTGCGACCGGCCGACGCGGCTTCGGCACCGGTGACCGCGTCGCAGCCGGCGACACCCGGCACCGCGTCCACCGCACCGGGCGCGACGCAGGACAGCCGCACCGCGAACTGATCGCCGCCCACGGCGACGGTCGGTTGCGGCGGGCCGGGCCACCGAAGGCCCGGCGGTACCGCGTGCCTCAGAAGCGGTGACGGATGCCGGCGGCGATCACGGTGGAATCGGTGCCGGCGCTGCGCGTCACGCCACCGAGGTAGCCGATCTGGCCGGGCGCAGCCTGCGCCAGATCACCGTTGACGAAGCGCACCACCTGGCCGCTGATGTCCGTGCGCTTGGACAGCGCGTACAGATAGACCGCGCCATAACTGCGCACATCGGCGTTCGCCGGCCGGCGGTCGTCGTAGACGTTGTAGGCGGTGTAGACCGTGTGCGCGCCCTTGCTCAGCTTGTAGCCCAGGTGGTAGAGCCGGGCGTCCTGCTTGAGCGCGTTGGTGAAGGCCGACTGGACGGCGGCCGGCAAGGCCGCATTGACGGCCGACAGAGCCGCCGTCTGGGTGGCGATGGTCGAGACACCCGACGGGTTGTCGTCGCGGATCGTCACCATCATCGCGTTGAGCGTGGTCGCGCCGATCGACTTCGACGCCCCCAGCACCACATTGCGCAGCGACTTCTGGCCGACGTCGTTGTGGCGCTCGTTGTAGGCCAGACCGACGCCGAAGGACTCGTTCTGGTAGCGCAGCATCGCGCCGGCGAAGTCACGGGCCTTGGCGTTCGTGCTGACCTCGCCCGGCGCCACCATCAGCGAACCGGTGAAGCCGCCCTGGACCACGCGGTACTGCAGCGCGTTGTCGACCCGGATGTCGAAGCCGGCCGGCAAGGTCGCGACCTGAGCGGCCGACAGCGCCGACGACGTCCCCAGGATGTCGAAGGTGGCACCGGTCTCGTAGGCCGGCGTGTACTGGCGACCGAGCATGAAGCCACCGACCGGCGTCACCAGACCGACCCAGGCCTGACGGTCGAAGGACCGGTTGTCGAGGTTGACGCCGATGGTGCTGCCGACGGCCGCAGCCACCGAGGTGACGGCGGACTGCACGAACTGACCGGCGACACCGCTGGTGGGCAACGCCGAGCTGCCCGCCTGGTTGAGGAGCGCGACCTGGCTGAACCGGTCGGGCGTCTGGGTACCGGACTGCGCGCGGTTGCCCATCGCACCGGTATCCAGCTCGATCCGGTTCTCGAGCGTGAACAGCGCGCGGTAGCCACCACCCAGCGACTCGTCGCCCTTCAGGCCGAAACGCGAGCCGTCCATGATCCCGCTGACCACCGCATTCTTGCCACCGGCCAGGCCCGTGGTGCGGGTGAAGCCGCCATCGGCCGTGCCGTAGAGCGTGACGGTCGGCGCCTGCACCTGGGCCAGCGCGACACCCGACAGACCGGCGCACAGGGCGGCCGCCGCCAGACGGATCATGGAGCAGTTGAGCATGGGTTGTCCTTCAAGTTGTGGAGACAGGAGCGCAGCCCCGATCATCCCCGATCGCGTCAAGACCTAACACCCGGATCAGGGGCCAAGCCGCCCGGGGCTTTCCCTGAGAACGACGGTGACGAGGGGCCTGCGCGCCAAAAAAAAAGCCGCCCCGAGGGACGGCTCGCCACGCACCGTGCGTCAGCCCGTCAGGGCCGCGCACGGGCGACGGTCATCAGAACTTGTGCCAGATGCCCAGGTCGTACTGGGTCTTCTCGGCAGCGGCGCTCAGGCTGTCGCCAGAGCTCTTGCCCATGTCGGCGTAGACGGTGGTGCGCTTGGACAGCGCGTAGTCGACACCCAGGCCCAGCTTGTTGTCGGACTTGTTCGTGCCGTCGGCGCCCTGCTTGCGGTAGCCGACCTTGACGGTGGCGGCACCGACCGGGATGCCCGCGCTGATCGACGCGCGCTTCTGCTCGGCCGTGGCGCTCACGTCACCCTTTTCGTACTGGACGTTGACCAGCGCGACACCGAAGTTGTACTTGGCGTACAGACCGACGGTCTTGTGCTCGGCGCCGTTCTTGTCGTAGGCCAAGCCGACCGACAGGGGGCCGGCGCCGTAGGCGACGGCCGCACCGACCGGGCGCTCAGCGCCCGGAGCGCAGGTGCCGCACTCCTGGGTGATCTGGCCGTCGGCCTCGGCCGTGGCCAGATGCACCACCAGACCGCCCAGCGACGGCGACTTGTAGTACACGGCGTTGGTGGCACGGACGGTGGCCTTGCCGCCGCCGGTGTGGACGTTACCGACGGTGTCACCACCGTTGAACGACTCGTAGCCACCGTTCATGTCCTGCAGCGGCATCAGGATGCGGCCCAGACGGACTTCGCCGGCAGCGCTGTTGCGCAGGCCGACCCAGGCGTTGCGCCAGAAGTACTGGGGCGAGGTGCCGGTGGTGTTGCCAGCGACGTTGATCGCGCCGGTGTCGGTGCTGAAGCGGTGGTTCAGCAGGAAGATGGCCGAGGTGCCGTTGCCCAGGTCTTCCACGCCCGACAGCGTGAAGGCGTTGCGGCCGCTGCCCGGGGAATCGATGCCCTTGACGCCGTTGGCCTTCTTGAAGCCCAGATCCACCGAGCCCGACAGGGTCACCGACGACTGCGCGGAAGCGGCACCGACAAACGAGCCCAGCACGGCCAGCGCCAGCAGAGTCTTCTTCATTGCAACTATCTCCTTGGTTGAACAAGAGGTCCCGCACACGGCGCCGGATCGGCACACGGGTCGGGAAGGGCCGGTCAGGCCAACCTCCACAGCGGAAGTTGCAGCAATTGCACCAGAGCGCCGCGCCAGTTGCCAAGCGCGGCCGCCAAAATGTCCGGCGCGTGTTGCCTGACAACAACGGCGAACGAGGCGCCGCCACGGCCGCCCCCGCCTGTCCCGATCCACCCCGCCGACGCCCCTGTCGACCGTCACGCGGGGCCGGATATGCTCGCCCCATGCCTTCCCTGGATGATCTGGTGGCCAGCGCCGATCTGGCACTGCGCACCCTGGGCCGCGGCGCACGCCCGGCCCGCCCCACCCCGACGGCCGCACGGCCACCGGCCCCGTCTGCCGCCATCGCCGACGCCCCGCCCCCGGCCGAGCCCCCCGTGCTGGATGCCGCACAGCGGCGCCTGTCCGGCGCGCTGATGCGGGTCAACCACGTCGGCGAGGTCTGCGCGCAGGCGCTCTATGCGGCCCAGGCGCTCACCGCACGCTCTCCCGGGCTGCGCCAGCAGATGGCCGAGGCCGGCCGGGAAGAAACGGATCACCTGGCCTGGACCGAGCAGCGACTGCGCGAGCTCGGCGACCGGCCCAGCCTGCTCAACCCGCTGTGGTACGCCGGGGCCTTCGCCATCGGCCTGGCCGCCGGCCGCGCCGGCGACGCCTGGAGCCTGGGCTTCGTGGTCGAGACCGAGCGTCAGGTCGAACGGCACCTGGCCGGCCATCTGCAGCGCCTGCCCGAGGACGATGCCGCCTCACGGGCCATCGTCGCGCAGATGAAGGAGGACGAGGCCCGCCATGCCGAGGAGGCCCAGGCCGCAGGCGCGCAGGCCCTGCCCGCGCCGTTGCGCTGGGCGATGCGCGGCGCGGCCCGCGTGATGACCTCGACCGCGCACTGGATCTGAGACCTCGCCCCGGCGGCGGGGCCTGATCGCGACCGGTGCCCGGACCGCCGTCAGGGCAGCCGCGACGACGCTCAGCCCTCGACGATCTCGTGGCTGGTCGTCACCTCGGCCGTCTTGCCGAGCATGATGGTGGCCGAGCAGTACTTCTCGTGCGACAGCGCGATGGCCCGCGCGACGGCGGTCTCGGGCAGCGCCTTGCCCTTGACGACGAAGTGCAGGTGGATCTTGGTGAACACCTTGGGATCGGTCTCGGCCCGCTCGGCGCTCATCTTGAGCTCGCAGCCGCTGACCGCGTGGCGGCCGCGCTTGAGGATCAGCACCACGTCATAGGCGGTGCAGCCGCCGGCGCCGGCCAGCAGCGTCTCCATCGGCCGCGGGGCCAGGTTGCGACCGCCGCCGTCGGGCGCGCCATCCATCGTCAGCAGGTGGCCGCTGCCGGTCTCGGCCACCATGCCCATGCCGCTGCCCGGCAGCCAATGAATCGTGCACTCCATGTTCGTCGTCATCCGTGTTCAGGGCGCCGCAGCGCGGAACGCACCACCGGCGTGCCGACGCACTGCGGCGGAGCCCGCCGAGGGCGCGGCGCAGCCCGGTGGTGCGCGGGGCGCCGATGCTGCCACGCTTTGGCCGGCCCGACGCCTGCGCACCGTGCCCGCTCCAGGCTGCGGAAAAGTTTGCTGCAGGCGTGTTGCGGCGCAGCAGACGATCCGCTACAGTCTGGACCAACGGATATGCAAGCTGGTTTGCCCTCATCGGGTGAGCCCTCAGGCAGCCCCGGAGCCCCCACGCGGACGCGACCTCCCGATCGTGCGCGACACCCGGCTCCCCGGCCCCTGGCAAGCAACTTGCTGATCTCCGACCGGTTGTCTCCTCCACCTCCTCCATTGGTGGATTGAGCCCGAGGCTCTGGCCTCGGGCTTTTTTTTGCCCTGACGACACCGGGGCTATGATCCCCGGCCCCGTTTCCCCGCCGCTGCCGCGGGCCTGGTGGCCGCTCGGACGGCACGCCAGGCCGGCGACCCGCGGCTCCACCGCCTCACCGCAAGAGACCGCCCGATGGCCCGCGCCCCCGCCCGTCCGCACCCCGACTACCTGCAGAAGATCCTCAACGCGCGGGTCTACGACGTGGCGATCGAGTCCGCACTCGATCCGGCGCGCAGCCTGGCGCGCCGCCTGGGCCAGCCGGTGCTGCTCAAGCGCGAGGACACGCAGCCGGTCTTCAGCTTCAAGCTGCGCGGCGCGTACAACAAGATGGCGCATCTGGATGCGGCGGCCCTGCAGCGCGGCGTGATCTGCGCCTC
Source organism: Pseudaquabacterium rugosum (assembly GCF_038066575.1). Classification (NCBI taxonomy): domain Bacteria; kingdom Pseudomonadati; phylum Pseudomonadota; class Betaproteobacteria; order Burkholderiales; family Sphaerotilaceae; genus Pseudaquabacterium; species Pseudaquabacterium rugosum. The sequence continues at coordinate 234,110 of NZ_JBBUTF010000002.1, read as the reverse complement.
GGCCGGCAACCATGCGCAGGGCGTCTCGCTGAGCGCCCGCCGCCTGGGCTGCCGCGCCGTCATCGTGATGCCGGTGACCACGCCGCAGGTCAAGATCGACGCGGTCGCCGCGCTCGGCGGCGAGGTGGTGCTGCACGGCGAGAGCTACACCGACGCCTACGGCCACGCGCTGCAGCTGCAGCAGAGCGAAGGCCTGACCTTCGTCCACCCCTTCGACGATCCGGACGTGATCGCCGGCCAGGGCACGATCGCGATGGAGCTGCTGCGCCAGCACCAGGGGCCGATCGAGGCCATCTTCTGCGCGATCGGCGGCGGCGGCCTGATCTCGGGCGTGGCCAGCTACATCAAGGCCGTGCGGCCCGAGATCAAGGTCATCGGCGTGCAGACCCGCGACTCCGACGCGATGGCCCGCTCGGTGGCCGCCGGCAAGCGCGTGACGCTGGCCGATGTCGGTCTGTTCTCCGACGGCACGGCGGTCAAGCTGGTCGGCGAGGAAACCTTCCGCATCGCCCGCCAGCTGGTCGACGACTTCATCATCGTCGACACCGACGAGGTCTGTGCGGCGATCAAGGACATCTACCAGGACACGCGCTCGATCGTCGAGCCGGCCGGCGCGCTCGGCGTGGCGGCGGCCAAGAAGTACGCGGCGGCCAAGGCCGCGGCCAGCGGCAAGCCGGCGCCGCGCGGGCGCGGCAAGGCGGCGGCGGCCGCGCAGGCGGCCCAGCCCGCGCTGATCGCCATCACCTGCGGCGCCAACATGAACTTCGACCGCCTGCGCTTCGTCGCCGAGCGGGCCGAGTTCGGCGAGCAGCGCGAGGCGCTGTTCGCGGTCACCATTCCCGAGGAGCGTGGCTCGTTCAAGCGCTTCTGCGAGCAGCTCGGCCCGCGCGCGGTCACCGAGTTCAACTACCGGATCTCGGACAGCGCCCAGGCCCACATCTTCGTCGGCGTGGCGATCCAGAAGCCCGACGAGGCCGACAGGATCGCGCGCCAGTTCGCGCGCCAGGGCTTCCCGACCGTCAACCTGACCGGCGACGAGCTGGCCAAGCAGCACGTGCGCCACATGGTCGGCGGCCGCAGCCCGCTGGCGGCCGATGAGCGCCTGTTCCGCTTCATCTTCCCGGAGCGGCCGGGCGCGCTGATGAAGTTCCTCTCCAGCATGCACCCGGGCTGGAACATCAGCCTGTTCCACTACCGCAACCAGGGCGCGGACTACGGCCGCATCCTGGTCGGCATCCAGGTGCCCAAGGCCGACCGCAAGGCCTTCAAGGCCTTTCTCGACGCGCTGGCCTATCCCTGCGTCGAGGAGACCGACAACCCGGTCTACCGCCTGTTCCTGCGCTGAGCCGGGCTTCTACACTGCGGGTCATGACGCCGATCGCCGAGACCTCGAACCCGCTGCTGGAGCAGGCCCTGCTCGCCCGTCTGCAGGCCGGCGGCCGGCCGGTGGGCCAGCTCGGGCATCTGGCCCCGGTGGCCATCCGGCTGGGCCTGCTGCAGAACTCGCTGCGGCCACGCCTGCACGATCCGCAGCTGGTGCTGGTGGCCTCCGATCATGGGCTGGCGGTCGACGGCCTGCCGCTGACCGAGTCACAGCCCACCGAGGAGCAGGTCGCCGAGGTGCTGGGCGGGCGGGTGCCGGTGGCACGGCTCGCCCACCAGATGGGCCTGGCGCTGACGGTGGTCGACGGCGGCATCGCGCGCCAGATGCCGCCGCTCGAACGCCTGCTGCCGCGCAAGCTGGCCCACGGGACGCGCAATGCGCGCATGGGCATGGCGATGACGATCGAACAGGCCCAGGCCTCGGTGCGCGCCGGCATCGAGACGGCGCAGGGCCTGAGCGGCAATGTGGTGGCCTGCGGCGCGCTCGGCAGTGGGGCGCACGAGGCGGCCGCGCTGGTGCTCTCGCGCCTGGGCGAGGTCCCGCTGCGCGATCTGCTCTACGCCGGGCCCGACATGCACCCGGACCAGCTGTCGGCCCTGCTGCTGATCGGGCAATCGGTGCACGGCCGCCACCGCGATTGCGTGGACCCGATCGAGGTGCTGGCCTGCTTCGGCGGCTTCGAGATCGGCCTGCTCACCGGCCTGCTGCTGGAGGCCGCCAACCGGCGCCATCTGCTGCTGATCGACGGCATGTCCGCCTGTGCGGCGCTGCTGATCGCCCGCATGATGGAGCCGGCGATCACCGACTACTGCGTGTTCTGCCGCAGCACGCCGCACCACGGCCTGGACCAGGCGATGGCGCTGTTCGAGGCCACGGCCATGCTCGACGTCGGCCTGGCGACACACGATGGTGCCGGCGCCTGCCTGACCTGGCCGATGCTGCGTGCCGCCTGCGCGCTGCTGGGTGACGACCACGTCGGTGAACGCGCGCTGCCGCCGCTGGAGCCCGCCGCCGCCACACCGCCGCCGATCCGGGCGGCCCACGAGCCGCGGCGCGAGGTCGGCACTCCGTCGCGCAGTGGCGGGCTCGACCTGTCGCGGCCGGTCACCGTCGACCAGGTCGCCGGCCTCAGCGTCCATGCCCAGGGCCCGGGTCCGCGCATCCGCAGCAGCGGCCATTCGGACCTCGACGAACTGATCTGAGGACCTCGGCGGGCAGCGCCGGCCAGCACCGGGCCGGGTGCCGGAGGCGGTCGGCGGACGGTCAGCGGGCGGTCGGCGGCAGGGTCGGTGGCGGGCCGTCGGGCGTGTCGGCCACCGCGTCCTGGCGCGTCATGGCCTGCGGCACCGCAGCGCCGATCGGCCGTGCCGCGTTCGCACCGGGCACCGCGCCCGGCGCACCACCGCCGACCGGACCCGGACCGAGGGCGCCGGCCGTCACACCGCCCGGGAAGCCGGTCTGGGCCAAGGCCGGCATCCCGGTCGAGGGCCCGGGCACGCCGCGGGCCGCCTCGGGCAGCGGCGGCAGCTCCAGCGTGAAGCCGGCCTGCCCCTCACCGCCGAAACGGGCGACACGCCATTCGAGGGCCTGCAGCCGCAGACCCGGCTCCAGCTCGGCCCCGACGCGCAGCACCTGCGGCGGCTTGCCGTCGATCGACACCAGCGCCAGGCCGCCGGCCGCGCCACCCCCACGGGGGGCGACGATGCCCAGCAGCTTCAGCCGCGCCGCCCAGGCCGGCGCAGGCGCGGCCGCATCGGCCTGGGGCAGCGCCTCCGCGGCCACCGCACCGAGCAGGCGGGAGAGATCACCGAGCACCGGCAGGCCCGTGGTCGCGGTGACCACGGCCTGCGCAGGCACCGCCTGCCCGCGCGCGGCGAGCCTCAGGCCCCAGACCGCCACACTGGCGGCCACCAGGGCCCAGACCACGAAGGATGAAAGTCTGGCCGTCATGTGCCGATTATGATGGAGCGCCCGTGTTCGACCGGCCGCGTCCGCTGGACGCAAGCCATTGATACACGCCCGTTTTTTCCGTTTTCTTGCAGCTTCATGAACCTTTCGTTGCCCCCCTCGCCGCGCCGCCGACGCTCGGGCTTCACGCTGATCGAGCTGATGGTGGTGCTGGTCATCATCGGCGTGCTGGCCGCGCTGATCGTGCCCAACGTGCTGGACCGCACGGATGACGCGCGGGCGACCGGGGCGCGCACCGACGTCAACAACCTGATGCAGGCGCTCAAGCTCTACAAGCTGGACAACCAGCGCTACCCGAGCAACGAACAGGGCCTGGACGCGCTCGTCAAGAAGCCCACCGTCAACCCGGCGCCCGCCAACTGGCGCCCCTACCTGGAGAAGCTGCCCACCGACCCCTGGGGCCAGCCCTACCAGTACATGAACCCGGGCGTGCAGGGCCCGATCGACGTCTTCAGCTTCGGCGCCGACGGTCGCTCGGGTGGCGAGGGCAAGGACGCCGACATCGGCTCCTGGCAGTGACACCGGCCCGGCCGTCGGCCGGCTTCACGCTGATCGAGCTGCTGATGGTGCTGCTGCTGGTGGCGATGACCACCGGCCTGATCGGCCTGTCGCTGCGCGACGACGATGGCGTGCGGCTGGAGCGCGAAGCCCAGCGGCTGTCGGCGTTGATCGAGGCCGCACGGGCACAGGCGCGGGCCAGCGGCCTGGTCGTGCACTTCGAGTTCACCGGCGAGGCCGCCCGCGATGACGCGGGTGCCGACAGCTTGGCCTTCCGCTTCGTCGGCCTGCCCGATGGTGCGCTGCCTCCGGGCCGCTGGCTGCAGAGCGGCACGCGCGGCCAGATCCTGGGCGCCCGCAGCCTGCTGCTGGGGCCCGAGCCGCTGATCGGCCGCCAGCGCATCCAGCTCAGCCATGGCGAAGCCCACCTGATCCTGATCACCGACGGCCTCGGCCCCTTCATCGCCGCCCATGACGAGGCCGAGGCCGCGGCCCTGGCGGCCGGCCAGGGGCTGATCGGCCCGCCACCGCAGCGCTGAGGCGCCGCCGACACATCCCCCCTTCCACCACCGATGCCCGTCCCGTCCGCGCACCCTGCACGCCGCCGCCCGCTGGCCGCGCCCCGCCCCCCCGGGCCGGGCCGCGGCTTCACGCTGGTCGAGGTGCTGGTGGCGCTGGCGATCACCGCGCTGTGCCTGGGCGCCGGCCTGCGCGCGGCCGGCGCGCTGACCGACAACGCCAGCCGGCTGCAGGCGGTCATGCTGGCCCAGTGGTGTGCCGACAACCAGCTGACGGGCCTGCGCCTGTCACGCCAGTTTCCCGGCACCAGCGAGAGCGAGTTCAGCTGCGAGCAGCTGGGCCGGCGCTACAGCGGCAAGCTCAGCGCACAGACCCATCCGCTGCAGGCCAACTTCAGCACCGTCGACGCCACCGTGTTCGACGAGGACGGCCGCCAGCTGCTGCGGCTGTCGACCATCGTCGGCCGCAACTGAGGCACGGTCCGCCGCCCTCCGCGACCTGCCACCCGCCATCCGCAGCCCGGCCCGCACGACCGCACACCACCGCCTCGCACCACCGCCCCGTTCCGCATGACCCATCCCCCCCGCCACCGCCCCACCGCCCTGCGCCCGGCCCCGCGCCGCCACGCGGGCCGGGCACGCGCCGGCTTCACGCTGGTCGAGGTGCTGGTGGCGCTGGTGATCATGGCCGTCATGGCGGCCATGGGCTGGCAGGGCGTGGCCACGATGGTGCGGACCCGCGACGCGACGCAGGAAGCCAGTGACCGCACGCTGCGCCTGTCGGCCCTGATCAGCCAGTGGGAGCAGGATCTGCAGGCGGTCTACGACCACCCGGGCGTGCCGGGTCTGGCCTTCGACGGCCGGCAGCTGCGTCTGCTGCGCCGCGGCGACGGGGGCGTCCAGATCGTCGTCTGGTCGCTGCAGGATGGGCACTGGCAGCGCTGGGCCGGACCGGCCGTCACCCGGTCCACCGAGCTGCTGCGGCATCTGCAGGTGGCCGCCCAGTTGCAGGGCCAGGAGGCGATGCAGATGCGCCTGCTCGATGGCGTCCAGGGCTGGCAGCTGTACTACTGGCGCCAGGGCGGCTGGACCAACGCGCAGTCGGCCGACGACTTCAGCACCGCGACGGCGTCCGGCACGACGGGCACGGGCAGCGGCACGGCAGCCGGCACCGGCACGACCGAGGGCGGCACGACCACCACCACCTCCGGATCGTCCACCGGCAGCACGTCCGGCACCACCACGGCCACGGCCACCGCCCGCAGCAGTCGCCGCCTGCTGCCCGAAGGCGTGCGTCTGCAGCTCGACCTGCCCGAGGGCCGGCTCACGCGCGACGTGATGCTGCCGCCCCAACGCCGCTCATGAGCCGCCACCCGCCCTGCCCCGAGGCCACCGCGACCGTCGGCGCCCGTCCGGCGGCCGGTCCGGCCCTGCGCCCGGCCCGCCATCAGGCCCGTGGCGCGACCGCACGCAGGACCGGCCATCGCCGGCGCCCCCCCGCGCCACGGCGCGGCGCCGCGCTGCTGGTGGCGATGGTGCTGATGGGCGTGGTCGCCACGCTGGCGGCCGGCATGGTCTGGCAGCAGTGGCGGGCGGTCGAGGTCGAGACCGCCGAGCGCATGCGCGCGCAGTCGGCCGTGCTGGTACCCGGCGCGATGGACTGGGCGCGCGAGATCCTGCGCGAGAAGCTGCGCCGCTCCGACGGCCACACCCAGCTGCCGCTGCTGCTGGCCCAGCCGCTGGCCGAGACCCGCCTGTCCTCGCTGCTGGCCGCCGACCGCAACCAGTCGGCCGATGCCGAGATCGACGTCTTCATCAGCGGCCGGCTGGAGGACGCCCAGGCCCGCTACAACCTGCGCAACCTGATCGTCGACGACCAGGTGGTGCCGGCCCAGTTGCAGATCCTGCAGCGGCTGTGCACGCTGGCCGGCGTGTCCTCGGACCTGGCCGCGCAGATCGCCGAACAGTTGCGCCGCGCGCTGCGCGCCCCGCTCAACGAGAGCGAGGATGCACCGCTGCCGCCGCAGCAGGTCGAGGACCTGCAATGGGCCGGCCTCGGCCAGGCCACGCTGCGCCAGCTCGCGCCCTACGTGGTGCTGCTGCCGGTGGCCACCCGGGTCAATGTCAACACCGCCTCGCGCGAGGTGCTGGCCGCGGTGCTGCCCGAACTCGGTCTGGGCGGCGCCGACCGCCTGATCCGCCAGCGCCTGCAGCCCTCGCGCATCGGCCAGCAGGGCTTCGACACGCTGGAGGACCTGCGCGCCGCGCTCGGCCTGCAGCAGGCGCCCGACGCCGGACGGGTCGACGTGCGCACCGCCTTCTTCTTCGCCGACGGCCAGATCCGCTCGGGCCCCTACACGCTGGTCGAACGCTACCTGCTGGAGGCCACCGGCGGCAGCCGCCTGGTGGCCATCCAGCGCCAGCGCCAGGTGCGCGTGGCCGACACCCCGGCGCGCTGAGCACCGGGACCGCACCGATGTCCGCCGTCGCCACGTCCACCGCCCTGCGCCTGCGCACCCCGCCGCCGCGCGTCCATCCGCCCACGACGGAAGATGGGCGGACGGGGTGCCGCTCATCCGCAATGAAGCCGGCACACCGCTGGCCGACAATCGTCCGGCACGCCGTCGCGTGGCAGGCCCTGGGAGCCTGCCCCGATGTCATCCGCCCCCCTGTCCGAACGGCCTGAACCGCCCACTGCCGCACCATGTCCCTGCTCGTGATCACGCTGCCCACGCGGCCGCCGCTCGCCGATGCGGCGCAGGCCGACGAGCCGCCGGCGGCGTGGACCCATGTCCACAGCGAGGACGGCCGCACGGCGCTGCACCACGGCCGGCTCGAGGCCGCCCATCTGCCGCGCTGCGACCAGGTGGTCGCCGTGCTGCCCCCCGAACGCCTGAGCTGGCACGCGCTGACGCTGCCCAAGGCGCCGGCCGCCCGCCTGCGCGAGGCCCTGCTGGGCCTGCTGGAAGAGCAGCTGCTCGACGAGGCCGAGGCCGTGCACCTGGCCCTGCCACCCCGCGCCCAGGCCGGCCAGACGGTGTGGGTCGCGGTGACGGCCCGCCGCTGGCTGCAGCGCCAGCTGGCGGTGCTGGCGCAGTCCGGCATCCACGTCGACCGCGTGGTGCCGGCCTGGGCCCCGCGCGGCGCCGGCCTGGCCGATGCGCCGACGGTCGTCCACCTGCATGCCCGCGAAGGCGATGCCCCCGGCGCGGCCTGGCTGGTGGCCAGCGAGACCGAGGGCGTGAGCCTGCTGCCGCTGGCCGGCAGCCTGGCCCGCGCGCGGCTGACGCACTGGCAACAGGACGGCTGCCGCATCAGCGCCTCGCCAGCCGCCGCCACGATCGCCGAACGCTGGCTGGGCCAGCCGGTGGCCGTCGAGACCGAGGCCGAGCTGGCCCTGGCCGCGGCCGCCGGCGACTGGAACCTGCTGCAGTTCGACCTCGCCCCCAGCCACCGCGGCCTGCGCCGCCTGGCCGCGCTGTGGAAGCGCTGGCGCAGCCCCGTCTGGCGCCCGGTGCGCCTGGGCCTGGGCGTGCTGGTGGTGGTGCAGCTGCTGGGCCTGAACGTCTGGGCCTGGCACCAGCGGCAGACGCTGCAGCAGCTGCGCGACGGCCAGGAGGCCTTGCTGCGCGCCACCCATCCGCAGGTGCGCGTGGTGCGCGACGCCGCCTTGCAGATGCACCGCGAGACCGCCACGCTGCGCGACCAGGCCGGCGTGCCCGGCGAGCAGGATCTGGAGACGCTGCTGGCCGCCGCCAGCCAGGCCTGGCCCGAAGGCCAGGCGCCGGCCGCCCAGCTGCGCTATGACGGCCAGAGCCTGACCCTGAACACCCCGGCCATGCCGCCCGAGGCGATCGAGACGCTGCGCCAGCGCCTGCAGGCGCGTGGCTGGAAGCTGGCCACCGAAGGCACGCAGCTGACGCTGCAGCGCCAGGGCCCGGACGCCGCACCGACCGACGCGGCCGCGGCCGCAGCCACCGCCGCACCCGGCCCGTCCGGCCTCGCGCCCGCCCCGTCCGACACCGTCCAGCCCGCGGCGATGCCCCCGGCCGGCCCATCCCCCGGCACCCTGCCGCCGACCACGCCGCCGAACGGAGTGCCCCGATGAGCTGGCGCCTGCCCCGCCCGAGCCTGCCCTGGCGCCGCGACCGCGCGGCCGCCGACGCCCCGGACAGCCTGCAGGACTCGCGCCTGGACACGCGGGTCGATCCCTCGATGGACTCGCGCCTGGAATCCCCCGGCACGGGCGGCTCCAGCCTGCTCAGCCGGCTGGACGACAGCCGGCTCGACAGCGGCCCGGCCGGCGCGCTGCAGGGCCGCTGGCAGGCCCTGGCGCCGCGCGAACGCCTGCTGCTGGCCATCGGCGGCACGGTGCTGGCCGGCGGTCTGCTGTGGAGCGTGGCGCTGGCCCCGGCCTGGCGCACGCTGCAGCGCGTGCCGGCCGAGATCGCACAGCAGGAGCGCGCACTGCAGCAGATGCGCGAGCGGGCGACCGAGGTCGCGCAATACCGCGCCGTCCCGCCGGTGCCGACCGCCCAGGCGCAACAGGCCCTGAACGCGGCCACCGGCCGGCTGGGCGCCCGCGGCAAGCTGACGCTGCAGGGCCAGGACCGCGCGGTGCTGGCCTGCAGCGCGTGCAGCGGCGCCGATCTGGTGACCTGGCTGGCCGAGCTGCGCGCCGGCGCACGCGGCCACGTGACCGAGGCGACGCTGACGCAATCGGCGCCGGGCCGCTACGACGGCCAGCTGGTCGTGCAATACGGGAGCCCGCTCTGATGGGCCGGCCACGCTACGTCCACAGCGTGCTGTCGACGCTGGAGCTGGCCGTCGCCCAGCACCGCACCGGCCGGCGCTGGATGCTGGCCGGCCTGCTGGTCGGCGGGCTCGGCGGTGTGCTGGCCGGCCTGCCGGCGAGCTGGATCGCCGGCCAGCTCGCCCAGGCCAGCGGTGGCCGCCTGCTGCTGGCCGAGGCCCGCGGCACGGTCTGGAACGGCGACGCCGTGCTGGTGCTGACCGGCGGCAGCGGCAGCCGCGACGCCGCCGCCCTGCCCGGCCGCCTGCACTGGACGCTGCGCCCGGACTGGCAGGGCCTGCGCCTGGCGCTGCGCCAGGACTGCTGCACGCCCGGCGAGCTGCCGCTGCGCCTGAGCCCCGGCTGGGGCGGCGCCAGCCTCACCATCGAGACCCGCGGCACCGCCCCGACCCCGCTGGGGACCTGGCCGGTGGCCGCACTCGGCGGCCTGGGCGCGCCCTTCAACACGCTGGGCCTCGACGGCCAGCTCGGCCTCTCGGCGCAGGACGTGCGCCTGCAGTGGGTGCAGGGCCGGCTGCGCATCGAGGGCCGGCTGCTGGCCGAGCTGCGCGAGACGCGGGCCCGCGCCGCGCTGCTGCCGACGCTCGGCAACTACCAGTTCACGCTGCAGGGTGCGCCCGGCGGCGGCGACACCGCCTTGCTGCAGGTGCGCACCCTCGGCGACGCGCCGCTGCGCGTCGAGGCCGACGGCCAGTGGAGCGGCGGCCGCCTGCGCCTGCGCGGCCAGGCCAGCCCCGCCGCCGGCCAGGAATCGGCCCTCGCCAACCTGCTCAGCCTCATCGGCCGCCGACAGGGATCGTCGGCGCTCATTTCGATCGGATGACCATGACCTCGCCCCGACCGCCCCGCTCCCGCCGCCCGGCGCATCGCGCCGCGCTGCGGTCCGCCACCGTCGGAGCCTGCTGCGCGGCGCTGCTGCTGCCGCTGCTCTCCCCGGTGGCCCAGGCCGCCGGCACGGCCACGCGCAAGCCGGCCAGCCGCGCCGCCGCCCCGGTGACGCTGAACTTCGTCAATGCCGACATCGACGCCGTCAGCCGCGCGATGGGCGCGATGATGGACCGCCAGATCCTGGTCGACCCGCGCGTCAAGGGCAACATCACGCTCTATGCCGAGCAGCCGATCCCGGTCGCCCGGGCCTACCAGAACTACCAGGCCGCGCTGCGCGGGCTGGGCTTCTCGGTGGTCGAGTCCGGCGGCCTGCTCAAGGTGCTGCCCGAGGCCGATGCCAAGCTGCAGGCCGCCACCGTGCAGGTCGGCCCGGTACAGCAGCGCGGCGAGCAGGTGATCACCCAGATCTTCCGCCTCAACCACGAGAACCCGAACAACCTCGTGGCCGTGCTGCGGCCGCTGATCAGCCCGAACAACACGATCAACGCCAACCCGGCCAACAGCTCGCTGGTGATCACCGACTACGCCGACAACCTGGCGCGGCTGGCCAAGATCATCAGCGCGCTCGACCAGCCGGCGGCCACCGATGTCGAGGTGATCCCGCTGGAGCACGCGGTGGCCGCCGACCTGGCCACCACCGTGCAGCGCCTGGCCGAAGGCGGCGGCGCGGCGGCGGCCGCCGCGGCGGTGCCCGGCGCCTCGGGCAGCGGCGTGACGGTGATGGCCGACGCGCGCGCCAACGCGCTGATCATCCGCGGCCCGAACCCGGTGCGCCTGGCCCAGCTGCGCACGCTGATCCGCCAGCTCGACCGGCCCGGCGCCGGCCCGGCAGGCACGATCCGCGTCGTCTATCTGCGCAATGCGGATGCGACCAAGCTGGCCTCGGTGCTGCGCGCGGCCTTCGGGGGCGGCAGCGGCGGCGGCGCGGGGGCGGGAGGCTCGGCGGGTTCGGCCTCGGCCCTGCCGACGGCCGGCAGCAGCGGCGCGGCCGGGGGCTCGGCCACCAGCGCCGGCGGGGCGACGGGCGCCAGCGGCGGCACCTCGGCCGCCACCAGCCCGATCTCGGCCTCGGCCCAGCCCTCGACCGGCGGCTTCATCCAGGCCGATCCGGCCACCAACTCGCTGGTCATCACCGCACCCGAGCCGCTGTTCCGCCAGATCCGCCAGGTCATCGACCAGCTCGACGGCCGCCGCGCCCAGGTGTATGTCGAATCGATGATCGTCGAGATGGACGCCGCCAAGGCGGCCGAGCTCGGCGTCCAGTGGCAGGGTCTGCTGGGCCAGTCGGGCGACAAGTACGGCGTCGTGCTGGGCACCAACTACGGCACCAGCGCCAGCAACATCCTCAACGTGACCGCCGCGGCCACGAGTGGCTCGGTGACGGCGTCCACCGCCATCAACGGCCTGAACATCGGCCTGCTGCAGCGGGTCAACGGCGTCTACACGCTGGGCGCGCTGGCGCGGCTGCTGGAAACGGTGTCCGGCACCAACATCCTGTCGACCCCGAATCTGGTCGCCCTCGACAACGAGGAGGCCAAGATCGTCGTCGGCCAGAACGTGCCCTTCGTCACCGGCAGCTTCACCAGCACCGGCTCGTCGACGTCGACGGTCAACCCCTTCCAGACCGTCGAACGCAAGGACGTCGGCCTGACGCTGAAGATCAAGCCGCAGATCGGCGAAGGCGGCGTGGTGAGGATGACGGTCTACCAGGAGAACTCCAGCGTCGTCGCCACCACCAGCAGCAACACCAACGGCCCGACGACCAACAAGAACTCGGTCGAGACCACGGTGGTGGCCGATGACGGCCAGATCATGGTGCTCGGCGGCCAGCTGCGCGAGCAGTACGACGATGCCGTCAGCAAGGTGCCGCTGCTGGGGGACCTGCCGCTGGTGGGCAACCTGTTCCGCAGCGACGCCCGCACCCGCACCAAGAAGATCATGCTGGTCTTCCTGCGGCCGACGGTGCTGCGGGACGCCGCGGCGGCGGCCGCGCTGTCGACCGACCGCTACGAGGCCATCCGCGCCCAGCAGCAGGCCGCCCAGCCCGAGCGCAGCCGCGTGATGGGCATCAACGAGTCGCCGATGCTGCCCGAGCGCGAGGACCCGTCACGCCGCACGGGCGCACCGGCCGTCGCCCCGGCGACCGCGCCGGTCCGGCCGGTCACGCCGCCGGCCGGTACCACGCCGGCCACGGCCACGGACGCTGCCGCCGCCGCCCGCACCTCGGCCACCGGCACGCCGCGCACCGGCGGCGTGGTCACCGAGCCGCCGGTCGTCGACCCGTCGGCCACGCGCTGACGGCTGCCGGAGCGACGATGGCCGCCCGCCACCCCCTGCCCTACGCCTGGGCCAAGGCCCAGAACCTGCTGATCGAGGACGACGGCCACGAGGCCGTGCTGTGGGCCGCCGACGGCGCCCGCAGCGCCGCACTGGCCGAGGCGATGCGCCTGCACGCGGTGCAGCGCGTCGAGCTGGAGGCCGCCGACACGCTGGCCCAGCGCATCGCCGCGGCCTATGCCGGCGGCGAGTCGAGCGCGGCCGCCGTGGTCGGCGAGGTCGAGAGCGCGGTCGACCTGTCGCGCATGCTGCAGGACCTGCCGGCCGTCGAGGACCTGCTGGAGACGGCCGACGACGCGCCGATCATCCGCATGCTCAACGCGCTGCTGACGCAGGCCGCCAAGGATGGCGCCTCCGACATCCACATCGAGCCCTACGAGCGCGCCTCGGCCGTGCGCTTCCGCGTCGACGGCACGCTGCGCGAGGTGGTGGCGCCCAACCGGGCGCTGCATGCCGCGCTGATCTCGCGCCTGAAGATCATGGCCGAGCTCGACATCGCCGAGAAGCGGCTGCCGCAGGACGGCCGCATCTCGCTGCGCATCGGCGGCCGCGCGATCGACGTGCGGGTCTCCACGCTGCCGAGCGCCCACGGCGAGCGCGCGGTGCTGCGCCTGCTCGACAAGAGCGAGAGCAAGTTCACGCTGGAGGCGCTCGGCATGAACGGCCGCGTGCTGCACGACTTCGACCGCCTGGTGCACCAGCCACACGGCATCGTGCTGGTGACCGGCCCGACCGGCTCGGGCAAGACGACCACGCTCTATGCGTCGCTGGGCCGGCTGGAAACCGCCACCACCAATGTGCTGACGGTCGAGGACCCGATCGAGTACGAGCTGCCCGGCATCGGCCAGACCCAGGTCAACGCCAAGATCGACCTGACCTTCGCCAAGGCCCTGCGCGCCATCCTGCGCCAGGACCCGGACGTCATCATGATCGGCGAGATCCGCGACTTCGAGACCGCGCAGATCGCGATCCAGGCCTCGCTGACCGGCCACCTGGTGCTGGCCACGCTGCACACCAATGACGCGCCGAGTGCGGTGACGCGGCTGATCGACATGGGCGTCGAGCCCTACCTGCTGTCGTCCAGCCTGCTGGGTGCGCAGGCCCAGCGCCTGGTGCGCAAGCTGTGCACCCACTGCCGGCGCCAGGACGAGCTCGGCCACTGGCACGCGGTGGGCTGCCCGGTGTGCAACCACAGCGGCTACAAGGGCCGCACCGGCGTCTACGAGCTGATGGTCGTCGACGACGCGCTGCGCGGGCTGATCCACAACCGCGCCGCCGAGGCCGAGCTGGCCGAGGCCGCCCGGGCCAACGGTTATGTGCCGATGCGCGAGGACGGCGAACGCCTGGTGGCCGAGGGCCTGACCTCGCCCGAGGAAGTCATCCGCGTGACGCGGGACTGAAGACCGGCCGCACGATGTCCTCCCCCGCCACGCCCCCGCCGTCCGACCTGATGCTGCTGCCGGCCGACGCCGAGCTGGCCTCGGTCGAGGCCGTCGGCGGCGGTCTGGTGCTGCAGCTGTCGGTGATCGCGGCGCGGCGACCGGACCCGGACCATCCGCTGCGGCCGCAGGACGGCTGGGTGCGGCATGTGCGGCTGGTGCTGGATCAGGCGGCCTGGCCGGCCGGCCCCGACCCGACGCCGGGCCGGCTGCGCCGGCTGGCCGTGCAGCGCCCGGGCGCGGCGGCCTCGACCGGCCCCTGGCCGCTGACCCTGCCCGCGCCGTTCACGCTCGCCGGCCCGCTGACGCTGCAGCTGACCCTGGTCGATGGCCGGGCCCTGAGCCTGGACGCGGCCGCCCTGCAGCTGCGCGCCGGTGCGCGCACCGTCTGGCATGAGACGCTGGCCTGCTGAGCCGGCGGACCGCGCCGGTGGTGCGCACCGGCAGCGGCGGGCGCCCGTCGTGGCACGGGGCTGCGCGCGCCGGCGGGCCGCCACGGCGCCGGCCGCGCGCGGCACAGCGCGTGCGGACTCAGCCGCGCAGGTCGTCGGGCAGGTGCTGCAGGGTGATCGGTGCGTCCGGCGCCTCCAGCGGGCCGGGTGCGCCCTGGGGCAGCAACAGCAGGCGCACCGGCTGCCGGGTGTGTGCGGCCAACGCACGCAGGCCGTCGATCCAGCCGGCCAGCACCTGGGGCGCGGGCGCATCGGCCAGCAGCAGCGTCGGCCGGCGCGGCGACCAGGCGGCCAGGCGTGCCGCCAGATCCGGCAGGTCCGTGCGCAGCCAGCCGGCATCCCACACCGCATCATCAGGCGCCGCACGCCACCAGCACAGCTCGGCCGCCTTGACGCGCAGGCGCAGGGCCAGTTGCGCGCCCCGGCCGGGCAGCGCGGCCAGCGCCGCGTCGCGGCTCAGATGCTCGCCCAGCGCCTGGGCCAGAGGGTGGCGACCGCTGCCGCGCGGGCCGTCGAGCCGGGCCACGGCCAGCGGCCGGGCGATGGACGGACGCTGCCAGGGCAGGACCACCGCGCCGGTGCGCGCGCCGTCCGCACACCAGGCGAGCAAGGCCGGCCACACCGCCTGCTGCGCGCCCCCGACCGGCCCGACCGTGTGCAGCGCCAGTGCGGCACGCGGCGCGGGCGGCTGCACGCCCATCAGCGCGTGCGCGTAGCGCGCCAGCAGCGCCGGACGCCAGCCGGGCGCGGCCACCGCGCCGGGGCCCGCAGCCGCGGCCTGCCCCGGCACCTGAGGATCATGATTCGACATGCCGGCATTGTGCGGGCGCGCGCCGCCCGCGCCGCCCCGCCGCCGGCCTGAAAGCGCCCCCGACCATGCCTGCCTACACCTACGAAGCCCTGGACGAGAAGGGCAAGACCCGCAAGGGCGTGCTCGATGCCGAGAACGGCAAGGCCGCCCGCGCCCAGCTGCGCCAGCAGGGCCTGGTGCCGCTGGCCGTCGCGGCCGTGGCCCCCGGCCAGGACGGCGCGGCCGGCCGCGGTGGCTCGATGGTGCTGTGGCAGGGCCGGGTCTTCGGCGGCACCGGTCTGGCGGTGTGGACGCGCCAGCTCGCCGGCCTGGTCGGTGCCGGTCTGCCGCTGGAGCGGGCACTGACCGCCCTGTCCGACGAGGCCGAGGACGAGCGGGCCCGCCAGCTGATCGCCCACCTGCGCTCCGAGGTCAACGCCGGCCACCCCTTCGCCCGCGCGCTGGCGGCCTATCCGCGCGAGTTCGACGAGGTCTACCGCGCGGTGATCGCCGCCGGCGAGCAGAGCGGCGCACTCGGCCAGGTGCTGGAGCGGCTGGCCGACGATCTGGAGGAGCGGCGCGCGCTGGCGGCCAAGCTGCTGGGCGCGGCGCTGTATCCGGCCATCGTCTCGCTGGTGGCGCTGGTGATCGTGATCTTCCTGGTGACCTATGTGGTGCCGCAGGTGGCGGGCGTGTTCACCAGCAGCAAGCGGGCGCTGCCGGGGCTGACGGTCATGATGCTGGCCCTCAGCGACTTCGTGCGGCATTGGGGCTGGCTGGTGGCGCTGGCGGCCGTCGGCGGCGGGGTGACGCTGGCGCTGGCGCTGCGGCAGGAGGATTTCCGTCAGCGTTTCGATGCGGGCTGGCTGCGGGTGCCGCTGGTCGGCCGGCTGGCGCGCGGCTACAACGCGGCGCGTTTCGCGGGCACGCTGGCGCTGCTGGCCAATGCGGGGGTGCCGATCCTCAAGGCGCTGCAGGCGGCGGCGGAGACGCTGGGCAACCGGGCCTTGCGGGTCGATGCGCTGGATGCGCTGGCGCAGGTGCGTGAGGGGGCGCCGCTGGGCAGTGCGCTGGCGGCCAAGAAGCGGCTGCCGGGTCTGCTGGCGATGTTCGCGCGGCTGGGTGAGCAGACCGGCCAGCTGCCGCAGATGCTGGAGCGCGCGGCGCGCCAGCTGTCAGGTGAGGTGCAGCGCCGGGCGATGGCGCTGGCCACGCTGCTGGAGCCGCTGCTGATCGTGGCCATGGGCCTGATCGTGATGCTGATCGTGCTGGCGGTGATGCTGCCCATCATCCAGCTCAACAGCTGGGTGAAGTGAGGGGCTGAGGGGCCGGGGTTCATCGCTCTGCGATCGGGGCTGCGGGCGCGGAGCTCTGGGCTTTCGGCTTTCGGCTTGGGGCTCCTTGCGGCGTTTCTGCGGGTTGCGGGTTGCGGGTTGCGGGTTGCGGGTTGCGGGTTGCGGGTTGCGGGCGGAGCGTGTCCCGGGGCGGCCGGGCGGGCGGACCTCCTCAACGGAAATTCGTCGGGCCGCCCGCCCGACCACCCCGGGACCGAATCACCGCGGCCTGGGACGGGTTACGGCATGGCACGGCTACGCTCCTCGCCCGCCCTGCCCTGCCTGGCACTGGCCTGACCCGCCAAGCCGCGCGCGCGCCCTCCGCGCTGCCAGGGTGGTGGCTGGGGGCGGGGATCGCGGGGTGGGCGGCCCGACGAATTTCCGTTGAGGAGGGCCGCCCACCCCGCGGTCCCCGCCCCACCGCGAACCCACCGCAAGCCCGATCTCCCCGCAACCGCAACCGGAACAAGCAACAAGCAACGCACCAGCACAGCCAACAACAACAACAACGACGCCGCCCCACCCCGACAAGCCCCGTCAGGACGCCAGGACGATCACCCCGCCCCCACCCCGCATGGCCTGACCCTTGCTAATCTTCCGCAGAACCCGGCAGGCCGCGACGGCGGGCCGGCGCAGGATGCGGACGCGGCGGACCAAGCCCCGAAAAGGACCGCCGATGCCCCGCGACTGCGCGTGGCACCCCCGGCACGACCATGCTGAGATGAGCCTTGTCGACCGGTCCGCAGGAGGTGCCCATGCCCAGCCCATCCACCGAACTCGTGCCCGCCACACCCACCCGTGGCCGCATCCCGATCGCCCGCATGCGCCCGCTCTACCACTACGGCGAAGTCGAGCAGAAACTCGCCCGACTGCCGCCCAAGGAGCACGAAAGCCTGCGCACCACCTACGAGCGCATGCTCGAAAAAGGCCCCGAGCGCTTCCAGGTCAAACCCGCCGGCCTGCCCGCCATGGAGCACCTCTACGACGAGCTGCCCAACTTCCAGGACGTGCTCGACGACATCCGCCGCCAGCTCGCCCTGTGTAGTGACAGCCGCGACGCCCTCGAGATCACGCCGATGCTGCTGCTCGGCCCACCCGGCGTCGGCAAGACCCACTTCGCCCGCGAGGTCGCCCAGCTGCTGGGCACCGGCATGGGCTTCGTCTCGATGAGCGCGCTGACCGCCGGCTGGGTGCTCTCCGGCGCCAACGCCCAATGGAAGGGCGCACGCCCCGGCAAGGTGTTCGAGACCCTGGTCGACGGCCAGTACGCCAACCCCGTCATGGTCGTCGACGAGATCGACAAGGCCCGCGGCGAACATGCCTACGACCCGCTCGGCGCCCTCTACAGCCTGCTCGAACACGACACCGCCGGCGCCTTCATCGACGAGTTCGCCGAGGTGCCGGTCGATGCCAGCCAGGTGATCTGGGTCGCCACCGCCAACGACGAACGGTCCATCCCCGAGCCCATCCTCAACCGCATGAACGTGTTCGAGGTCCAGGCCCCGGACCGCGACGCAGCGCGCACCATCGCGCTGCGCCTGTACCAGCGCATCCGCGGCAGCCACGACTGGGGCCAGCGCTTCGCGGCCGAGCCGTCCGACGAGGTGCTCGAACGCCTGGCCGAGATCGCCCCGCGCGAGATGCGCCGCGCCTGGATGACCGCCTTCGGCAATGCCAAGCTCGACGGCCGCGACCACGTCGCACCGCGCGACCTGCCGGGCGCCGGCGGCCGGCGCACGGCGATGGGCTTCATGCAGTGAGCGACGAGGCCTCGCGCGCGGCGGACGCGGCCGTGCCGGCCAGCCCCGGCGAGGCCGCACCGCGCCGCACGCAGTGCCGCCCGGCCTGCTTGCCCGCGTACATCGCCGCATCGGCGCGCTTGAGCAGATCGCCGGCCTGATCCCCATCCTGAGGGGCCAGCGCATAGCCGACCGTCAGCCCCACCCGGCACCTCAGGTCGGCGCCCAGCACGAAAGGCTCGTCGAAGGCGCGCAACAGCTTCTCGCCCAGCCGACGGGCGTCCGCATCACCGCCCAGGCCCCGGGCCATGATGACGAACTCGTCGCCGCCCAGCCGCGCGACCAGATCGCCGGCACGCAGCTGCGCGCGCAGCCGCTGGCCGACCTGCACCAGCAGGGCATCGCCCGCATCATGGCCATGGCGGTCGTTGACCGGCTTGAAGCCGTCGAGGTCCAGCAGGAACACCGCCAAGGCCACGACCGGGCCGCGCGCGCTCACCCCGTGCAACAGGGCCGGCGCCAGCGCCTGCTCCAGCGCCTGCTGCAGGCCGCGTCGGTTGGGCAGGCCGGTCAGCGCATCGGTGTGGGCCAGCGTCAGCAGGTTCTGCTGCTCCAGCCGCGCGCGATCGCCGTCGCGGCGCACGGCCTCGATGCGCAGGCCCAGCACCCGCATCCACAGCAGCATCTCCAGCATGGAGGCGAACTGGAAGGCGTGCTGCAGCCAGAAGTCGGCCGGCAACCCGCCCCACAGCAGGCCGGCGATGATCAACGCGCCGGTGGTGTAGGCGCTCCAGCCGGCCACCAGCTGGGTGGCGATCGCATGGCCGGTCCGGGCCATGCGGATGCCGTGCGGCATCGCCAGCAGCATCGGCAGCGGCCCCATCACCGTGGCCGCCAGCTGCGTCATCCGGTAGTCCAGCACCCCGGCCACCGACAGCGCCAGGGTCAGCAGCGTCAGCCCGGTGATGGCGTGCAGCCAGCGGGTCAGGCGCAGCGTGGCCGGCAGCTGCAGCGCGCAGATGATGAACTGCGCGCCGGCGCACAGCGCGAAGAGCACGCTCAGCGGCGCCAGCTTGTGCAGCAGCGGCCCCGGTGTCAGGCCGGGCCACAGATACTGCTGCGCCAGGCCGAAGTAGACGGCGAAGAAGCCGCCGACGCCGACCAGCAGCCCGGCATAGAGGCCGAACATGGCCTCGCCCAGGCTGACCCAGTAGGCCAGCGCGTACAGCAGCAGCGCCACCGAAATGCCGGCCAGCAGCCCGTGCAGCGCCTGCATCGCCGACTCCTCGGCCAGGAAGGCGGCCGGCCGCAGCAGGGCCATCGGCAGCAGCATCGCGCTGTCGGTCTGCACGCGCAGCAGCAGCACCTCGTCATGGTCGGCCCGCAGGTGCAGCGACACCGCGTGGGCCCGGCTGGGCAGCGGTCGAGCCGCATGCGCCTGTGCACCGCCCAGCCGATGCTGGGCGACCGGCACGCCGTCGCGCAGCTGCACCAGATCGATGGCCTGCAGCGGGGCGTAGTCGAGGTGGAAGATGCGCGGGCCGTCGGCCCCCTGCGGCCGCAGCGGCACCATCACCCACCAGGCCTGGCGCTGCGCACCCAGATTGCCGACCGGGGCACCGGCCGGCCGGAACTGGCCCGCACGGGCCAGGGCCCAGGACAGGTCCCGCGGCGGCGAGCCCGCCGGCTCGGCCAGCAGCCGCACATGGGGCCACAGCCGCGCGGTGTCCGCATCCTCGTCGGCCGGCAGGGCGAGGGCCGGCACGGCCACCGGCAGCCGCACCGTGGCCGCCCGGGCGGCCGGTGGCGGCACCTGCGCGTGCGCCGACGCCAGCAGCCCCCACCACAGGAGGACGAGGGAGAGGATGAGCGCGTGCCGGAGCAGGCGATGACCGCGCGACGGACGCGACAGGACAGGCATGCGGATGTTCGACCCGGGTCGCCGCGCGGAACAAAACAGGCACCTCGCCGAGGGCCGGGGCGCGACGTGGGGCCCGGATCCTCGCCTGGACGGATGTGCGCCTGTTGTCGGCCGCGCACGTCCGGACTTGAGGTCCCATCGCGGCAGCGCCGCGGCGCCACCGCGCAGCCTGCGCGGGCCACGACGGCCCACAATCCGCCCATGCACGACGACCACCCCACCGACACCGACCCGCGCGACGATCCGCCCGCCGACGCGGCCTGGGGTTTCGCCCCGCCGGCCTTCAACCCGACGGCGGCCCTCGACCGCCTGCGCCGCGGCCTGCGCGAAGCCGGTCTGAGCGAGCGCGCCGGCGTGTGGGAAGCCCGCGGCGGCCTGGCCGTGGCACGGGTGAGCCCGCCCACGGCCCAGGCCACGACGCTGGACGTCGCGCGCGCCACCCGGCTGCGGCGTGGCAGCACCGACTGGCGGTCGCACACGCTGCGCCACGATGCCGACCTGCGCCACTTTCTCGACGAGTTGCGCCGCCTGCTGGCCGGCGCCCGCGACGCCGACGACTGACGCCCGCGACGGCACAACCCGCGAATCCTGCGCACTGCCCGGCACAAGCTACGTATTTCCCACGCCCGCCCGCCCGGGGAGGCACGGACAATCGCGGCGCGTCTGCAGAGTCGGTCTGCGCCGGTCCGCATGGCGGCCCGCGGGATCGCAATGACCTGGACGCGGAGCCAACTGCCCCTGGAGAAGATCGATGACGATGAAGCACTGGACCCTGGCCGCCGCCGCAAGCCTGACCGCCCTGACCGGCACCGCCTGGGCCTATCCGGACAAGCCGGTGACGATCGTGGTGCCGTTCACCGCCGGCGGCCCGACCGACAAGGTCGCGCGTGACTTCGCCGAGGTGCTGCGCAAGCAGCTGGGCGGCCAGAGCGTGGTGATCGAGAACGTCGGCGGTGCCGGCGGCACGCTGGGCGCGGCCAAGGTCGCCAAGAGCGCACCGGACGGCTACACGCTGCTGCTGCACCACATCGGCATGGCCACCTCGCCGGCGCTCTACCGCAAGATGGCCTACGACACCAAGGCCGACTTCGAGTACCTGGGCCTGATCAACGAGGTGCCGATGACGCTGGTCGGCCGCTCGACGCTGCCGGCCTCGAACTGGGCCGAGCTGCGCAAGTGGATCGACGCCAACAAGGGCAAGATCAACCTGGCCAACGCCGGCCTGGGCGCCGCCTCGCACCTGTGCGGCCTGCTGTTCCAGCAGAGCATGGGCGTGGACATGACCACCGTGCCGTACAAGGGCACCGCGCCGGCGATGACCGACCTGCTCGGCGGCCAGGTCGACATCATGTGCGACCAGACCACCAACACCACGCAGCAGATCGAGAGCGGCAAGGTCAAGGCCTTCGCGGTGACCACGCCCAAGCGCCTGACCACCCCGGCGCTGTCCAAGCTGCCGACGCTCGACGAGTCGGGCCTCAAGGGCTTCAACGTGACGATCTGGCACGGCCTGTACGCGCCCAAGGGCACGCCCAAGCCGGTGCTCGACAAGCTGAACGCGGCGCTGAAGAGCGCGATCAAGGACGCCGACTTCATCAAGCGCCAGGAAGCGCTGGGCGCCGACATCATCGAGGACAGCCGCACCGGCCCGGCCGAGCACAAGAAGTTCGTCGAGGCCGAGATCGCCAAGTGGGGTCCGGTCATCAAGGCCGCCGGCCAGTACGCCGACTGACTCCTCTGGAACGGGGCCGAATGAGGCCCCGGCCCCGCGCAGCGCCCGCCCAGGGCCGCGCCTGACGCACGACGGGCACCCGCGAGGGTGCCCGTCGTCGCTTGTGCGGCCGCCGGCTCAGACGATGCGCAGCGGGATCGTCACCGGCCCGTCGTTGACCAGGGCCACCTGCATGTCGGCACCGAAGCGGCCGGTGGCCACCTGCGGATGGCGCGCCCGCGCCTCGGCCACCAGCGCGTCGTAGAGCCGCTGGCCGAGGGCCGCCGGCGCCGCGCCGCTGAAGCTCGGCCGGTTGCCGCCCGAGACATCGGCCGCCAGCGTGAACTGGCTGACGATCAGCAGCCCGCCGCCGACATCGACCACGCTGCGGTTCATCCGGCCCTGCGCGTCGCTGAAGATGCGCAGCTTCAGCAGCTTGTCGAGCAGGCGGCGTCCGCTGGCCTCGGTGTCGGCCGGCTCGGCGCACACCAGCAACAGCAGACCCGGGCCGATCTCGCCCACGGTCTCGTCGCCCACCGTGACCCGGGCCGAGCGCACGCGTTGCAGCAGGCCGATCATCGGGCGGCCTCCTGGCGCAGCACGAACTGCGCCTCGCTGCCCTGCGGCAGCAGCTGGATGCTGGCGCGCAGGCGGGGCACCGCCTCCATCAGCGCGTGCTCGACATCGGCGCGCATGCGCGCAGCATGGGCCATCGTCCAGTCCGGCGGCACGTGCATGTGGACGTCGAGATCGCGCCGGGCGCCCGAGCGCCGGGTCACCAGGTGGTCGAAGGTGACCGCCTGGTGGCCGAAGCCGTCGAGCACCGCCCGCACCGCGGCCAGTTCGGCCGGTTCGAGTGCGCGGTCCATCAGGCCGTCGGCGCTGATGCGCACCAAGTGCAGGCCCTCGCGCGCGATGTTGGCCGCCAGCGCCAGCGCCAGCAGCGGATCGAGCCAGACCCAGCCGGTCAGCGTGACCAGGCCGAGACCGGCCAGCACGCCGGCCGAGGTCCAGACATCGGTGATCAGGTGGCGGGCATCGCCCTCCAGCGCGATGGACTGGTGCTGGCGGGCCTTGCGCAGCATGGCCCAGGCCAGGCCGCCGTTCAGCGCCGAGCTGATGACCGACAGCGCCACGCCCCAGCCCAGCGCCTCCAGCGGCTGCGGATGCCGCCAGCGGTCGACCGCCGCCCAGCCGATGCCGAGCGCCGCGACGATGATCAGCACGCCCTCGAAGCCACTGGAGAAGTACTCGGCCTTCTCGTGGCCGAAGGGGTGGTCGTCGTCGGGTGGCGCCTGCGCGACGGTGACCATGGCCAGCGCGAACATCGCCCCGGCCAGGTTGACCACCGACTCCAGCGCGTCGGACAGCAGGCCGACCGAACCGGTCAGCCACCAGGCGCCGGCCTTGAGCGCGATCGTCGCGCACGCGACCGCCACCGACAGCTTCAGATAGGAGGTGACCTGCATGACCCCGATTGTCGCGGCGCACCACGGCGCGCGTTGCGGTGACAATCGCAGGTCGTTCCGATCCGCTCGACCATGTACGTTCTGTTTGACGACGCCGGCAAATTCCTCGCCGGCCGTGTGATGTCCGAAGCCGATGCCTCGCTGCAGGTCGAGCTTGAATCCGGCAAACGGGTCAAGGTCAAGGCCGCCCATGTGCTGCTGCGCTTCGCCAAGCCCGAGCCCTCGGCGCTGCTGGCGTCGGCGGCCACGCTGGCCACCGAGATCGACCTCGACCTGGCCTGGGAGTTCGCGCCCGAGGGCGAGTTCGGCCCGGCCGATCTGGCCCGCGACTACTTCTCGGCCAGCGCCGGCGCCGAGCAGCAGGCCGCCATGCTGCTGAAGCTGCACGAGGCGCCGCACTATTTCCGCCGCGCCGGCAAGGGCCTCTACAAGAAGGCGCCCGAGGAGACGGTCAAGGCCGCGCTGGCCGCCATCGAGCGCAAGGCACAGGTCGCCGCCCAGATCGAGGCCTGGGCCGCCGAACTGGCCACCGGCACCTGCCCGGCGCCGGTGCGCCAGGAGCTCTACCGCATCCTGTTCAAGCCCGACAAGAACGGCGCCGAGTACAAGGCCGTGGTCGAGGCCGCACGCCGCACCCAGCAGGCGCCGCTGGCGCTGCTGCAGGGCGCCGGGGCGATCGACAGCCCCTACCAGTTCCACTGGCGGCGCTTCCTGTTCGAGGTCTTCCCCAAGGGCCCGGGCTTCCCGCCGCTGGCCGCGCCGGCCATCGCCGACGAGCTGCCGCTGGCCGCGGTGCAGGCCTTCTCGATCGACGACTCGCTGACCACCGAGATCGACGACGCGCTGTCGGTCACCGGGCTCGGCTCGGGTGAGGTCGTCTACGGCGTGCACATCGCCGCACCGGCCCTGGCCATCGCGCCGGATTCGCCGGTCGACAAGGTCGCGCGCGACCGGCTGTCGACCGTCTACATGCCGGGCTGGAAGATCACCATGCTGCCCGACGAGGTGGTGCAGGCCTACACGCTGGACGAGGGCCGCGACTGCCCGGCCGTCAGCGTCTACTTCACCTTCGACGAGGCGACGCTGGCGCTCAAGAGCGCGCGCACCGTGATCGAACGCGTGCCGATCGCCGCCAACCTGCGCCACGACCAGCTCGACGCCGACGTCACCGAGGCCTCGCTGACCGGCGAGGCGGTGGCCGACTACCGTTTCGCGCCCGAACTGGCCTTCTGCTTCCGGCTGGCCCGGCATCTGAAGGCCCAGCGCGAGGTGGTGCGCGGCAAGCCCGAGACCTTCAACCGGCCGGACTACACCTTCCGTCTGGTCGATGCCGACGGCGCCGCCGCCCTCGGCACCGAGCCCACCGGCGCCGAACAGGTGCAGATCAGCGAACGCCGCCGCGGCGCGCCGCTGGACCTGATCGTCAGCGAGGCGATGATCCTGGCCAACAGCCACTGGGGCGGCTGGCTGGCCGAGCACGGCGTGCCCGGCATCTACCGCAGCCAGGCCAGCCTGGCGCCCGGCATCAAGGTGCGCATGGGCACCAAGGCCGCGCCGCACGCCGGCATGGGCGTCGCGCAGTACACCTGGGCCACCTCGCCGCTGCGGCGCTATGTCGACATGGTCAACCAGTGGCAGATCATCGCCGTGGCCCGCCATGGCAAGACCGCCGCGCTGGCCGCGCCGTTCAAGCCCAAGGACGCCTCGCTGTTCGCCATCATCTCGTCGTTCGACGGGGCCTACGGCGCCTACAACGACTTCCAGCGCGACATCGAACGCTTCTGGACGCTGCGCTGGCTGCAGCAGCAGGCGATCACCGAGCTGGATGCCGCGGTGCTCAAGGACGGTCTGGTGCGTGCCGACACGCTGCCGCTGGTCTTCCGCGCGCTCGGCTGTGAGCCGCTGGCGCGCGGCACCCGGGTGCGGGTGCGCGTGACCGGCGTCGACCTGCTGACGCTGGACCTGCACGCCAGCCTGCAGACCCTGCTCGACGACGAGATCGACGCACCGGCCGACGCTGGTGACGACGAGGAGATCGACGCCGCCGCGGCCAGCCCGCTGGCGCTGGCGATCGACCTCGGCGATGCCGAGGCC
The DNA here is from genome assembly GCF_038066575.1 of Pseudaquabacterium rugosum. NCBI lineage: Bacteria > Pseudomonadati > Pseudomonadota > Betaproteobacteria > Burkholderiales > Sphaerotilaceae > Pseudaquabacterium > Pseudaquabacterium rugosum. The sequence goes on along the minus strand of NZ_JBBUTF010000002.1, from coordinate 208,755 downwards.
CCACCGGCCGATGCGCCGACGGCGCCGGCCGCCCCGGCCGCACCCGCGGCCTGAGGCCGCCCCCTGCCACAGCCGGCACACCCTCCGAGCCCCCCACGGCACCCGCGCCGTACCCCGCCCCGCGCACCGAGATGAGCCCCTCGATCGACCCGTCCCGCATCGCCTGGCTGCAGGCCGCTCCGGCCGGCGGCCCGCCCGGGGCCCGCGGCGCGGGCGGGGCTGGCGGCGCGGGTGGGGCTGGCGGCGGATCCAGCGGCCGATGGGCCGCGCTGCGGCGCTGGCGGCCGAGCGTGCTGCAGGGCGCGCTGCTGGCCTCGGCCGTGGTGCACGCGGCCCTGCTCGGCTGGCACACGATCGACCCGCAGGGCTTCGAGCGCGCGTTCAAGGACCCGGCGCTGGCCGTCATCCTGGTCAATGCCCGCAGCCCGCAGGCGCCGGCCCAGGCCCGGGCCATCGCCCAGGCCGATCTGGACGGCGGCGGGGAGGCCCGCGAGGGCCGGGCGACCTCCCCGCTGGTGGCCTCGCCGACCGCCCAGGTCGGCGACGCGCCCGAGGATGCCCACCGCCGGGTGGACTCGCTGCAGGCCCAGCAGCAGCAGATGCTGGCGATGATCCGGCGCGAGATCGCGCTGCTGCCGCCGCCCGATCCGCAGCGCCTGGCCGGCGACCCGCGCCAGGCCGACCAGGAAGAGCACCGGCGCCAGCTGCTCGACCGCCTGGCCGAGATCGAGAAGCGCATCAACGAGCACAGCGAGCAGCCGCGGCGCCGCTACGTCGGCCCGGCCACGCGCGAGGCCGCCTACGCCGTCTACTACGACGGCCTGCGCCGCCGCATCGAGGAGCGCGGCACCCGCGACTTCCCCGTCCACCAGGGCCGCAAGCTCTACGGCGAGCTGACGATGAACCTGACCATCGACGCCCTCGGCCAGGTGCTGGAGGCCGAGGTGCTGCGCAGCTCCGGCCAGCGCCTGCTCGACCAGCGCGCGCTGGCCATCGTGCGCGCGGCCGCGCCCTTCGGCCCGTTCACCGCCGCCATGCTGCGCGATGCCGACCAGATCGTCGTCACCTCGCGCTTCCGCTTCACCCGCGACGACGGGCTGGAAACCACGCTGAGCACCGGCGCCGAAGCCGCCGCCCCGACCGCCGCGGCCGGCCGCCAGAACGCACCGACGCCGGCGGCACGCCCCTGACGGCCGCCGCCCCCCTTGTCCTCTCCTTCGCGCACCGCCCGCCGCCGGGCGCCCTCTCCGCCGTGAGCCCTGCATCGTCCGCCCCGACCTCCGCCGCCCACCCTGCCGATGGCGCCGACCGCTACGTGGTGATCGGCCATCCGGTCACCCACAGCCAGTCGCCGTTCATCCACGCCGAGTTCGCACGCGCCTGCGGCCAGCGCCTGGTCTATGACCGGCTCGACAGCCCGCTGGACGCCTTCGCCGCCACGGTGCGCGACTTCGCCGCCGGCCGCGGCGCACCGGCCGGCGCCGGCCCGGCGCGCGGCTGCAACATCACCGTGCCGTTCAAGTTCGAGGTGCTGGCGCTGGCCGCGCGCGCCACGCCACGCGCCGCGCTGGCCCAGGCCGCCAACGTGCTGCGCTTCGACGCCGACGGCTGGCTGGCCGACAACAGCGACGGCATCGGCCTGCTGCGCGACATCACCGAGGCCGCCGGCACGCCGGTGACGGGCCGGCGCGTGCTGCTGATCGGCGCCGGTGGTGCGGCCGCCGGCGTGCTGGGCCCGCTGCTGGAGGCCGGCGCGGCCGAGCTGACGCTGGCCAACCGCACGGTGGACAAGGCCGACGCCCTGGTCGCACGCCACGCGGCGCTGGCCGAGGCCCACCGCTGCACGCTGCGCGCGACCGCGCTGGACGCCGCCGGCGAGGGCTACGACATCGTCATCAACGGCAGCGCCAGCAGCCTGGGCGGCGCCGGCGTGCCGGTCGGCCCGCAGGTGCTGGGCGCCGGGGCCCTGGCCATCGACATGATGTACGGCGCCGCCGCCCGCCCCTTCCTGGACTGGGCCCAGGCCCATGGCGCACGTGGCCGCGACGGCCTGGGCATGCTGGTGTTCCAGGCTGCCGAGGCCTTCGCGCTGTGGCGCGGTGTGCGCCCGGATCCACTGCCGGTGCTGCAGGCGCTGCGCGAGCGGCTCGCCGCCCAGGCCTGAAGCCGGGCCGTCCACCGCCCACGCGTCCACGCCCCCGCCGCCGATGGCCACCGCCCCGCCCCTGTCCTGGCGCAGCCAGCTGCTGCGCCTGCTGGCGCTGCTGCTGCTGGCGCTGGTCGCGCTGCAGCTGTGGTTCGTGCTGCGCATCGCGCTGATGGCCTGGATCGATCCGCAGTCGACGACCTTCCAGCGCAGCGAGGGCTGGCGCCTGCTGAGCACCGCCGACAGCCCGCCCTGGCGCCAGGAATGGGTCGACGCGGACGCCCTGGGCAAGCCCATCCAGCGCGCGGTCATCGCCAGCGAGGATGCCGGCTTCGCCGACCACAGCGGCGTCGAATGGGACGCGCTGGAATCGGCCTGGGAACGCAACCAGCGCGCGGCCGAGGTCGCGGCACGGGCCAACGCGCGCGCCCAGGCCCTGGCCGAACAGCGGGCCGAGCGCGCCGCCCGGCGCGGCCAGAGCGCCCCGTCCGCTCCGGCGCCGGTCAAGGTGGCCAAGGTCGTCGGCGGCTCGACCATCACCCAACAGCTGGCCAAGAACCTGTTCCTGTCGCCCGAGCGCACCGCCCTGCGCAAGGCCCAGGAGTTCCTGCTGACCTTCGCGCTGGAGGCGCTGCTGGACAAGCGCCGCATCCTGACGATCTACCTCAACAGCGTGGAATTCGGCGAGGGCGTCTTCGGCGCCCAGGCCGCCGCCCAGCTGTACTTCCGCAGCGACGTCGGCCGCCTGGGGCCCGGCCAGGCGGCCCGGCTGGCGGTGCTGCTGCCGGCCCCGCGCCGCTTCCAGAAACGCTTCGGCTCCGGCTATCTGGCCAGCCGCGCGGCGACCATCACCGCCCGCATGGGCGCGGTCGAGCTGCCCTGAGCCGGCACGCCGCCGCGTCCTGCGCCATCATCGGCCGATGAACCACCACACCGCCGAACTCGCCGCCGCCGCCGCGCAACTCGTCGTCGACGAGGGGCTGGAATACGCGGCGGCCAAGCGCAAGGCCCAGCGCCAGCTCGGCCGCCAGGGCGCCCGTCACGGCGAGCTGCCGCCCAACGAGCAGGTCGAGGAGGCCGTGCGCGAGCTGCTGGCGCTGTTCCATGCCGACACCCAGCCGGCCGAACTGCTGGCGCTGCGCGAGCTGGCCGTGCGCTGGATGGAGCGGCTGCAGGAGTTCCGCCCGCACCTGGCCGGCGCTGTCTGGCGCGGCACCGCGACGCGGCTGAGCGCGCTGCACATCGAGCTCTACTGCGACGACCCGAAGTCGGCCGAGATCGCGCTGATCAACCGTGGCGTGGACTTCGACGTCGGCCAGCGACCGCATCCGCGCGGCGGCCCGGAGCCGGTGGACGTGCTGACGATGGCGGTGCGCTGCACGACGCTGGGCGAACACATCCCGCTGCACCTGAGCGTGCTCGACCTCGACGATCTGCGCGGCGCGCTCAAGCCCGACGTCCGGGGACGGACCTGGCGCGGCGATCTGGCCGCGCTCCACCGCCTGCTGCAGGACACGCCGGACAGCGCCGACGCCTGAAGCCCCGGGGGCCCAGGCATGACACCGACGTGACACCGGCCACGGCCGGAGCCGATGGCGGGCCGGTGGCGCCTGCCGGCCCGCCCGCACCGTGAACTCGCCCGCCCCGCGCCGCTCAGACCCTCCTGTTCCGCCGCCACGCATCGCTCGACGACGCCCCGCCATGTCCGACGCTCCGCACGCACCGCCCACCGCCCCCCACGGTCGCCCTCACCGCCGCCGTCACCTTCTGTACGCCGGTGCCGCGGGCGTGGCCGCGCTGGCCGGCGGCCTGGTCTGGCACACCGCGGCCCCGCCCGCCGGTGACAGCGGCGGCGACCGCGCGCCCGACAGCCTGTGGGCCCTGCGCGTGGCCCGCCCGGACGGCCGCGAACTGGCGCTGGCCGACTGGCGCGGCCAGCCGCTGCTGCTGAACTTCTGGGCGACCTGGTGTCCGCCCTGTGTGCGCGAGCTGCCGGCCTTCGACCAGTTCCACCTGCAGCAGCAGGCGCGCGCCGCGCGGTCCGAACGCGCCGTCGGCGTGATCGCGCTGGCCATCGACGGCCCCGGGCCGGTCCGCGAATTCATCGGCCGCCATCCGGTGCGCCTGCCGGTCGGCCTGGCCGGGCTGGACGGCAGCGAGCTGATGCGCGCGCTCGGCAACGCCCAGGGTGCGCTGCCCTACAGCGTGCTGCTCGACGGGGACGGGCGCGTCGTCGAACGGCGCCTGGGTGAGACCTCGGCGGCCGACCTGCAGGCCTGGGCGCGCGCCGTCGGCGCGGCCTGAGCGCAGGCGGGTGGCACGCGGCGTTCCACCCACTTTGGGCGATCTGCGCCGATCTGCCGCCGATCTATAGCCGATCCGCAGCCAAGCTGCGTTGATGTCGCACGGGTTCCACAGCCGCGGAAAGCGCGACAGGCTGTGACACAATGGCCGGCCTTCGCGCGTCGCTCCGTCGCCGATGCCCCTGCAGGACCGTCTTCACGGCCCTGCGCCGCGGGGCATGCGGTCACGGGCCCGGTGTCCCGGAGCGACCTTGACCAACACATGCCGCGGTCCGCACGGCCGGTGATGCGTGCCGCGAGCACGCCGCCGGACCGGCATCCGGAACGGGGTGGCCGCGCCGGCCGCCCCACGATCCACCGCGGCCCCACGTGAGGAGTACCTGCCCCATGGACCTGCGCAAGCTCAAGACCCTGATCGACCTGGTGTCCGAATCGAGCATTTCCGAACTCGAGATCACCGAAGCCGAGGGCAAGGTGCGCATCGTCAAGGCAGGCGCCCAGACCGCGATGCCGGTGATGATGGCCGCGCCGCAGGCCACCACCGTGGTCGCCGCGCCGGCCGCCGTGGCCGCACCGGCCGCCGCCCCTGCCGCCGAAGCCGCCCCGACCGGTCACGCCGTCAAGAGCCCGATGGTCGGCACCTTCTACCGCGCCTCCAGCCCGGGCGCCAAGCCGCTGGGCGAGGTCGGCCAGCAGGTCAAGGAAGGCCAGGCGATCTGCATCATCGAGGCGATGAAGATCATGAACGAGATCGAGGCCGACAAGTCCGGCACGATCACCAAGGTGCTGGTCGAGAACGGTCTGGCGGTCGAGTACGGCCAGCCCCTGTTCATCATCGAGTGACGCACGGCTTCCTGCCACGCACAGCATGTTCAAGAAGATCCTGATCGCCAACCGCGGCGAGATCGCGCTGCGCATCCAGCGCGCCTGCCGCGAGATGGGCATCAAGTCCGTCGTCGTCTACTCCGAAGCCGACCGCGAGGCCAAGTACGTCAAGCTCGCCGACGAGGCGGTGTGCATCGGCCCGGCCCCGTCCGGCCAGAGCTACCTCAACATGCCGGCGATCATCTCGACGGCCGAGGTCACCGATGCCGAGGCCATCCACCCCGGCTACGGCTTCCTGAGCGAGAACGCCGACTTCGCCGAGCGCGTCGAGAAGAGCGGCTTCACCTTCATCGGCCCGACGCCCGAGTCGATCCGCATCATGGGCGACAAGGTCGCGGCCAAGCAGGCCATGATCAAGTCGGGCGTGCCCTGCGTGCCGGGCTCCGACGGCGAGCTGCCCGATGACCCGAAGGCCATCGTCCAGATCGCGCGCCAGATCGGCTACCCGGTCATCATCAAGGCCGCCGGTGGCGGTGGCGGCCGCGGCATGCGGGTGGTCCACACCGAGGCCGCCCTGCTCAACGCGGTGACGATGACCAAGTCGGAGGCCGGCTCGGCCTTCGGCAATCCGGCCGTCTACATGGAGAAGTTTCTCCAGAACCCGCGCCACGTCGAGATCCAGATCCTGGCCGACACCCACCGCACCGCGGTGTGGCTGGGCGAGCGCGACTGCTCGATGCAGCGCCGCCACCAGAAGGTGATCGAGGAGGCGCCGGCACCGGGCATCCCGCGCCGCGTGATCGAGAAGATCGGTGACCGCTGCGCGGCCGCGTGCAAGAAGATCGGCTACCGCGGTGCCGGCACCTTCGAGTTCCTGTACGAGAACGGCGAGTTCTACTTCATCGAGATGAACACGCGCGTGCAGGTCGAACACCCGGTGACCGAGCTGGTCACCGGCATCGACATCGTGCAGATGCAGATCCGCATCGCCCACGGCGAGAAGCTGCCGTTCACGCAGCGCCAGATCCAGATGCGTGGCCATGCCATCGAGTGCCGGGTCAACGCCGAGGATCCGTGGAAGTTCACCCCGTCGCCGGGCCGCATCACGATGTGGCATCCGCCGGGTGGCCCGGGTGTGCGCGTGGACTCCCACGCCTACACCAACTACATGGTGCCGCCGAACTACGACTCGATGATCGGCAAGATCATCGTGCACGGCGACACCCGCGAGCAGGCCCTGGCCCGCATGCGCACCGCCCTGTCGGAAACCGTGGTCGAGGGCATTTCGACCAACATCCCGCTGCACCGTGAACTGATGGCCGACGCCAAGTTCATCGATGGCGGCACCAGCATCCACTACCTCGAAGGCTGGATGGAAGAGCGCAAGAAGCGCTGACGTGACGGCCGGAGACCGCGACGATGCATGAACTGGTGCTGCGCCTGCCCGAGGCGCTGGTCGAGCCCCTGAGCGAGGCCCTGACGGGTGAGTGCGATGCGCTCAGCGTGTCGGTGGCCGATGCCGACGCCGGCACGACCGACGAGCAGGCGATGTTCGGTGAGCCCGGCATGCCGGCGCCCAAGGACGGCTGGCAGCGCAGCGAGCTGACGGCGCTGTTCGAGCAGGAGGCCCAGGCCACCGAGGCCGCGGCCCTGCTGATGGCACAGGACTTCGCCGACCAGCTCGAGATCCTCGCGCTGCGCGAGGTCGCCGATGCCGACTGGGTGCGGCTGACGCAGAGCCAGTTCGCCCCGGTCGAGATCACGCCCGAGTTCTGGATCGTGCCGAGCTGGCACGAGGCCCCTGAACAGGCGCGTCAGGTGATCCGTCTGGATCCGGGCCTGGCCTTCGGCACCGGCACCCATCCGACGACCCGCATGTGCCTGCGCTGGACCGCCCGCCAGGCTCCGGCGCTGGCCGCCGGCTGGGACCGCGTGCTGGACTACGGCTGCGGCTCGGGCATCCTGGCCATCGGTGCGGCCCTGCATGGCGCACGCGGCATCGAGGCGGTCGACATCGACCCGTCCGCCGTCACCGCGACGAACGACAACGCCCAGGCCAATGGCGTGCAGCTGCGCGCCGGCCTGCCCGATGCCCGCGATGCCCAGGGCGCACTGGCCCACGGCGAGTACCCGCTGGTGCTGGCCAACATCCTGGCCACGCCGCTGAAGCTGCTGGCCCCGCTGCTGGCCGGCCATGTGGCCGCCGGCGGACACCTCGTGCTGGCGGGCATCCTGGAGCGCCAGGCCGACGAGCTCAAGGCCGCCTACGCCCCCTGGCTGACGCTCGACGTGAGCGACCAGGAGGACGGCTGGATCCTGATGACGGCGCAACGCCCGCACGGCAGCGCCACACCGGCAGCCTGAGGAGACGACCGCGATGGTGCGTGGGCCGGCTCATGCCATCATCACGCCCATGTCGAGGGTCTTCTGCTGTCGTGCCGCACGCCGCCCATCCGCGGCGCGGCCGCCTCTGCCGTCGCCGCGTCGCGGCCGTGCATCCGCCAACATCGCCTCCGCCATCGGCGCCCGCCCGGGCACCGGCGCACGGACGGCCCACCCGGCCGCAGGGATCGTCGCGCCATGATGCTCGCCACCCGCTGCAGCCACTGCGCGACCGTCTTCCGCGTCGTCCCCGATCAGCTGCGCGTGTCCAACGGCCTCGTGCGCTGTGGCCGCTGCGACGCCGTCTTCGATGCCACGGCCACGCTGTTCGACATCGAACGCGGCCACCCGGTCGTCCTCGACGAGCTGTCGCCGACCTGGCTCGAACAGGCCGTGCCGGTCGGGCCGGGCGATCCTCGCCTGGCCGGTGACACGGCCGCTGCCGCCGCGGGGGCCGCCCCGACCACCTCGACCACCTCGACCACCTCGACCGCCTCGATCGCCTCGCCCGCATCACGCACGGCCCCACCGGCCCGGTCGGGTCTGCCCGCGCCGGAGACGGACGACCGCGCCACGCCGGCGGCCGGACAGGCGCCGGCCGATCCGTCCGCCGCCCCGCCGATGTACCGGCGCAGCACCGACCCGCGCCCACCGGCACCACCTGCCCCATCTGCACCGCCGGTCGCGGCAGCGCCGCCGCCCGAAGCCCCCGAGACGCCCGGGCCGGCCCCCGGCCAGCAGGACCTCGCCACGCCGGACAGCGCGTCCGCCCGGCCCGACGCTCCGACGCCGGACGTCGCGCGTCCCGCGGCATCGCCCACGGTGGCCGGAACCGCTGCGGCAGCCGCCCCGGCCTCGCCCGAACCGGCGCCGGACATCGACTGGAACGCCCATCTGCGCGAACGCCAACGCCGCGCCGCCGCCGCCGATTTCGGCGTCGACAGCACGATGGAGCGGCCCGGGCCCGAGTTCTACGGCACGGCGGCGACCGCCCACGATCCGGAGATCGCCCGCCTGCTGCGCCAGGCGGCGGCCGTCGACGAGGACACCCGCCCCGCCAGCGACACGCTCGACGAACTGCCGGAGCCCACGACGCCCCTGACGACGCCGCGCCCGACCGGCCTCGTCAGCCGCCTGATCGCGCCCTGGCGGCGCCAGCGACCGCTGCCCTCACCGGCCGCCCGCGCCGTGCTGGAACCGACGCTGGACGCCCCCGACGTGCGCCTGCTGCGTGAGCACGGCGCACCGACGCTGCCGCCGGAACCCGAGCCGGCCGGAGCGCCCGCCGCGGCCACCGATCCGACGCCCCCATCGGACACGCCGGACCACACGCCGGACCACACGCCGGACGCCAGGCCAGACACGCCGGACGCCGCAGGGCCGCAGGATCTGCCGGCCGCCCTGCCATCGTGGCTCGCCCCCACCGCGGACATCCCGCCCGCGGAACCGGCCGACGCCCCCACGCCCATCGCCGGGTCGCCAGCCCCGGGCGGCACGGCCGATCGGCCCCCGCCCGCCACCGATGCCGGCGCTGCCGCGCCCACCGACACCCCTCCGGTCGGCCCACCGGCGGCGGCCGATGAGCCCGCGGCGCCCGCCCCCGAGCTGATGTCGCTGTCCGATCTGCCCGACTGGAGCGAGCTGCTGCAGGCGCCCCCGTCGGCGCTGGTCCCGGGCGCCGACGGTCCTGGCGCGGTCGCCGACATCACCGAAGGCTTCACCAGCGCACGGCCGGGCGCCGGGGCCGACGCCTTGCCCGAGCCGGTCACCACGGCCGGGTCGATCGCGCACGGGCTCGCCCAGCCGCTCGCCGACGCACGCGGGCCGGAGCCGGAGCAGGCCGCGAGAACAGCACCGGAGCCGGAGCCGGAGCCGGAGCCGGACGCCGACGCGGACCGAGCGCCGGATCAGATCGTCGATGACCCGGTGGACGCGACGGCCGCCGCGCGGGCATCCGCCGTGCCGGCGCAGGTCACGCCATACCTCGCGGACGCCCCGGACGCCCCGGACGCCCCGGACGCATCATCCCCCCCCGCCGCATCCCCCGCGACCGGGGCGATCGAGGCCGGCGCCCGGACCACGCCGGATCACGCGCCCGACGGCACGGACGATCCGCTGCCGGCCACGGGCATCGAGCCCGAGCCCGAGCCCGATGCCGATGACGCCACCACGGCGCCGCCCGCCCCCGCGGCGGCCCTGGCCACGACGGCAGACCCCACGGCCGCCGCCGATGTCCTGGACGACGCCACCAGTGCCCCGCCGCGCGACTGGGCGGACACGGCGGCCCCCGAGGACGACACGCCATCCTGGCGCCAGGCGGCGGCCAGCGTGCGGCTGCGCGACGAGCCGCCGGCCGCACCGGATGGCGAGAACCGGGCCGCGCCATGGCCCGACGACACCGCATCGGCCCCGGAACCCCTGCCGCGCCCCGCCGTCGAGCTCGACCTGTCGCTGGATGAGCCCTCGCCGGCCTTCCTGCGCGAGGCGATGCGGCCGCCGCCGCCGCGCCGCCATCCGCTGTGGCGGACCTTGGGTGCGGTCGGCGTCGGCGTGCTGGGTGCGGCGGCCGTCGGCCAGGCCGCCCTGCTGTGGCGTGATCCGCTGGCCACGCAATGGCCGGTGCTGCGCCCGGCGCTGCAACAGCTGTGCGCGCTCGACGGCTGTCGGGTCGACCCGCTGCGCCACATCAGCGCCCTGGGCATCGAGCATTCCGCCTTGACCCGCATCGAGTACAGCAGCCTGCACCGCCTGGAGCTGGCCGTGCACAACCGTGGCGACACGGCCGCCCGCCTGCCCGCCATCGAGCTGAACCTCACCGACGCCCAGGGTCGGCTGATCGCCCGCAAGGTGCTGCCGCCCGACGCCTTCGAACAGGCAGCCGACGCGGCCGTGCCGGCCGGCGGCGAGCTGCGCCTGCGCGGTCTGCTGTCGACCGGTGGGCATAACGTCGACGGTTACGCGCTCGACCTGTTCTACCCCTGAGCCGGGCCGCGCGGCGGGCCGCACGCGGCCCGACAATCGCGCCCTCGCTGTCCGCCGGCCCTGCCGCCGATCGCCGCCGCCTCGCCACCGCGGGCGGCCCCTGCCCTCGCCCCAGCCGCGCCCGCGCGCGGCCTCCCGCCCATGTCCGTCCTGATCTGCGGTTCGCTCGCGTTCGACACCATCACCAACTTCCATGGCCGCTTCGCGCAGCAGATCATGGCCGACAAGGTGCACATCCTGAACGTGTCCTTCTTCGTGCCGACGATGCGCCGCGAGTTCGGCGGCTGTGCCGGCAACATCGCCTACACGCTGGCCCAGCTGGGCAGCCGCGGCGCGATCAAGGCGGCCATCGGCAATGACGGCGCCGACTACGTCGCGCGCATCGAGGGCTGGGGCGTCGACACCTCGCTGCTGCTGCGCACGGCCGACGAGTACACGGCCCAGTGCCACATCATCACCGACGCCGACAACAACCAGATCGCGTCCTTCCATCCGGGCGCGATGTCGCGGGCCCATGAGCAGCCGCTGCCGGACAGCCGCCACGGCGACTTCACGCTCGCCATCGTGGCGCCGGACGGCCGTGACGCGATGATCGCCAACGCGCAGGCGCTGGCCGCCGCCGGCGTCCCCTTCATCTTCGATCCGGGCCAGGGCCTGCCGCTGTTCGACGGCGCCGAGCTGACGCGCTTCGTCGAGCAGGCGAGCTGGGTCGCCGTCAACGACTACGAGGCGGCGATGCTGGTCGAGCGCATGGGCACGACGATCGAGGACCTCTCGCGCCGGCCGAACCTGCGCGGCGTGATCGTCACGCTGGGCGCCGACGGCTGCGAGGTCTGGCAAGGCGGCCAGTGCCACAAGGTGGCCGGCGTGGCGGCCGAGGCGGTGGTCGATCCGACCGGTTGTGGCGACGCGTTCCGCGGCGCGCTGCTGCACGGGCTGTCCCAGGGCTGGGATCTGGTGCGCTGCGTGGCGCTGGGCAACCGCATCGGCGCGCTGAAGATCGCCCAGCGCGGGGGCCAGAACCACCGCATCGATCCGGCCCTGCTGGCCGCGGCCTGAGGCCGACCGGCGCGCCACCGGGCGCCTGGACGCCCGGGCGGCGGCCGCGCCGGATCTCAGTGCACGGCCAGCAGCGGGATGCGGGTGGCCGAGATCACGGCCTTGGTGTGCGAGCCGTGCAGCAGCTCACCCAGGCGGCCACGGGTGTGCGTGCCCATGACGATCAGGTCGGCGCCGGCCCGCTCGGCCTGCTCGACGATGGCCTGGTCGATGCCGTTGTCGCGGTCGTGCACGCCGCTGAAGGGCACGCCGGATTCGCCGGCCATCACCTCATAACGCGTCAGCAGCGTGCGCGCGTGGGTGTCGGTGCGCTCGATGTGGGCCTCGGTGTCACGCTCGTAGCGGCGCAGTTCCATGCCGATCTGCGGCAGCGGCGTGTCAGGCTCGGCGATGAAGGCCGTGACCTGGGCTCCGAGCTTGGCGGCCAGACCGATGGCCGTGCGCATCGCGCGTTCACTGAGTTCGCTGCCGTCGACCGGCACGAAGAGATGACGGAACATGCGTGAGCCTCCTGTGGGGGTTGCGGAGCGCCTCGCGCCCCGATGGACCCCACTGTGGCTGACGCCGGCCTGACCGGACTTGACCGGGCGCAAGTCCGGCCCGTGGCCGCACACCGATGCGTGCAGGGTCTCAGTGCGAAGCCGCATCAGAGGCCGGAGCGGCATGCTCCGACGAGGTCTCGACGCCGTGCTTCTCGCCCGTCATGTCGATGTCGCCACCGGCTTGCTTCAGGATGAACAGGGCCGCACCGGCGAAGACGATGAAGGCGAGCAGGATTTTCCACATGATCGGATCGAGGGTCAGCAGGGGATGGAACACGCGCCATCGCGGCGCACGAACGGGAACGCCGGCCTGAGCGCCGGCGTCCCTCACGATCGGGAGGCATCGGCCGGACGTGCGCGGGTGGCACCCGTCCGGTGACGCCGGCAGGCCTCAGTCGTGGGCGTAGATGTCCACGTCCTTGGTCTCCTTGACGAACAGCAGACCGATCACGAAGCAGACGCTGGCGATCACGATCGGGTACCACAGGCCGTGGAACATGTTGCCGTTGGAGGCCACCATCGCGAAGGTGATCGACGGCAGCAGGCCACCGAACCAGCCGTTGCCGATGTGGTACGGCAGGCTCATCGAGGTGTAGCGGATGCGGGTCGGGAACAGCTCGACCAGCATCGCGGCGATCGGGCCGTAGACCATGGTCACGTAGATCACCAGCACCGCGAGGATGGCGACGATGGTCCACCACTGGCCGCTCATGAAGGGGATCGGCTTGGCCTTGGGCGGATAGCCGGCGGCCTTCAGCGTCTCGGTCAGTTCCTTCTTGAAGGCCTTGATCGCCTTGTCCGAGGCTTCGTCGAACTTGTGGCCACCGGCGGTGGTCGTGGCCGTCGGCGGGATCAGTTCCTTGTCACCGATCTTGATGACGGTCGGCGAACCGGCCGGCAGGACCTCGTTCGAGTAGCTGGCCGAGTTCTGGGTCAGCGCGCGCTTGGCGATGTCGCAGGGCGAGGTGAAGTCGACCTCCCGGGCGATCGGGCTGCCCTGGAACGAGCAGCTCGACGGATCGGCCTTCACGCTGATCTGGGCGGCAGCCTGGGCCGCCGCCAGCTCGGGGTTGGCGGCCTTGGTCAGCGCGTTGAACAGCGGGAAGTAGGTCAGCACCGCCAGCAGCATGCCCGCCAGGATGATGGGCTTGCGGCCGATGCGGTCGGACAGCGAGCCGAAGATGACGAAGAACGGCGTGCCGATGATCAGCGAGACCGCGACCAGCACGTTGGCCGTCGCGCTGTCGACCTTGAGCACGTTGGCGAGGAAGAACAGCGCGTAGAACTGGCCCGTGTACCAGACCACGCCCTGGCCCATGACCAGGCCGAACAGCGCCAGCAGCACGATCTTCAGGTTCTTCCACTGGCCGAAGGATTCCGACAGCGGCGCCTTGGAGACCTTGCCCTCTTCCTTCATCTTCTTGAAGGCCGGCGACTCGTTCATCGACAGGCGGATCCAGACGCTGATGCCCAGCAGCAGGATCGAGACGATGAACGGCACGCGCCAGCCCCAGGCGGCGAAGGCTTCCTCGCCGAGCAGCGTGCGGGTGCCGAGGATGACCATCAGCGACAGGAACAGGCCGAGCGTCGCCGTGGTCTGGATCCAGGCCGTGTAGGCGCCGCGGCGGCCCTGCGGCGACATAGGTCGCGGCACCGCCGTACTCACCGCCGAGGGCCAGGCCCTGCAGGATGCGCAGGCCGACCAGGATGATCGGCGCGGCCACGCCGATCGTGGCATAGCCGGGCAGGATGCCGACGATGAAGGTGGCCAGACCCATGATCAGGATCGTGACCAGGAAGGTGTACTTGCGCCCGATCATGTCGCCCAGGCGACCGAAGACCAGCGCCCCGAACGGCCGCACGATGAAGCCGGCGGCAAACGCCAGCAGCGAGGCGATGAACTGCGCCGTCGGGTCCAGTGCGGCGAAGAACTGCTTGCCGATGAACACGGCCAGCGAGCCGTACAGATAGAAGTCGTACCACTCGAACACGGTGCCGAGTGAGGACGCGAAGATGACCTTCTTCTCTTCCTTGGTCATCGGGGCCGCGGTCGCCCGGGCGCCGTTCTGCGCAAGTGTGGCCATGCCTTTGTCTCCTGTTCCAACGAGGGATGTTGATGTCCGGCAAGAGGACATCACGCAGAAGCGACTATTCGCAGGGGCTCTGACCGATTTCTGACGCCAAGCCAACAGAAGCTTACAGATCCAGGGCCAACCCGGAGCCCGCTTCCCGCCATGCGGAAAATCAGCCCGCACGCCGGGTAAGTCCCAGCGCAGGCCCAGGGCGCGGCGCAGGGTGTCTGCGTCAGCCTTCCACCGGCCGTGCGCGACGGCGGGCCGCCAGGCCGGACATGACCGCCGCGCGCTCGGCATCGCTCATCGTGCGCCAGCGGGTGATCTCGTCCAGGCTGCGGCCACACCCGGTGCACAGGCCGTCTCGCGCGTCGATGCCGCAGCGGCGCACACAGGGCGACGCGAGGGCCGGGGCCGGTCCGGACATGACCGCCGTCCCACGGCCCTCCGGCTCAGCCACCCGCGTCCTCGCAGACGTCCGACAGCGGGCAGCCGGTGAGCGCCTGCAACTCGTCGATGCTGGCGCGGAAGACGCCATTCGGGTGCCCGGCGGCGGCCCAGATCGCATCGAAGCGGGCCAGATCGGCATCGAGCAGCAGCAGCGGCGGCTCAGCATGGCCGACCGGCGAGACGCCGCCGATCGAGAAGCCGGTGTGCGCCTTCACGTAGGCGGCATCCGCCCGCCCGACCGGACCGACCAGGGCGGCGACCTTGGCCACGTCGACCCGGCGATCCCCGCTGGCGATGACCAGCACCGCCCGCGGCTGCTCCAGGTGGCGGAACACCACGCTCTTGGCGATCTGGCCTTCGCGCACGCCGAGTGCGGCGGCCGCCTCGGCGCAGGTGCGCGCCGGCGTGTCCAGCCACAGTGGCGGATGGGGATGTGCGGCGGCACGCAGCACCGCGCGCACGCGTTCGAAGCCGTCCGCCGGGCGCGGCGGATCCAGACGGGCCGCGGCAGGGAGGTCGGGCACGGCGGAAGAAGAGGACGGGACGTCGGTCATCGGGATCGGCACGGGGTGGCAGGCAGGGCTCACGGCCCCGCGGGAAGGACGACCCGGGCACGGCAGACAGCGGCGGGCCCGAGGTCCGGCCATTGTGAGGGGCGTGAGGGGCGCGCCAACGTCACCGCCGGTGTGGCGACTCCGCCACGGCCGGTCGCGCCGGCTTGCGCCCGGTCAAAGCCGGGACGCACGAGGGCGCCGATCGCCGGCCCGACTTGATCGGGACCAAGTCCGGATGAGGCCGCGCGGCGTGCAATCACGTCCACGGCCCCTGCGGCCGCACGCCTCATCTTCGGAGTTAACGACATGACCGCCCGCCTGCTCACCGCCCTGGCCCTGGCCGCCACCACCGTTCTGGCCGCCGCCCCCGCCGCCGCCCAGGACAGCGGCAACTTCCTCGTGCGTGTGCGCGCCACCCACCTGAACTCGGCCGACAAGGACGGCACCGGCCTGGGTCTGACGATCAACAACAAGTGGCTGCCCGAGGTCGACCTGACCTATTTCGTGACGCCCAACTTCGCCGCCGAGCTGATCCTGACGGTGCCGCAGAAGCAGACCGTGCACTCGGGCGCCCTGAACGCCGACGCCGGCACCTTCAAGCACCTGCCGCCGACCCTGCTGGGCCAGTACCACGTGACCGGCCTGCCGGGCTTCCGTCCGTACGTGGGCGCCGGCATCAACTACACCAACATCTCCGACGTGCATCTGGATGCCGCCTCGACGGCCCTGAGCGCCGACGTCAACCTCAAGCGTGACAGCGTCGGCTTCGCGATCCAGGCCGGCGTGGACGTGCCGCTGTTCGACGGCTATCTGCTCAACGTCGACGTGAAGAAGGTGCAGATCGGCACCAAGGTGCTGGCCAACGAGGTGAGCGTGGGCAAGTTCAAGGTCGACCCGGTGCTGTTCTCGATCGGCGTCGGCAAGCGCTTCTGATCCACGGAGCTGAACAGGGCCGCGCGCGGCCCGGTCCGCGTCGTCGCGGGCGACGAGAACACCGGCGGCAGGCGAGAGCCGCCGGCTTGCATGGGCGTCCCTCCCGGTCCTGGACCGGGGCGACGCCCTTTTTTTCGTCCGGCCGAGGATCGGCCGGACGGTGGATCAGCCGGCCGTCTCGGGGCGCAACCAGGCCACGCCATCCTCGGTCAGCATCGCGTCCAGCGGGATGTCGTGCGGTTCGGCGTCCAGCCAGGGGATGTAGCCGTGCGCATAGCCGACGCCCACCGTGTAGGGCCGTGGCTGCAGCGAGGCCAGCGTGCGGTCATAGAAGCCGCCGCCGTAGCCCAGGCGCACACCGCCGGGGCCGAAGCCCACGCAGGGCACCAGCAGCATCTCGGGCTCGAACTGGGCGGTGTCCTTGGGCTTGGGAATGCCGTAGGCATCCTCCTCCATCGGACAGCCCGGGTACCAGACGTGGAAGCTCAGGTGCCGGGTCTGGCGGTTCATCACCGGCAGGCCGATCGAGCGGAAGGCCTCGCCCTCGGTCCAGCGGTAGAGCGCGGGCAAGGCGTCGAACTCGCCCTTGATCGGCCAGTAGGCGCCGATGCAACTCTCCTTGCGCGTGACCAGGAAGACCCGCAACACGTGCGCGAGCTGGTCACTGCGGACCGCGCGGTCGACCATCGCCTGGCGTTCGGCCTGCAGCTGCTTGCGCAGGCTGGGCTTGTCGCGGGGGGGGTCGAGCTTGAACTTGAAGGCGTCGCTCATGGCGCCGATTGTGCGGCGCCGCGGGCCCGGCGGGGGCGGTAGTCCAGCACGGGGCTGGACTGTTGCACCGGGCCGTCGCCCGGTGCGTCCGGGTTCGTGGCGGGCGCGCGGTGACGGGGCCGGCTCCGGGCCGGGCCGGGCCTGGCCGCGCTGAAGCGGACGGAGGCCTCAGGCCGACGGCTGCCCCGGTTCCTCGGCCCGCTGGCCCCAGCCCAGGCGCACCGGCTCACCGCGGTGCCAGGGCTCGACCACCACCCGGGCGCCGCGGGGCAGCCAGGCCGCGCCCTCGCCGTCCAGCACCAGATCGCCATCCGGCCCGTCGCCGCGGGTCAGCCAGACCGTGCCCTGGCGCACCACCAACCAGCCATCGCAGCGCGGCTGCAGCGAGACGGCGCCATCGAGCCACAGCTCGCGCGGCACGGCGTCGAGCATCTGCAGGCCGCCGTGGGCCGACGCGGCGGCACGGGCGGGCCCGGCCCGCAGCCCGGCCCAGGCGCGCCGGTCATCGACCGTGGCCCCGCGGACCTGGGCGCCGACAGCCGCCAGCACCGCCGCGCCGACACAGGCCAGGCGCTCCGCGCCGCGGTCGAGGCCGCGCAGCACCGGCTGCAGCAGATCACGCCAGATCCGCTCACGCACGGACGGCACGGTCGGGATCGGCACCGACAGCGACCGCGAGGCAGCCGCGGCGGAACCGGCGGTCGAGGGGCGGAGGGTCGAGGAACGCATGGCGGTCTCCAGCGGAGGTTGCAGGGGGAGCGGGCCGGTACCGGACCGGCATGGACGGCATCGTCGCGGCGCGGGCCGCTGTGGTCCAATGACGACGCATCCCCTCGTTGATGCGCCGCACGCATGAATGCCCCGCTCGCCCAACGCCGCCCGCTCTCGCTCGATGGTCTGCGGGCCTTCGAGGCCGTCGCCCGCCGCCTGTCGTTCAGCGCCGCGGCCGAGGAGCTGTTCCTCACCCAATCGGCGATCAGCCGCCAGATCAAGTCGCTGGAAACCGAGCTCGGGGCCACGCTGTTCAACCGCGGCACGCGCCGCGTCGAGCTGACGGCCGCCGGCGACGCGCTGCGCCAGGCCGTGGTGCCGGCCCTCGACCGCATCGACCGCTCGGTGCGCCAGATCCGCGTGGCGCGCGGCCGCCGCCACGTCAACGTCAGCACCTTCGCCAGCTTCGCCTCGCTGTGGCTGCTGCCGCGGCTGCAGGGCTTCCAGCAGCGCCATCCGGACATCGACATCCGCATCAGCGCCAACGACCAGCTGGCCGACATGGACGACCCCGATGTCGACCTGCTGCTGCGCTATGACCGCCCGCAGTCGGTGCCGGCCCATGCCGAGCGGCTGTTCGAGGAAGTGCTGGCCCCGGTGATCAGCCCCGGCCTGCACTGGCAGACGCAGAGCGGCAGCCAGCCACCGCTGCGCCGCGCCGAGGACCTGGCGGCCCACGCGCTGCTGGAGGAGGACGACCACCGCCCGAGCAGCGCCTGGCTGAGCTGGCGCCACTGGCTGCAGCAGCACGGGGCGGCCCAGGTCGAGCCGCGGCGCTGGATCTTCCTCAACTACACGCACCAGCAGGTGCAGGGCGCGCTGGCCGGCCAGGGCGTGGCGCTGGCCCGGCTGCCGCTGGTGCACGACCTGCTGGCACGCGGTGAGCTGGTCGAGCCCTTCGGTCCGGCCGGCCGCCTGCCCGGCGGTGGCAGCTACTGGCTGATCCCGCTGCCGGGCGTGCGCCTGCGGCCCGAGCTGCAGGCCTTCATCGACTGGGTGCGCGACCAGGGCGCACTGACGCGCGGCGCCCTCGGCCAGACCGCGGACTGAGCCCGGCCGGCCAGCGGCCGCGGCGACCCGCGCCCGGTCACGCGGCCGTCATTCATGCGCGGCACGCATGCTGCGCTGCACTTTGCGCATGCGCCGCCCGGGCCCGCGCCGCCAGAATCGGCGTCCCAGGCCCGCCCCCCGCCACGCGGGCCCCCATCGACGCGAGGAAGGCCCCATGCAACTGGTGATCGGCAACAAGAACTACTCGTCCTGGTCCATGCGGGCCTGGCTCCTGCTGCGTGCCGCCGGCATCGCCTTCGAGGAGATCCGCCTGCGCATGGACCAGTTCGCCGGGGACCCGGGCGCCGCGGCAACGGATTCCGCCTTCGCCCGCCGCATGGCCGGCCTCAGCCCGGCCGGACGGGTGCCGGTGCTGGTCGACGACGCGGGCCAGGCGGTGTGGGACACGCTGGCCATCGCCGAGACCGTGGCCGAGCGCCATCCCGGCCATCCCGGCCATCCCGGCCTGTGGCCGCAGGACGCCCACGCCCGGGCGCGCGCCCGCAGCCTGTGCGCCGAGATGCACGCCGGCTTCGGCGCGCTGCGCCAGCACTGCACGATGAACATCGAGTTCGTGCGGCCGGAGATGGGGCCGGAGCTGCTGGCCGCCCATCCGGCGCTGGCGCGCGACCTGCAGCGCATCGACGCCATGTGGTGCGATGCGCTGACCCGCTCGGGCGGCCCCTTCCTGTTCGGTGACTGGAGCATCGCCGACGCCTTCTACGCCCCGGTCGTCAGCCGCGTGCGCAGCTACGGCCTGCCGCTGTCGGCGCCGGCAGCCGACTATGCAGCGCGGGTCTGGGCCCATCCGGCGGTGCAGGACTGGGTCGCCGAGGCGCTGGCCGAGCACGACTTCCTGGCCGGCGAGGAGATCTACCGCCGCCAGCGGGACTGAGGCCGGGCCGACGTCGCTCGCGGGTGTCCCCGGGGCCGACACCCGCGCGTCGCGGCTCGCCCCGACGCGCGACAGGGGCTGTGCACCGCATCGGCATGACCGCCGGACTGCGGGGTACAGTGCGGACGTGATCCGCCTTTCGCCCCCCCGCCGCGCCGTCCCGTCCGCCGATGCCACGGGCCCCGCCGCCCGACCGGCGCCCTCAGCCCCAGGCCCGGCCCCGGGTCGCCGCCGGTCCGCGCACGGCCACGGCTGGCGTCTGCTGGCGCTGGCCCTGCTGCTGCCGCTGCGCACCTCGGCCCAGCCGAGCGTCACGGTGCAGGACAGCGCCGCGCCGCTGCTGATCGAGGCCCGCGACGCCGCCCGCAAGCGCGACGCCGGCCGGCTGAGCGCCACGCGCGCGCTGCTCGACCAGCACGCCCTGCGCCCCTGGGTCGACTACTGGGACCTCAGCGCACGCCTGCGCGACGCCAGCGCGGACGAGATCGCGGCCTTCTACGCCCGCTGGCCCGGCACCTATGTCGAGGACCGGTTGCGCAACGACTGGCTGCTGGAGCTGGGCCGCCGGCGCGACTTCGACGGCATCGCCCGCGAGTACCCGCGCTTTCGCATGAACGACGACCGCGAGGTGCGCTGCTGGTGGCTGTTGGGCGAGCACCGCGCCGGCCGGGACGTGACCGATGCCGGACGCCGCGCCTGGTGGGGCCAGCGCAGTCCCGACGAAGGCTGCCAGAGCCTGGCCGAGGCCCTGGTGGGCGCCGAGCGCCTGGACAGCCACGACATCTGGCGCAAGGCCGTGCTGGCGATGGAGGCCCAGAGCGCTGGCGGCGTGCGCGCCGCCCTGCGGCTGCTGGGGCCGCGCATGGCCGCTGCGGCCGACGACGTGCTGGACCGCCCGGCCAAGGTGCTGGCCCGCAGCATCGGCTTCACCCAGAACGCGCACGAGCTGCGGCTGCTGGCCTTCATGCGCCTGGCCTCGCAGGACCTGCCCGCCGCGCTCGACCACCTGCAGGCCGACCGCCTGGCCCTGCCGCGTGCCGCCCAGGCCCAGGCACTGGCCTACGCGGCACGCCAGGCCGTCTTCCGCAGCCATCCGGACGCCCCGCGGCTGGCCCAGCGGGCCGCCGCGCTGCTGCCGTCGGTGCGACCGGACGCCGGCCAGCCCCAGATCGCCGCCAGCACCGAGGATCTCGGTGACGAGACCCTGGGCTGGACCGTGCGCGGCCTGCTGCGCGCCCCGCTGGACACCTTCGCCGCCGACAGCCTGCTGCGCGTGATCCAGGCCATGAGCCCGGAGGCCCGCCAGGCCGATGCCGCCTGGCCCTACTGGGCCGCCCGGGCCTGGCAGCTGCGCGCCGCGGACAGTGGCCTGGACGCCAGCGCGCGCGATCCGATGCAGGCCCGTGCCCGCAGCCTCTGGCAAGGCATCGTCGACGGTGCGGGCGCCGGGGCCGCCGTCGCCTTCTACCCGCTGCTGGCCGCCGAGGCCCTGGGCCTGCGCCCGACGCTGCCCGCCGATCCGCCGCCGCTCACCGCGGACGAGCGACAGCGCGTGCGCCAGCATCCGGGTCTGCAGCGCGGCCTGCTCGCGACCCAGATCGGGCTGCGCAGCGAGGGCGTGCGCGAGTGGAACTTCAGCCTGCGCGACCTCGACGAGCGCGGCCTGCTGGCCGCCGCCCGCTGGGCCTGCGAACAGGCCGACTGGCAGCTGTGCATCAACACCGCCGAGCGCACGCGCAGCCAGGTCGATCTGGCGCTGCGCTATCCGGCGGCCTGGCGCGACGACATCCGCAGCGCCGCACGCCAGGCCGGCCTGGACCCGGCGCTGGTGGCCGGCCTGATCCGTCAGGAAACGCGTTTCATGATGAGCCTGCGCTCGTCGGTCGGCGCCACCGGCCTGATGCAGCTGATGCCCGAGACCGGGCGCTGGACCGCGCGCAAGCTGGGCATCGCCGGCTACAGCCCCGAGCAGCTGAGCGACCCGGCGCTCAACCTGCGCCTGGGCACCACCTATCTGCGCCTGGTGATGGACGACCTCGACGGCTCGGCCGCGATGGGGGCGGCCGCCTACAACGCCGGCCCCGGCCGGCCACGCCGCTGGCGCGAGGCGGCCACGGTCGACGCCGAGGCCTGGACCGAGGCCATCCCGCTGGCCGAGACGCGCGACTACGTGAAGAAGGTGCTGAGCAACGCCGCCGTCTACGCCGCGCTGGCCGATCCAGGCCGCCCGGCGCCCGACCTGCGCGCACGCCTGGGCCGCCAGATCGCGCCGCGCGCCGCCACGGCCGCCCCGTCCAACACCGCGCTGCCCTGAAGCGCCACGTGCCCATGAGCCCTCCCCACACGCCGCGTCTGATCGTGCTGACCGGCGGCACCGGCTTCGTCGGCCGCACCGTCTGCGCCCGCCTGGCCGCGCGCTGGCCGGGGGTGCGGCTGCGCGTGCCCACGCGGCGGCCGGCCGCCGCCCGTGCGCTGGCCGCGCTGCCCGGGGTCGAGCTGGTGGCCGCCGACGTGCACGACCCGGCCCAGGCCCTGCGGCTGCTGGACGGCGCCGACGCGCTGGTGCACCTGGTGGCCATCCTGCACGGCGATGCGACGGCCTTCGAGCGCACCCATGTGACGCTGGTGCGCCACTGGGCGCAGGCCGCCGCGCAGCGGCCCGTGCTGCGCCGGGTGGTCCATGTCAGCGCGCTGGGCGTGTCGCCCGACGGCCCCTCGCTCTACCTGCGCAGCAAGGCCGCCGGCGAGCGGATCTGGCGCGAGACGCTCACCGCCAGCGGGCAGCCGCCGGCGCTGGCGCTGCTGCGGCCCTCGGTGATCTTCGGCACCGAGGACCGCTTCACCAACCTGTTCGCGCGGCTGCAGCGGCTGGCACCGGTGCTGCCGCTGGCCGGCGCCGACGCCCGCTTCCAGCCGGTGGCCGTCGGCGACGTGGCCGAGGCCGTGGTGCGCACGCTGGCCGCGCCGCCGGCCGCCGATCCGGTCGTCGAATGCGCCGGCCCCGAGGTGCTGACGCTGCGCCAGATCGTGCAGCGGGTGGGCACGCTGGCCGGCTGCGCCCGGCCGGTGATCGGCCTGCCCGAGGCCGCCGGCCGCCTGCAGGCCAGCGCCCTCGGCCTGCTGCCGGGCGAGCCGCTGATGTCGGTCGACAACCTGCTGTCGATGCGGGTGCCCAACGTCGCCAGCGGGCGGCATCCGGGCCTGGACAGCCTGGGCATCACCGCCGCCGGACTGGACAGCCTGGCCGGGCACTTCGCCCCGCGCGGCCATGGCGCGACGCCGCGCAGCTGAGCGATGGTGGACCTGCCGCCCCTGCGCGGCCCTGCTTCCTGACGACGATGAACCCGACCGGACCCGCGCCCTCGGCGCCCGCCACGCCACCGCGGCGGGCACAGGATGACGCACACGCCGACAGCCGCACCGTGACCGTCCCCGGTCGCGCCTGGATCGTCGGCGGGGCGGTGCGCGACGCGCTGCTGGGCCTGCCGGCCGGCGACCGCGACTGGGTCGTCACCGGCACCACGCCCGAGGCCATGCGCGCCGCCGGCTTCACGCCGGTCGGCCAGGACTTCCCGGTCTTCCTGCACCCGCTGACGCACGAGGAATACGCGCTGGCACGCACCGAGCGCAAGTCGGGCCGCGGCTACCACGGCTTCACCTTCCATGCCGCGCCGGACGTGCGCCTGGAAGACGACCTGATGCGCCGCGACCTGACGGTCAACGCGATCGCCGAGGACCCGCTGACGGGCGAGCGCATCGACCCCTGGGGCGGCATCGCCGATCTGCAGGCGCGGGTGCTGCGCCATGTCTCGCCGGCCTTCGCCGAGGATCCGGTGCGGCTGCTGCGGCTGGCGCGCTTTGCCGCGCGCTTCACCGGCTTCACGGTCCATCCGGACACTCTGGTGCTGTGCCAGGACCTGGTGGCG
The DNA here is from genome assembly GCF_038066575.1 of Pseudaquabacterium rugosum. Lineage (NCBI taxonomy): Bacteria > Pseudomonadati > Pseudomonadota > Betaproteobacteria > Burkholderiales > Sphaerotilaceae > Pseudaquabacterium > Pseudaquabacterium rugosum. The sequence continues at coordinate 185,094 of NZ_JBBUTF010000002.1, read as the reverse complement.
GCCGGCGAGGTCGATGCGCTGGTGCCCGAGCGGGTCTGGCAGGAGCTCTCGCGCGGGCTGATGGGCGCGGCGCCGGAGCGCATGCTGAGCGTGTTGCGCGAGACCGGTGCGCTGGCGCGCCTGCTGCCCGAGGTGGATCGGCTGTGGGGCGTGCCGCAGCGCGCGGACTTCCATCCCGAGGTCGACACCGGCCTGCACCTGCTGCTGGTGCTGCAGCAGGCGGCCCGTCTGGATGCCCCGCTGGCCGTGCGTTATGCCTGCCTGTGCCATGACCTGGGCAAGGGCACGACGCCGGCCGACGTGCTGCCGCGCCACATCGGCCACGAGGCGCGCAGCGAGAAGCTGACGCGCATCGTGAGCGAGCGCTGGCGGGTGCCCAACGACTGTCGGGCGCTGGCCGAGCTGGTGGCGCGCGAGCACGGCAACATCCACCAGTCGCTGTCCTTCGGCGCGGCGGCGGTGCTGCGGCTGCTGGACCGTTGCGACGCCTGGCGGCGTCCGGAGCGCTTCGCCGAGGCGCTGCTGGCCTGCGAGTGCGATGCGCGTGGGCGCACCGGTTTCGAGGATCGGCCGTACCCGCAACGGGCGCGGCTGCTGGCGGCCTTCGATGCGGCGCGGGCGGTCGACACGGCGGCGGTGGCGGCCGAGGCGGCGGCCTCGGGGGCCCGTGGGCCGGCGGTCGGGGCGGCGATCGGTCGTGCGCGGGAGGCGGCGATCGAGGTGGCGTTGTCGGGGGGATGACGCCTGGCGGGAGGGGCGGCGGGAGGAGAGCGCGGAGCGCTCGGCCGCTGCCCTGGGTGGCCGGCCCGCCTCATGCGTCCCGAAATCGTCGGGCCGGCCACCCAGGGCAGCGTCCTCAGGCAAGGGTCCGGCACGCCGCACGCGCAATCCACCCCACGCCGTCCGAACGACCCGCACTCAGACCAGCGAACCCAGCAGCATGATGACGAAGCTCAGCACCACGAGGCTGGCCAGCGGCAGGTAGAGCTCGCGGCCGAACAGGCGGATCGTGAAATCGCCCGGCAGATTGCCCAGGCCCAGCACGCGCAGCCAGCTGCGCAGGCCCTTGAAGACCAGGGCGAAGATCAGCAGCAGGATCAGCCAGCGCATCGCCGTCGCTTCACAGCCGGTGCGTGCGGTCGCCCGCGACGAAACCGCACGGCACGACCTCGTCCGGCAGCGCCCGGCACAGCGCGATGACCTTGAACAGCTCGCCCATCTCGTGCTCGGTGATCAGCTTCTGCGCCGCCGCGCGCGCCGGGATGTCCGCCTCCTGCAACAGGTCGAGCAGCCCGCAGTTCAACAGGAAGCGCGCCTGGCTGGTGTAGCCCGCGACCTGCAGCCCCGCCTCCTGTGCCGCCAGCGCGATGCCGGTGAAGTTCACGTGGGCGGTGATGTCCTTGGCGCCGGGCTGGTCCAGCGGATCCGGGTCCGCCCGGTGCGCCTGGTGGCACATCAGCGTGCCACCGTGGCGCTGCGGCAGATAGAACTCCGCCTCCGGAAAGCCGTAGTCGATGAACAGCGCCAGCAGCCGCCCGGCCACGCCGGCCAGCGTGCGCACGAAGGCCTCGGCCGGGCCGTGCAGCTCGGTCACGGTGCCCGGCACCCAGGCCTGGTCGGCGACGTCGTCCGGCGGGCGCAGCGCGGTCGGCCGGTCGTCCCAGGCCAGCGCGCCCTCGGGCGTGCGCACCACGCCGCGCTCCAGCCACTGCCGGCCGTCGGGGCTGGTGATCAGCTGCACCGGCATCGCGTCCAGCACCTCGTTGCCCAGCACCACGCCGTCGATGCGCTCGGGCAGCGCGTCCAGCCACTGCACGCGGTCGCCGAAGGCGGCCAGGCGCTCGCGCTGGCGCTCGCGCAGCTCGGCCGACAGCTCGACGATGCGGTAGCGCACCGGCTCGTCCGCCGGCTGCGCCGCGTCGAGCGCCGACAGCACCTGCTGCGCCAGCGCCCCCGAACCGGCGCCGAACTCGGTCACCACCCGGTGGCCGGTCAGCGCCAGGCCCTGGGCCACCTGCACCGCCAGTGCGCGGCCGAAGGCCGGCGAGAGCTCGGGCGCGGTGACGAAATCGCTGCCCGAGGCCGGCATGTGGCCGAACTTGCGCCGGCCGCCGGCGTAGTAGCCCAGCCCCGGCGTGTAGAGCACACAGGCCATGTAGCGGTCGAAGGACAGCCAGCCGCCGGCCGCCACGATCTGACGGTCGATCTCGGCGCGCAGCGCCTGCGCGGCCGGGTCGCCACGGCCGGCCGCGGACGCTGACCCGGCGCTGCCGTCGAACCCACCCGCGCCCGGGGGGGACATCGGGGCGCTGGCTACACTGCGGCCCGCGCCCGGCCCACCGCCGGCCACCGCACCGCTGTCGCCCTCGACGCCGGCCTCGTCCGCTCCGCTCTTCAACGCATCGTTCATCCATGGATTCTAGAAAGTCCGCCGCGCCGGCCGGAACGATGGCCACACCCCGCCCCGCGGCCGGCACCGACGGCCTGCCCGTGGTGCTGGACGAGCGGCATCTGGCCGGCCGCTGGGCGCTGGTGACCGGCGGCTCGGTGCGCGGCGGGCTGGCGATCAGCCGCCATCTGCACGCCCAGGGCCTGGGCATCGTCGTCCACCACGGACACGCCGGCAGTGCGGCGCGGGCGCAGCAGCTGGTCGAGGCCTTCAACGCCGAGCGCCCGGGCAGCGCGCTGCGCTGGCAGGCGGCGCTGGAGGACCTGCCGGTCTTCCCGCGGCCCGAGCTGCCGGTGCAGGTCGTCGTCTGCAACGCCAGCCGCTGGCACACCAGCGCACTGGCCGAGCTGGACCGCGCCGAGTCCGATTTCCGCATCCACGTCAGCGGCCATGCCGCGATCCTGGCCAGCCTGGAGCCCTCGCTGCGCCGGCTGCGCGGCGCCGTCGTGGCCGTCGGCGACATCCAGGTCCAGCAGCCGCAGCGCCACCATGTCTGGTATCTGGTGGCCAAGGCCGGCCTGGAGACGCTGGTGCGCGCGCTCGCCGTCGAATGGGCGCCCGACGTGCGCTGCAACATCGTCGCTCCGGGTGCGCTGGAGTGGCCGGCCGACTGGTCGGACGAGCCGCTGCGCCAGGCCATCCTGGAGAGCATCCCGCAGGGCCGCGTCGGGGCCTTCGACGAGCTGGCGCGCACCGTCGGCTGGCTCGCGCTGGACGCCGGCTACATCACCGGCCAGGTGTTGCGCATGGACGGCGGCCGCTCGGTCTGGCTGCGCTGAGCGGCGGATCCACCGGCGAGCACGGCCCGGGCCCCGGCGCGAACCCTGCACGGGCGCCGGTCGGCCGTCATCGGGGACAATCGCGGGCTTGCCCGCAGCCTGCCCGCCATGAACCTCGCCGAACACCGCCCCGCCGCCGCGACCGAGCCGACGCCCGACGCCACGGCCTCCTCCGCCGCCGACGCGAAGGCGAAGAAGCACGCCTTCGAGATGAACAAGCTGAGCAAGCGCCTGCACCGCCAGGTCGGCCAGGCCATCGGCGACTTCAACATGATCGAGGACGGCGACAAGGTCATGGTCTGCCTGTCCGGCGGCAAGGACAGCTACAGCCTGCTCGACATCCTGTTGAACCTGCAGAAGCGCGCGCCGATCAAGTTCTCGATCGTCGCCGTCAACCTCGACCAGAAGCAGCCCGGCTTCCCGGCCGACGTGCTGCCGCGCTACCTGGAAGGCCTCGGCGTGGACTTCCACATCGAGAACCAGGACACCTACTCGATCGTCAAGAAGCACATCCCGGAAGGCCAGACGATGTGCAGCCTGTGCTCGCGGCTGCGGCGGGGCATCCTCTACCGGGTGGCGCGCGAGCTGGGCGCGACCAAGATCGCGCTCGGCCACCACCGCGACGACATGGTCGTCACCCTGCTGATGAACATGTTCTTCGGCAGCCGCATGAAGGGCATGCCGCCGAAGCTGGTCAGCGACAACGGCGAACACACGGTGATCCGCCCGCTGGCCTACGTGGCCGAGACGGATCTCGAACGCTGGGCCGAGCACCGACAGTTCCCGATCATCCCCTGCAGCCTGTGCGGCAGCCAGGAGAACCTGCAGCGCGTGCTGACCAAGAAGATGATCCGCGACTGGGACAGGCAGTACCCGGGGCGCATCGACAACATGTTCACCGCGATGGGCAACATCACGCTCTCGCACATGATGGACCGCTCGCTCTACCCGTTCACGTCCATCAAGCCCACCGGCAAGCCCGATCCGACCGGTGACAAGGCCTTCGACGAGGACGAGGGCGATGACAGCTGCGCGACGCCGGCGGCACCGGCCGCGGTACCGGCAGCCGAGGTGCGGGTGTCGGTCGACACGCTGCGCCGCAGCCCCGCGGCGACGGCCCGGGCCTGGCCCGACGCCGACGCCGGCACGGACACCGACGACGCGGCTGCCGGCTGAGCCCACCGGGCCGCAGGCGGCGTATGCTGATGTGGCCATGACCGCTGCCCTCGACCCCACCCGCCTTCCCGCACCGCCAGCACACGCCCCGGCCGACGCCGGACGCCGAGGTCTGCTGCGCGCCGGCAGCCTGCTGCCGCTGGGCGCCGCGCCGCTGCTGGCCGCCCTCGGCGGCTGCGCGACGCTGGGCCAGCTCAGCATCCTGGTGGCCAGCCACGGCCGCTGGCCGGACGATGCCGCGCTGCAGCGTTTCCGCTGGGACCGGCTGCCCTCGCAACAGGATGACGCGGCCCGCAGCGCCCAGGTCGAAGCCGCCGCGCTGCCTGCCCTGCAGCGCGTGGGCCTGGAGCGGGCTGACGACGGCGCCCCGCCGACGCTCGGCGTGCAACTGGCCGTGCACCGCGCGCTGATCGGCCCGGCGGCCTGGGAGGATCCGCGCTTCTGGCCGGCGCCGGCCTGGCGCGTGGGTGTGGGCGTGGGCGTGCAGCGGGGAGGTGGCCCGCGACCCGGCTGGGGCGTCTCCGGCCGCTGGCCCTGGCCGCCCGAACCCACCCGCGAGAGCTGGGAGGTGGCGGTGCTGCTGCGCCAGCTCGCCGACGCCCAACCGCTGTACGAGGCGCGGGCCCGGCTCGAAGGCTATGCCAGCCCGGCGACCGAATCGCTCTGGCGCACGCTGTTCAGCGCCGCACTGAGCGACGCGCCCCGGTCGCGGCCCGAACCCCACACCGTGCGCCTGGCCCCGGTCGCCTGAGCGGCCATCACGACCGGCCACCGAGGGCGGAAGGCCCCCGCGCACATCCCCACGCTTGACGAACCGGTCTGCGCGACGTCAGCAAGTTCGAGGACGGGCTCTGCTACAAATCCGTGAGATCGCTGTCCGCGCCCCGTGGCCGGACGGCCTCCCGCCCGGCTCCGCCCCATGACCCGGGCGACATCGTCCGCCCTGCTGCCGCGTTCCGCCATGCCCCGTCGCCTCGTCCGTCCGTCCGCCGAGACCTCCCGCCGCGTCCTGCTGGGCGCCGCCTTGGCCGGGCTGCCACTGCTGGGCTGCGCGGCGCCGCCGGGCTGGACCGTCGATCCCCCGCGCGACGATGCCCAATGGCTGTGGGGCGTGGGCTCCGGCCCCGGCCTGGACGAGGCCCGGCGCGCGGCGCTGCGGCAGGTCGCCGCCCACCTGCGATCGACCATCAGCGGCAGCCTCAGCCGCACGCTGACCGAGCAGAACGGCCGCGTCGACGCCAAGGCCAGCAGCACCGTCTCCGAAGCGGTGCTCGACACCGAGTTCAGCCGCTACGAGCTGGCGCGCAGTGACCGCTCCGGCGGCGAGGTCTTCGCCCTGGTCAAGGTCGACCGGCCGGCCTTCATCCGCGACACCCAGGGCCGGCTGGCGCTGATCGAAGGCCCGCTGGCCCAGGTCGAGGCCACGCTGGCCGGCGGCCCGGTGCTGGAACAGTACCTGGCCCTGCAGCGCAACCGGGCGCAGATCGACCGTGCCGTGCTGCTGTCGCAGCTGCTGCTCGGCGCCGGGCTCGAACAGGACGGGCTGGCCGGCGTGCAGCGCTGGGGCCGGCTGGCCCAGCGCAGCCGCCAGATCGCCGGCGAACTGGCCTTCGAGCTGCGCGCCCGCCCCGATGACGGCGACATCGCCGACACCCTCGGCCGCTTCCTCGGCGACCTGGGCATGCGCAGCAGCCTGGGGCCCGGGCTGCCGGGCCAGCCGGTGGTGCAGATCCAGACCAGCAGCCGCAGCGACACGCTCTACGGCAACCAGATGCTCAAGCTCGGCATCCAGCTGACGCTGCTCGATGCCCAGGGCCGCACCGTCGCGCGCCGGCTGTGGGACGTGGCCGGTGGCTCGCGCTACGACCTGGCCGGCGCCCGCCGCAACGCGCTCACCCGCTGGTCCGAACAGCTGACCGAGGTCGGCTCGCTGGAGGCCCTGGGCCTGGCCCCCTGACACCTCAGGCCGGCGTACGGCGCGCACCGGCCGCTCCGGCGGTGGCGCGACGACCGGCCCCCGCAGACCCCACCCTGACGGAGACCGCTGATGACCCTGCCCCGCCCGCTCCCCTCGCCTGTCGATGCACGCCGCCGCACGCTGCTCGGCGGCTGTGCGTCGCTGCCCCTGGGCACCCTGCTGACGGCCTGCGGCGGCACGCTCGACAAGGTCAAGGTCGCCACCTTCAACAGCCCGGTCCAGCTGCCCGACGCGGCCATCATGCCGACGACCAAGCAGCTGGAAATGGGCGACCGCCGCGTGCGGGTGGTGGTATTCCAGCCGGACGACAACGCGTCGGCGCGCGGCCACAACCTGCCGCAGATCGCGGTGCGCGAGCTCGAATCGCAGCTCGGCCGCACCTGCGAGATCGTCGACCGCTCGCTGGCCAACGCGCTGGACAAGGAGCTGAAGCTGGCCGAGATGAGCACCAGCAAGGGCTATCTCGGCCCCGACGTGGCCGACTTCGCCGTCAAGCTGGTCATGGGCGTGGCCAGCTGGGGCGCGGCCTACTCGCAGGGCTCCAGCTACGTCGACAAGAAGACCGGCCGCACGATGATCACCAGCCGCCCGGGCTGGACCTACCAGGGCCGCTCGAAGATGACGGTGCGCGTCTACGAGATCCCCAGCCTGCGCCTGGTCGAGTCCATCGAGCTGGAGGGCAATGCACAGCTCAGCGAGCAGCCCTACGACCTGCGCCAGCAGGCCGCCCCGGGCCTGACCCAGGCCGCGACCCAGAAGGCGGTCGAGGCCAAGAGCGAGGAGCTGCGCAACGAGTTCACGCCACGCGGCTACATCACGGCCGCCCGGAGCAATGGCAAGGAATCGATCTTCAAGATCACGATGGGCAAGCGCGCCGGGGTCAAGCCGGGCAACCCGGTCGAGATCTACACGCTGCGCGCGGGCGAGGTCGATCTGCGCACGAAGAAGCCGTCGGTCGAGGAGGTGCTGATCGTCAAGGGCCGGATCTCCGAGCAGATCAGCGACAGCGATGCCTGGATCACCGTCGACGATGCCAAGGCCGGCGCGCAGATCCGCCGCGGCGACATCGTGAAGGTGAACTTCGGCACCGGCTTCTGGGACAAGGCGCGCGACCGTCTGACGGGCAGCTGATGCCGATGCCCGCCGCCGGCCCGAAGCGCGAAGGGATGACCGCCGCTCGGCAGACGCGACGAGCCCGGCGGGGCGGCCCGGCTGCGGCGTCGGCCGTGCGGGTGGCCGCGTGGGTGGCCGTGCTGGCCGTCGCCGGCCTGACGGTCACGGCTGCCCGTGCCGCGGACCGCGAGGCCCGGACGAGGCCGCTGGCGGCGACGGGCTCGCCCCACCCCCGGGCAGAGACGGCGGTGGCGGCGACCGCGGCCACGGCCTGGCTGGTCAGCCCGGAGGAAGCCGCACGCGAGCAGGCGCTGCCCGACGAGGCGCCGCTGACACGGGCCATGCCTGAGCCGGGCGCACCGCGCATCGAGCTGCTCGACCCGGAGTCCGGCGCGCTGTTGCGCCCGCCGTTCGAGATCCGCCTGCGCTGGAGCAGCCCGGACGGCAGCGCGCTCGATCCGGCCTCGCTGCGCGTGCTCTACGGCCGCAGCCGGCTGGACCTGACCGGCCGCCTGCTGGCCGCCGGCACCCGGGTCGATCCGCGCGGGCTGAACGCGCCGGCCCAGGTCCTGCCGGCCGGGCTGCACCGCCTGCAGGTCGAGATCAGCGACAGCCGCCAGCGCACCGGGCGGCGCGAGTTCGTGCTGGAGGTCGCCGACGGCGCGGCGGACGGCGGCGCCCCGCTGGGCCAGCGCGGCGCCGGCCCGGCCACGCGCTGACCCGTCACGCCGGTCGGCGCCGCGGCAGGACACCGCAGCCCGGCCCTCCGCCCCGGCCGGCAGCCGAGGCCCCCGGCCCGCCCGCGCTCATCGCCCACCGGACAAGGGCGCCGGCTCGCCATCGGCCGGCCCGGCGGCCAGCTGGCGCAGATCGTCCTCCCAGCCCTGCAGGCGCTCGCGGGCGCGGTCACGCTGGGCGGCGCTGGTGCTGTCGTGCAGGCGTGCCATCAGCGCGCAATCGGCCTGGCGCAGCTGGGCGGCATGGGCCCGGTAGGCCGGGCGGGGCGAGACCCACAGCGCGGCCATCTGCTGCCGCAGGCCCTCGCGCCAGACGGCCTCGTCCGCGCCGGCCTGCTGCCAGGCCCGCCAATCGCGCAGCAGATCCTGCTGGCGGGCACGGCGCTCGGCGATCCAGCGCCGGGCATCCCAGGGGCCGCGTTCGATCACCTCGGCCAGCAGCGCACGCTGACGGGCGTCGAGCCGACCATAGAGCCGCTCGGCACGCTCGACCCAGCGGGTGACGGCCTGCTCGTGGCGCCGGCGGGCATCGGCGGGCGCGAGCTCCTGCTCGTCGTCCGCCAGGTCCTCGTGCAAGCGGCGTTCGAGCCGGTCGAGCTGGGCCGGGCCCAGGCTGCGGGCATGACGGGCGGCGGCCGGTACCGCCGCCTCGGCCGCGCGCTGCAGGCGCTGCTGCCATGCCTCGGCGACGGCGCAGATCTCGTCGGACGACAACGGCCCGGCCAGACGCGGACGCAGCGCCGCCAGGCCCTTCGCATAATCCGTCAGCTGAGTGGCCCGATGCCAGGCCAGCCAGTCGCGCAGCGACTGCCGCACGGCCCCCTCCTGCGCGTCCGTGAAGTCCAGGCGCCGGTCCAGCCACCACCCGGCCAGGGTGTCGGCACGGTCGTAGCTCACGCGCAGCGCACTGCAGCCCCCGAGCAGGGTCATCGCCAGGACAGCGAGCGCGCCGATAATCCGCGCCCGTATGCCGGGGCCTCTGAGGTCCGCCCCGCCCCGGCACACCGACGATGCCGCAGGCATCACCGACCGGGCCGCCGCGGTGGCGCGACCGGCCCCCGGGGCGGGCCGATGCAGACAGATCTTCATGGCACTGGACATCGTCATCATGGCCGCGGGCAAGGGCACCCGCATGAAATCCCGGCGCCCCAAGGTGCTGCACCGTCTGGCCGGCCGTTCGCTGCTGGCGCACGTGCTGCAGACCGCGGATGCGCTGGCGTCGGCCGACGGCCCGCGCCGCTGCTGGGTCATCACCGGTCATGGGGCGGACGAGGTCGAGTCTGCCATCGCCGGCTCCGGCGCGACCGCGGTGCGCCAGCAACCCCAGCTCGGCACCGGTCATGCGGTGCAGCAGGTAGCACCGCACCTGGCGGCCGAGGGCACGACGCTGATCCTCAACGGCGACGTGCCGCTGATCGCACCGGCCACCGCCCAGGCGCTGGCCGAGGCCTGTGGTGGCCGGCAGCTGGCCCTGCTGACGATCACGCTGGACGACGCCACCGGCTACGGCCGCATCGTGCGCGGCGGTGACGGCTCGGCGACGGCGCCGGTGCTGGGCATCGTCGAGCACAAGGACGCCAGCCCGGCCCAGCGCGGGATCCGCGAGGTCTACACCGGCATGATGGCCGCGCCCACCGCGGCGCTCAAGCGCTGGCTGGCCGCGCTGAAGAACGACAACGCCCAGCAGGAGTACTACCTGACCGACATCGTCGCGATGGCGGTGGCCGACGGCGTGCCGGTGGTCGCCCACCAGGCGCGCGAGGAGACCGAGGTGCTGGGCGTCAACAGCCCGCTGCAGCTGGCCGACCTGGAGCGCCGCTTCCAGCGCCGCCAGGCCGAGGCGCTGCTGGAGTCCGGCCTGCGCCTGGCCGATCCGGCCCGCTTCGACCTGCGCGGCAGCCTGGCCCACGGCCAGGACTGCGAGGTCGACGTCGGCTGCGTGTTCGAGGGCCGCGTGGTGCTGGGCGAAGGCGTGAGCATCGGCGCCCACTGCGTGATCCGCGACGCCGAGATCGGTGACGGCGTGGTCATCCACCCCTACACCCACATCGACGGCGCCACGGTCGGTGCCGGCTCGCTGATCGGCCCGTATGCGCGGCTGCGCCCAGGCGCCGAACTCGCCGAGGAGGTCCACATCGGCAACTTCGTCGAGGTCAAGAACTCGACGATGGCCAAGGGCGCCAAGGCCAACCACCTGGCCTATCTGGGCGACGCCACGGTCGGCGCGCGCGTGAACTACGGCGCCGGCAGCATCACCGCCAACTACGACGGCGCCAACAAGCACCGCACGACGATCGGCGACGACGTGCACGTGGGCAGCAACTGCGTGCTGATCGCGCCGGTGACGATCGGCGCTGGCGGCACCATCGGCGGCGGCAGCACCGTCAGCAAGGACACGCCGGAAGGCCAGCTGACGGTCTCGCGCGCCAAGCAGGTGTCGCTGGCGGGCTGGACGCGTCCGGCCAAGGCGCCGAAGGGCTGAACCGCGCCGGCCACCGCCCGGGGGCGGCCCCCCCGCGCGCCGGCGCTCAGGGGCCGGTCGGGTCGGCCGGCGCCAGCTTCTGCAGCGTGTCCATCGCCAGACACAGGTCCGCCCAGGCCTTGGCCTTCTCGGTCGGCTGGCGCAGCAGATAGGACGGGTGGTAGCTGACGACCACCGGCAGCCCCGCGGGGACACCCGGCCCCGGCTCACCCGGCCAGGGCGCGGTGTGCACGCTGCCCCGCAGACGCCCGATCGGCGCCTCCTGGCGCAGCACCGCGCGCACGGCGAAGGCGCCCAGCGCCAGGATCAAGCGCGGGCGCACCAGCTCGATCTGGCGCAGCAGGTAGGGCATGCACCGCGCGAGCTCGTCGGGCGTCGGATTGCGGTTGCCCGGCGGCCGGCACTTGAGCGTGTTGGCGATGTAGACACGCGGCAGATCTCCCTCGCCACGGCGATGGCCGACGGCGGCCAGCATGCGGTCGAGCAACTGCCCGGCGGCGCCGACGAAGGGCTCGCCCTGGCGGTCCTCGTGCTCGCCCGGGGCCTCGCCGATGACCATCACGCGGGCCTGGCGATCGCCGACGCCGAAGACGGTCTGGCGCCGGCCCTCGCACAGCCCGCAGGCGGTGCAGGCGGCGACCTGGGCTTCGAGGCCGGCCCAGTCGGGCGCGATGCCGTCGAGCGACGGGCGGGCCGCAGGCGGCACGGCCGGCGACACGACCGACACACGGCCGGCCCGGGCCGCGGGCGGGCTCACACCGGCATCCGGCACGGCGCGCGGGGCCCGCAGCGGCGCCTCCGTCTGGCCGGATGCAGGCATGCCGGAGCCGGACGGGACGGCCACGGCCGCAGGGCCGGCATCGGCCGGTGCATCGGCCCGTTCATCGGCGGCAGGGCCGGCGGTCGCGGTCGGCCCCCACAGCCGCAGGCCCATGGCCTGCAGCATCGCCTGCTGGCGCTCAGACCAGACCATCGTCATCCTCCCGTGCGCGGGCGATCAGGGTCCGGGCCGGCGCGTCATCCAGCACCAGTCCCATCACCACCGCGTGTTCGCGGCCACCCGCGGCCGGGTAGTAGTGCTTGCGCAGGCCATGCTCGATGAAGCCGCAGCGGCGGTAGAGCGCCCGCGCGGGCGCATTGCCCTCGCGCACCTCCAGCCAGACGGCATGGTCCCCGCGGGCCACGGCCCGGGCCGCCAGACGCCCCAGCATCAGGCCGCCGAGGCCGCGGCGCTGCCAGGCCGGCGCCACGGTCAGGTTCAGCAGATGGCACTCCTCGACGCCCGGCATCGTGACCTGGTAGGCCTGCAGGCGGCCATCGGGCCCCAGTCGCAGCTCGGCCTCATGGCCGGCGGCCAGCGAATCGACGAAATTGCCCCGTGTCCAGGGATGGCTGTAGGCGGTGACCTCGACGGCCATCACCCGCTCGACATCGGCCACCAGCATCGGCAGATGCTGTGCCCGCCCCCCGGCGAGGGGCTGGCCGTGACCGGTCTCGGCCGCGCCCGGCCCGGCCACCGGATTCATGCCCGCGGCTCCGGGCGACTGGCGGCCGGAAGCACCGGTGCCGCACGCGCCGCCTCGCGCTCGGCCGTGGTCAGCGCGACCTTGTCGCGCAGGTAGAGGGGCAGCGCCTGCTCGGCCGGACGGGCCGCGCCGGCGGCCCAGGCCGCGCGGGCCAGGCGGGCCAGCGCGGCGGCGCGCGACGCCTCGCGCGGCACCTGCAGCGCGACGGACGCCAGCGGCAGATGGCGCGCATGGACGTCGAGCGCGGTACCCGCCACCGCCCGCGGCGGCGCCTGCAACCAGTGCGCGTGCAGGGCCGGCAGCGTCCAGAGGGCGGGCATGACCTCGCGGACCCAGCCGCCGGCCTCGCGCCGGTAGGCCGCGGCATAGACCTCGTCCATCCGGGCATCCATCGCCACCCACCAGTGGTCGGCGCCGGGCTCGCCCCGCGCCTCGCACTGGGCCTGGGCATCGTCAGCCACCAGCAGCAGGCTGTCGATCGGCAGCACCGGGCGCTGCAGCGCCCAGGCCAGGCCCTGGGCGACCGCACAGGCGGTGCGCAGGCCCGTGAAGGCGCCCGGGCCCTGGCCAAAGGCGATGGCGCTCAGGTCGGCCGCCGTCCAACCGGCCTGCTGCCACAGCGCCTGCACCCGCGGCAGCAGCCGCGCCGAGGCGGCCGGCCCGCCGGCCTCGACGGCCAGGTGCTCGCCGTCCGGGCCGCACAGGGCCAGCGCCAGCACCTCGGTGGCGGTGTCGATCGCAAGCAGTCGGGCCATGGTCGCAGCAGGGGAAACGGATCGCGGGAAATCGGCGGCAGTGCGCCCGGCGGTCATCGGGGATGCACCGCGCGCGCCCGTGCCGCGGACGGCCCGGCAGTGTAGCCGTGCCATCATCAGGGCCATGTCCACCCCCTGCCCCCGCCGGCCGGGCACGCCCATGGCGCACGGCCTGCGGCCGGCCCGCCGACGGCTGCTCGGTCTGGCGTCCGCCCTGATCGCCACCCTGATGCGGCCCGGCACGGCTGCGGCCGCCGACGCCCCGGGGTCCACCCCGGCGGCCCCCGCCGGGCTGCCGGAGCCGCTGCGCCGAGCCCTGCAGGCCCAGGGCCTGCCGCCACAGGCGCTGCACCTGTGGGTGCAGGACGCCGACAGCGGCCGGACCCTGCGCGCCTGGCAGGCCGAACAGGCGCTGAATCCGGCCTCGCTGTTCAAGCTGGTGACGGCCTGGGCGGCGCTCGACCGCCTGGGGCCGCAGTTCCGCTGGCGGACCCCGGTGTGGCTGGACGGCCCCCTGCGCGAGGGCGTGCTGCAGGGCGCGCTGGTGATCCAGGGCCGGGGAGATCCACGCTGGACGCCCGAACGGCTGTGGCTGCTGGTCAGCCGCCTGCGCCAGAGCGGGCTGCAGAGGATCGCCGGCGATCTGGTCCTCGACCGCCAGGCGTTCACCGTCGAGGCCACCGATCCCGGCGCCTTCGACGGCGAGCCGCTGCGGCCCTACAACGTCGCACCCGACGCGCTGCTGCTGGCGCAGCGCAGCGTGGTCTACACGTTCACGCCGGACGTGGGCGCCGGGCTGGCCCGGGTCACCGTCCAGCCGCGGCTGGCCGACCACGGGGTGCAGCCCACGGTGCCGCTGACCGACGGCCCCTGCGGCGACTGGCGCGGCGGGCTGCGCGCCACCCCGCAGGACACGCGGCAGATGCGCTTCGACGGCCGCTATCCGTCGGCCTGCGGCGAACGCGCCTGGCCCCTGGCCTGGCCCGAGGCCGCCAGCTTCGACGCCCGTCTGTGGCGCGCGCTGTGGGCCGAGGCCGGCGGCCAGCTGGACGGCCGGGTCCGCGACGGCACGGCACCGGACCGCGCGCCGTCCTTCGTGCTCGAATCGCCGCCGCTGGCCGAGGTGCTGCGCGACATCCAGAAATGGAGCAACAACACGCTGGCCCAGCAGCTGTTCCTGACCCTCGGCCTGGAACAGGGCGGCCGCGGCGACGCGCCGACGGCCCGCCGCGTGCTGCAGGACTGGCTGGCCGAGCGCCTGGGCACCGCAGAAGCCGCACGCATCGTGGTCGACAACGGCTCCGGTCTGTCGCGCCAGACACGCATCAGCGCCGCCCAGCTCGGCCGCCTGCTGCAGCAGGGCTGGCAGAGCCCACTGATGCCCGAGTGGCTCGCGGCCCTGCCACTGGCCGGCATCGACGGCACCGCCGCACGCAGCCAGGGCGCGACCGGCCGCGCCCATCTGAAGACCGGCTCACTGGCCGATGTCGCCGGCGTGGCCGGCATCGTGCACGGCCTCGACGGCCGGCGGCGGGTGCTGGTCGCGGTGATACGCCACGAGCAGGCCGGGAGATTCCGTGCTGTTCTTGATGCGGCACAGGATTGGGTGGTCCAATATCCGGGTTCACCCTGAGAACCCCCATGAACCTTCCTCCCGAATGGCTGGGCTACGTCGCCGCCTCGCTGACCACCGGCTCCTTCGTGCCCCAGGCCTGGCAGACCTTCCGCTCGGACAACCTGGAGGGCATCTCGGTGGGCATGTACGGCGCCTTCACCATCGGTGTCGCGTTGTGGCTGGTCTACGGCCTGGCGATCGGTGAATGGCCGATCGTCATCGCCAACCTGATCACCTTCGCGCTGGCGGCCACCATTCTGGCCCGCACGGTGCGGGCACGCCGGGCGGCGGCGGCGCCGGCCGTGCCGCGCGACGCCTGAGCCCGGCCCCGCGGGCCCTCAGAACGGCAAGGCGGACAGGCGGGTGTTGACCTGCACCGCCAGCAGATGGTGGGCCGGGTAGCTGAACCACAGCGGCGATGCCCACAGATAGCCGTTGTACACGCCCGAACTGACCAGATCCGCCGTCTCGTTGTCGCAGGCCGGCTGGGCCGCGGCGCAGACCGCGCTGCTCACGTTGTAGGGCGACACCAGATAGGTCAGGTAGCTGGTGGGCTTGCTGGTCAGCGCCTGCACCACCTCGTCGGGGAAGATCAGGCCGAAATTGCGGCCGTCGTAGCGCGTCGAGTCGATGGCGGTGCGCAGGTAGGCGTTGAAGCCCTTGCTCAACGCGGTCAGGCGGCTCATGGCCGCGCTGTCGGCGCCGATCGTGGCGTCATCCGGATCGGCGGCGCTGACCATCGCGCGCGCATAGGGGCTCAGACCCAGATCGGGCACGGTGAAGACCAGGGCCCGTGCGCCGGTGGCCAGCACGCCGTTGATCTGTGCGGCCGCCGCCGCGCCACGGCGCTCGATCTCGGCCAGCGCGCCGGCCTCGCTGAGCTGGCCCTTGTTGAACTGACGGTAGACCTCGATCACGTCGTGGGTGCCGATCCACACCGTGACCAGGTCGTCGCTGCGCAGGGCGCCCGAGGCGATCTGCTCGGCCAGACTGTTGCCGCCGCCCTCGACCTTGGCCCCGGCACGCGCGCGGTTCCAGGCCGTGACGGTGGCATTCGACGGATTGCAGGCGGCGAAGACCAGACCGTAGCGGCTGGCCACGTACTGGATGACCGAGGGCAGCACCGTGCAGTCGCGGTTGCCGCTGCTGTCCAGTCCGTTGACGCCGTACTTGCGGGCATTGCCGGCCGAGGTGCTGTCGTCGAGCACGCTGTGCTCGTCGCCCAGCACGATCAGGCGGCCGGGCTCGAAATCCGTGGCCTGCGAGACCGAGCCGCCACAGGCGGCCAGCACGGCGGCACCGACGACCACCGCGGTCGCGGCGAGGGCGACGGCCAGCGGGCGGCGCCGACGGGCGGCGGTCGCCTCGCCGGCTCGGGAGGTTGCGCGCAGGGACTTCAGCAGGCTCATGGGGTTCCAGATCAGGATGGCGCCCGGGGGGGCGCCCCGGCCGCATCAGCGGGTGGCCGCGCGGCGCAGACGGTCGTTCACGCCTTCCCAGTCCGGCTGGGCGGGCGGCTGCTCGACGACGATGGCCGCCACGGCGGCCTCGTCGAGCGTCCGCAGGACGGCGAACAGTTCGTGGGCCAGCGCCGCGGCGTCTTCGGGCATCGGCCGCCACAGCCGGTGCGGCCAGGCAGGGCGAGCGCGGGAATATACCGCCAGCCCTTGTCGGGTCGGTGACCCGGAGGTGAGCGCCCTGTCGGCGGCCTCGGCCACGGACAGCGCCCCGGCCGGCGCCGCCGTGCGCAGGGCCTGCGGCGAGGCCAGCCAGACCGGCGCCGTCGGTGCGTAGTGGGACTCGAGCGTGCCGGAGGCGCGCGGCGCGTGGCGGTCGGGCGCACTCAGCGCGTCGCCGAGCGCGGCCTCCAGCGTGGGGCGGTCGAGCAGCCCCGGACGCAACAGCACCGGATGCGTGCCCCGGGTGTCGATGATGGTCGACTCGATGCCCACCGGGCAGTCGCCGCCGTCGAGGATCAGCAGCTGCGGCCCGAACTCGCCGGCGACATGGGCCGCACAGGTCGGGCTGACGCGGCCGAAGCGGTTGGCGCTCGGTGCGGCCACGCCGGTCACGCCGAGGTCCAGCGCCGCGCGCAGCAGGGCCTGGGCCACCGGATGGGCGGGACAGCGCAGGCCGATGCTGTCCTGGCCGCCGGCCGCGGCGGTGCCGATGCCGGGCCGGCGCGGGGCGATCAGCGTCACCGGCCCGGGCCAGAAGGCCTGCACCAGGCGCTGCGCGAGCGGGCTCGGCGCATCGGTGTAGGCCTGGGCGGCCGACCAGTCGGCGACGTGGACGATCAGCGGATGGTCGGCCGGCCGGCCCTTGGCGGCATAGATGCCGGCGACCGCCGCATCGTCGTCGGCGCGCGCGCCCAGGCCGTAGACGGTCTCGGTCGGGAAGGCGACCAGACCACCGTCGGCCAGGCGACGCGCGGCCTGCGCCAGCGCCACGGGATCGGAGCCGGACAGCACGCCCATCGTCATCCCCTACGCCGGAGCGGGTCCGCGCTCAGCAGGCGGCCAGACCCAGCCGCGCGCAGACCTGCAACGCGACCTCGCGGGCCTGCTCGGCGGTGGCGGCGGTGACGGTCAGGTGGCCCATCTTGCGGCCGACGCGGGCGTCGGTCTTGCCGTACAGGTGCAGGTGCACGCCCGGCAGCGCCAGCACGCCGGCCCAGTCGGGCTCGCGCAGCTGGCCGGCGGCATCGAACCACAGGTCACCCAGCAGATTGAGCATCACCGACGGCGAGTGCTGGCGCGGGGCGATCAGCGGCAGGCCGGTCAGCGTGCGCACCTGCAGCTCGAACTGGCTGATGTCGGCGCCGTCGATCGACCAGTGGCCGGAGTTGTGGGGCCGCGGTGCCATCTCGTTGGCCACCAGCGTGCCGTCGGCCAGCACGAAGAACTCGACGCAGAGCACGCCGACGTAGCCCAGCTCGGCCGCGATGCGCGCGGCGCAGGCCACGGCCTGGGCGCTCTGCGCGGGCGTGGCGTCGGGTGCCGGCACCTGGGTCACGGCCAGGATGCCGTCGCGGTGCAGGTTCTGCTGCACCGGCAGCGTCACCACCTCACCATGGGCGTTGCGCGCGACCACCACGCTGAGTTCGAGCGCCAGCGGCAGCATGCGTTCGAGCACGCAGGCCACGCCGCCCAGGTCGCGCCAGGCGGCGGCCAGCTCGTCGGCGCTGCGCACCCGCACCTGACCCTTGCCGTCATAGCCCAGGCGGGCGGTCTTGAGGATGCCGGGCAGCAGCGCAGCGGCGTCGATGGCGGCCAGACCGGCCTCGTCCTCGATCAGGGCGTGCGGCGCGCACGGCACACCACAACGCACGAAATGCGCCTTCTCCAGCGCCCGGTCCTGGCAGACGGCCACCGCATCGCCCGAGGGCGCGACCGGCCGTTGCGCGCCCAGGGTGCGCAGGGCACCGGCGGGCACGTTCTCGAACTCGGTGGTGATGGCCTGGCAGCGCTGCATCAGCTGCGCCAGGCCCTGCTCGTCCTGGTAGCCGGTCTGCACGTGGTACTGCGCGACCAGTCCGGCCGGCGACACCGGATCGGCATCGAGCACGGCCGTGAAATAACCCAGGGACTGCGCCGCATGGACGAACATGCGGCCCAGCTGGCCGCCGCCCATCACGCCCAGCGTCGCGCCGGGCAGCAGCACGCTGCGGGCCTCGGACAGCGCGCTCATGCGCCCACCCGTGCCGGCGGCACCAGCTCGGCCGTCATGGCGCGGGCGATCTCGGTCTGGCGGGCGCGGAAGGCCTCCAGCTTCGCGCGCAGCGCGGCGTCGCCGGTGGCCAGCATCGCCACCGCGAACAGCGCGGCATTGGCCGCGCCGGCCGCACCGATGGCGAAGGTGCCCACCGGAATGCCCTTGGGCATCTGCACGATCGAGTGCAGGGAATCGACGCCGGACAGCGCCTTGCTCTGCACCGGCACGCCCAGCACCGGCACGGTGGTCTTGGCCGCCAGCATGCCCGGCAGGTGGGCGGCGCCGCCGGCGCCGGCGATGATGGCCTTCAGGCCGCGGTCGGCCGCCGCCTCGGCATAGGCGAACATCTCGTCGGGCATGCGGTGGGCCGAGACGACGCGGCACTCATGGGCGATGCCAAACTCGGTCAGAATCTCGGCGGCCTGCCGCATCGTCTCCCAGTCGCTGGACGAGCCCATCAGCACGCCTACCTGCACGCCGGCAGCAGCATCGGAGCGGGGGGCGGAAGGGGAAGCGCTGTCGTGCATGGTGGGCTGGGCGGCCGCGGCCGCCGGCTGACGAAAAACATTGAATTGTAGGTGGTCGACCGCATCTGGCGGCATCCGCCGCACGGCGCGGGCCGCGGCCCCGACCGCCGTGCCCCCTCATCGACGCGTGCTCCCATGACCGACATCACGATCCAGAACTTCGAATCCGAGCTGATCCAGGCCTCGATGGTGCAGCCGGTGCTGCTGGACATCTGGGCCCCCTGGTGCGGCCCCTGCAAGGCCCTGGGCCCGCTGCTGGAGAAGCTGGAGGCCGACTACGGCGGCCGCTTCAAGCTGGCCAAGTGCAACAGCGATGACCAGCCCGAGATCGCCGGCCAGCTCAGCCAGGCCTTCGGCGTGCGCTCGATCCCCTTCTGCGTGATGTTCAGCCGGGGCCAGCCGGTCGACGGCTTCGTCGGCGCCCTGCCCGAGGCCCAGATCCGCGAGTTCCTCGACCGCCATGTGCCCAGCGAAGCCGCCGCCGAGGCCGCGGCCGACACCGAGCAGGCCGAAGCACTGGAAGCCGAGGGCGACGTCGACGGCGCCCTGGCCAAGCTGCAGGAGGCGGTGGCCGTCGATCCGGCCAACGACGCCGCGCGCACCGACTACGTCAAGCTGCTGATCGAGGCCGGCCAGGTCGCCCAGGCCCGCCAGGCCTGGCTGCCGGTGGCCTCCAAGGCCGCCTTCGACCCGCGCATCAGTGCCCTCGGCCTGTGGCTGGACGCCTGCGAGAAGGCGCCCACCGGCCGCCGTCCGCATGACCTGCAGGCCGCCATCGACGCCAACCGCCGCGATTTCGACGCCCGCCACGAGCTGGCCCAGCTGCTGATGGCCGTCGGCCGTTTCACCGACGCGATGGACGCGCTGCTCGAGATCATCATGCGCGACAAGGAATGGAACGGGCAGCTGGCCCGCAAGACCTACGTCGCCATCCTGGAGCTGATCACCAAGGCCCCGCCCAAGCCCGAGCCCGGCGCCGCCAAGGGCGCGCTGGAACTGACCGGCAAGCAGGCCGCGCCGGCCGGCGATCCGGTGGTCGACCAGTACCGCCGCAAGCTCAGCATGGCGCTGTTCTGACCCTGCCTGCGGCCCGGGCGGACGCCCGCAGGCCGCGGGCCCGCCGCGGCCGGACGGAACCCGCACGCCACCCGGCGGCTCGCATGGCGGGGCGCGACCACGGACGAACCCCGCCCGCACCGGCGGGTGGCCGGCCGACCGCGGCACCACCCGCCGCCTAGAATCGCGTGTTCGCCCCTTCCCGGGCGAAGCGCACACAGACTGACGACCACATGTTCATTTCCAATGCCTACGCCCAGACCGCCGGTGCCACCGGTGGCGAGAACAGCCTGCTGAGCCTGCTGCCCATGGTGGCCATGTTCGTCGTGCTGTACTTCATCATGATCCGCCCCCAGATGAAGCGGCAGAAGGAGATGAAGGCCATGCTCGAGGCCCTGGCCAAGGGCGACGAGGTGGTGACCGGCGGCGGTGTCGTCGGCCGCATCAGCAAGATCGGCGAGTCGATCCTGCACGTGGAAGTGGCCGGCGGTGTCGAGCTGCAGATCCAGCGCAGCGCCGTGATCCAGGTGCTGCCCAAGGGCACCTACAGCGCGTCCAAGTGACCGCCTGACGCCGCCGGGCCGGCGGCCCTGACGCCCGCCCGCCCGGAAGCACGCTCAGACCCCGGACGGGCCGGCCTGCACACGCTGCGCAGGCCGGCCCGTCGCCACGACGGCGGCCCCGGCCGACCCCGTCTCCGCGCCCGGCGCACCGCAGGCGTGGATCCCGCCTGCTCCAGGACCCGACGATGAACCGCTACCCCTGGTGGAAGTACCTGATCCTGGCGCTGGCGCTGGTGATCGGCGCCCTCTACACGCTGCCCAATCTCTACGGCGAGGCGCCGGCCGTCCAGGTCTCCAGTGCCAAGGCCACGCTCAAGCTGGACGCCGGCATCGTGCCGCGCATCGAGCAGACGCTGACGGCCGCCGGCCTGCAGGCCGACTTCGTGCAATTCGAGGGCACGACGGTCAAGGCCCGCTTCCGCAACACCGACGACCAGATCAAGGCCAAGGACGCGATCGTCAAGGCGCTGAATCCGGATGCCCAGGACCCGTCGTACATCGTCGCGTTGAACCTGCTGTCGCGCACGCCGACCTGGATGCAGCGCATCAACGCGCTGCCGATGTTCCTCGGCCTGGACCTGCGCGGTGGCGTGCACTTCCTGATGCAGGTCGACATGAAGGCCGCGCTGACGCGCAAGGCCGACTCGATCGCCGCCGACGTGCGCCAGCTGCTGCGCGACAAGTCGGTGCGCCATGCGGGCATCAGCCGCGAGGGCAACGACGTCGTCGTGCGCTTCCGCGATGCGGCCCTGGCCGCCCAGGCGCGCAGCCTGCTGGAAGCCCAGCAACCCGACCTGGCCTGGACCCCGGCCGATGACGCCGAAGGCCAGAAGCTGACCGGCCGCCTCAAGCCCGAGGCCGCCAAGCGCATCCAGGACGCCGCGCTCAAGCAGAACATCACCACGCTGCACAACCGCGTCAACGAACTCGGCACCGCCGAGCCGGTGATCCAGCAACAGGGCGCCGACCGCGTGGTCGTGCAGTTGCCGGGCGTGCAGGACACGGCCCGCGCCAAGGACATCATCGGCCGCACCGCCACGCTGGAGGTGCGCCTGGTCAACGCCAGCGCCGAGGCCCTCGACGCGCTGCGCGGCAGCGGCCCGGTGCCTTTCGGCAGCGAACGCTACCTGGAGCGCGACGGCACGCCGATCATCGTCTACCGCCAGGTCATCCTGACCGGCGAGAACCTGACCGACGCCCAGCCCGGCTTCGACGGCAATGCCGGCAACGAGCCGGCCGTGCACCTGACGCTCGACACCAAGGGCGCGCGCATCTTCCGGGACGTCACGCGCGAGAACATCAACAAGCGCATGGCCATCCTGCTGTTCGAGAAGGGCAAGGGCGAGGTCGTGACCGCGCCGGTCATCCGCAGCGAGATCTCCGGTGGCCGGGTGCAGATCAGCGGCCGCATGACGACGCAGGAAGCCAGCGACACCGCGCTGCTGCTGCGCGCCGGCTCGCTGGCCGCGCCGATGGAGATCATCGAGGAGCGCACCATCGGCCCGACGCTGGGCGCCGAGAACATCCGCATGGGCTTCTCGTCGGTGGCCTACGGCTTTGCCGCCATCGCCGTGTTCATGTGCACCTACTACCTGATGTTCGGCGTGTTCTCGACGCTGGCGCTCGGCTTCAACCTGCTGCTGCTGGTGAGCGTGCTGTCGATGCTGCAGGCCACGCTGACGCTGCCGGGCATCGCCGCCATCGCCCTGACCCTGGGCATGGCGATCGACGCCAACGTGCTGATCAACGAACGCATCCGCGAGGAGCTGCGCAACGGCGCGGCGCCGCAGACCGCGATCGCCACCGGCTACGAGCGCGCCTGGGCGACCATCCTGGACTCCAACATCACGACGCTGATCGCCGGTGTCGCACTGCTGGCCTTCGGCTCGGGCTTCGTGCGCGGCTTCGCGGTCGTCCACTGCCTGGGCATCCTGACGTCGATGTTCTCGGCGGTGATGTTCTCGCGCGGCCTGGTCAACCTCTGGTATGGCCGCCAGAAGAAGCTCAAGGGCGTGTCGATCGGCCAGGTCTGGAAGCCGGCCGCCCCCCCGGCAGCCGACGTGGTGACGGCCGATACGCCGTCGACCCCGGCCTGAGTCCCCCGCAGCCGTCTACCGAGGACCCACGATGGAGTTCTTCCGCATCCGCCGCGATATCCCGTTCATGCGGCACGCGCTGGTGTTCAACGTCATCAGCTTCGTCACCTTCGCACTGGCCGTCTTCTTCCTGGTCACGCGGGGCCTGCACCTGTCGATCGAATTCACCGGCGGCACCGTGCTGGAGGTGCAGTACGCGCAGCCCGCCGATCTGGAGAAGACCCGGCATGCCGTCGAGTCGCTGCAGCTCGGCGAGGTCCAGGTGCAGAACTTCGGCACCTCGCGTGACGTGCTGGTGCGCCTGCCGGTGCGTGGCGAGGCCCGGCCGGCCGATCAGGCCGCCACCGCCAGCCGCGCCTTCGAGGCCTTGTGCAAGGCCGAGAACGGCAGCGTGACCACGCGCACCGAGACCACCGACAAGGGGGAGCAGATCAGCCGCCCGTCGTGCATGACCGCCGCCGGCGGGACCGAGCCGGTACACCTGTCGCGCACCGAGTTCGTCGGCCCGGCCGTCGGTTCGGAGCTGGCCAGCGATGGCGCCAAGGCCCTGGCTTTCGTGGTCGCCGGCATCATGATCTATCTGGCCATCCGCTTCGAATGGAAGTTCGCGGTGGCCGCGATCATCGCCAACCTGCACGACGTCATCATCATCCTGGGCTTCTTCGCCTTCTTCCAGTGGGAGTTCTCGCTGGCGGTGCTGGCGGCGGTGCTGGCGGTGCTGGGCTACTCGGTCAACGAGTCGGTGGTGATCTTCGACCGGATCCGCGAGGCCTTCCGCAAGTACCGCAAGCTGACCACCGCTGAAGTGATCGACCACGCGATCACCAGCACGATGAGCCGCACGGTGATCACCCATGGCTCCACCCAGATGATGGTGCTGGCGATGTTGCTCTTCGGGGGCCCGACGCTGCACTATTTCGCCGTCGCGCTGACCATCGGCATCCTGTTCGGCATCTATTCGTCGGTGTTCGTCGCTGCGGCCATCGCCATGTGGCTCGGCGTCAAGCGGGAGGACCTGATCAAGTCCAACGTGCAGAAGGCACAGGACCCGGACGATCCCAACGCGGGCGCGGTGGTATAGAGTCACACGGGTACTGCCGTACCAGAAACAGGTCTACATGGCGTCTTCCGCCACCCCCGCCCAACTCGCCCGTCGCGCCCGCCGCACCTACATCGAACAGCTGCTCAAGGGACTGTCGCCGCTCGTCATGCGCGTCAGCACCGGTGCGCGCACGATGCTGGACAAGCCTGCCGAGCGCATGGTCATGATGCGCCGTCGCGATCTCGTCGACGATCTGGCCAAGCATGCTTCCGCGTGGCACAAGCGCCTGGGCCTGGGCCTGAAGGCCCTGTACGAGAAGGGCAACGCCCAGCCCGGGCGGGCGATCGACCTGCCGGACCCGTCGGCCTCGCTCTCCCTGGTCGACAACGACACCATCGAACGCGAGATCCTGACGTCGCGGCTGGCGCTGGCCATGATGGACCGCGCCTCCTGGGAGTTCAGCGATCTGCGCTCGCGCATCGTCTACCTCGAACAGCGCGGCGAACTCGACACCCATGACCTGCTGCGCGCCCACGCGTTGGCGCGCGTCGCGCTCGACGCCTGGCGCAACGCCGGCCTGAGCGCCGATGGCTGGCGCGAAGCCCAGCATCTGCTGCACCAGGAGTTCGCCGCCCTCCTCGAAGAGGCCTATCACGAGGCCAACCGCTGGCTGGCCGGCCACAAGGTCCTGCAGGAGATCGACCTGCGCCCGTTCATCCGCCGGCAGGACAACCACGCAGGGGGCGCGGGCGTCGGCGGCACCACCGCCCCGCACGTCACGGGTCCGACGTCGGTGCTGCCAGGCACCACGAGCGTGTTCCCACCCGGACAGGGGGACGACACCGGATCGACGGCACCACTGACCGCCGGCCGCCAAGGTCCGCGCTCCGGCCACGCCGCCTGGCCCGGGGTCGGCGACGAAACGCGCCTGATGACGCGCGCCGCGCCGCTGGCCCGCGGGCCCGAGCAGGCCGAGGCCGTGGTCGGCCGGCTGAACCAGCTGGTCGGGCGCCATGTGCCCGGCTTCGCCAAGACCAGCCACGCCCCCCGCCCGGTCTCGCCCGCACTGGCCGCGGCCATCAGCAACACCCAGCGCTCGATCCAGCGCCGCGTGGTGCCCGCCGGTGGCGAGGTCCGCGGTGCCGGCTCGACCGGCGGCCTGGGCAGCTCGGCATCGGTGCAGACGGTGCTCGACGACCTGCGCCGCGAGCACCAGGCGCTGAAGGCCGCGGCCAATTCGCCGAGCGAGCGCGCGACGATCGAGATCGTCGCGATGATGTTCCAGAGCATCCTGACCGAGGACCGCATCCCGGCCTCGGTGCGCGTCTGGTTCGCCCGTCTCCAGATGCCGGTCTTGCGCGTGGCCGTCAGCGAGCCGGACTTCTTCGCCAACCTCGACCATCCCGCACGCCGCCTGATCGACCGCATGGGCGCCTGCGTCATGGGTCTGGATTCGGCGGCCGGCGCGGTCGGCAGCGCGCTCGAGAAGGAGATCAAGCGCGTGGTGCAGGTCGTCGAGGCCTATCCGGACACCGGCAACCGCGTGTTCCAGACCGTGCTGGTCGAGTTCGAACGCTTCCTCGAACACTTCTTCCGCAACGAGCACGAGCCCAGCAAGCGCGGCGTGTCGCTCGCCCAGCAGGTTGAGCAGCGCGAGACCCTGGCCATCCAGTACACGATCGAGTTGCGCCGCATGCTCAACGAGGTGCCGGTGCAGGAGGGGGTGCGCCAGTTCCTGTTCCAGGTCTGGGCCGACGTGATGGCGACCGCTGCCGTGCGCTACGGCAAGCAGAGCGAAGAGACCAAGGACATGAAGCGCGCGGCCGCCGACCTGATCTGGTCGGCCAGCGCCAAGGTCACGCGCGAGGAGCGCGCCGAGGTCATCCGCCGCCTGCCGCTGCTGCTCAAGCGCCTGAAGGACGGCATGGTGCTGACCAACATGAGCCCGGAGCGGCAGGACGAGCGCCTGACGGCGGTCAACACCGCGCTGGCCGCCGCCTTCACCGCCAAGGCGGCCGTCATCCCCAACGAGCGCATGCGCGATCTCAAGGAACGCCTGGAATCGCTGGAGGAGCTGCTGCCGGCCGCCGAGGACATCCAGATCGACGAATCCCTGGTGCTGGACCTGTCCGGCCACGAGAGCTCGGAACTCGAGGTGGTCTCCGAAGGCGGCACGGCCCCGACGGCACCGATGGTCGCCTGGGCGCGCGAGCTGCTGGTCGGCAGCTGGTACCAGCTGGAATACCGCAACCGGACCGAGAACGTGCAGCTGGCCTGGACCGGACTGCGCCGCCAGCTCTCGCTGTTCGTGACCACCTCGGGCCGCTGCGTGCTGTTCCAGCAACAGCGTCTGGCGGCGTTCCTGCAGGCCGGGCTGCTGCTGCCGGTCCAGGAAGAATCGCTGACGGTCAAGGCCACGCGCACGGCGCTGGCCAAGCTCGACGCGGACCCGTCCCGGCTGATGGCGTCCTGACGCGAGGGGGCCGGAGAGGCGCCGTCGCGACCCCGGTGGCGGCCGCCCGTTCCAGGCGCGCCACCGCTCGGCTCAGTGGATCAACCGGTCTTCGCTGTCGACGAAGAGCTCGTCGAGGATCAGCGCGTCGGGCTCCTCGCCCAGACTCCAGAAGACCATCAGCACGATGACCTTCAGATCCTCGAGCGCCAGGGGCGACTCACCGACGGCGGTGGCACGGTCGATCACCACCTCCCGCATCGCGGGGGGCAGCACGCCGGCCGACTCAAGAAAGCTGATGAAGCCGATCGAGCCCTCACCCAGGCGGTCGATCTCGGCCGCGGTGTAGACGCGCAGGCTGTCGCTGGACTGGGCCCACTCGCAGGACTCGGCGCTGGCCGCAAGACCATCCAGCCAGCTCAGCGCCTCCTCGATCTCATCCGACTCGAAGCCGACCGCGGACAACTTGCGCGTGAGCTGGTCGTGCTCCGGACAGGCATCCGGACGCCAGTAGTTTTCGTACAGGTAGACCAGCACCTCGAACATGAAACCACTATAACCCAGCCCCCGGGCCGGGAAAGGCGACGAAACAAGGCCCTGTGCGGCACTCGCCGGACGGACCGCATCCTGCCGTGGCGGGGTGGCGCGCCTGGATCCGGATCCGGCAACCCACCCGATCGCGGACGTTTCAGGACGCCCGTACTCAGGCGCGGCGCTGGGCCTGGTAGAGCCCGCCGGGCAGGCGGGCCACCCGGCCGTCGAGTTCCAGCGTCATCAGGTGGGCCTGCAGCCGTGCGGCCGGCCAGCCGCAACGGTCGATCAGCGCGTCGAGATCCAACGGATCGTGGCCGAGGGCCTGCAGCACCGCGTCCTGCAGGTCGGCGGCCGCAGACGCGACCGCGGCGGCCGGCACACGGCCGGCATCGCCCGCCGCTTCCGGTGCGACAGCGGCCGGCGCCGCCGTGGCCCCCGCGCGCCGGGGAGACGCACGGGCCGCCGAGGGAGCGGGCCCCGCGTCAGGCGCAACAGGCAACGCCGACAGCGCGGGCGACGCGGGCGGCGCCGCGGCCCAGCGCCCCGCCAGCGGACCGAGTTCGGCGACCACCTCCTCGACCGAGGTGACCAGGGCCGCACCGTCGCGGATCAAGGCGTGGCAGCCGGCCGCCTGCTCGGCCAACACCGAGCCCGGGATCGCCATCACCTCGCGACCGGCTTCGAGCGCCAGCCGCGCGGTGATCAGCGAGCCCGAGCGCAACGCGGCCTCGACCACCAGCGTGCCACGGCTCAGCCCGGCGATCAGCCGGTTGCGACGCGGAAAATTCGGCGCCAGCGGGGGGGTGCCCAGCGGGTACTCGCTGACCAGCAGGCCGTGCGCGGTGATGCGCTGCGCCAAGGCCTGATGGGCCCGCGGATAGACCTGGTCCAGCCCGGTCCCGACGATGGCGATCGTGCGCCCGGCGCACGGGGACGCCTCGTCAAAGGCCTGAAGCGCGCCGTCATGGGCCGCCGCGTCGATGCCCGCGGCCAGACCGGACACCACCGTCCAGCCCTGCCGGGCCAGGCCGCGGGCGAACGTGAGGGCGTGCACGCGCCCCTGCGGCGTCGGCCGGCGCGAACCGACGATGGCCACCGACGGGGCCACCAGACAGCGGACGTCGCCGGCCAGATAGACGAGCAGCGGCGGATCCGCGGTCTGCAGCCAGGGCTCGGGCCAGTCCGGGTCGTCCAGCGCCATCACCCGATGACGGGCATCGGCCTGGAGCCAGCGGGAGACCTCGATCAACCGGGCCGCGTGGGCCTCGCGGGCCGCCAGCAAGGCCTCGCGCGCGGTCTCGTCGGCACCGTGCGGGCTGCGCAGCACGGCACGCAGCACCTGGGCCGGCGGCCCGTGGCGGGCCAGCAGGCGCCGCACGGCGGCCCGCGACAGACCCGGGCAATGGGCCAGCCGCAACCAGTCGGCGAGCCCGTCGTCGACGGTGGCCGCGGGCATCGGGTCAGACGCGTCCACGGCCACCGCGCCGTCAGGGCTGGCTGAAACGGTCGCCCGCGCGCACCGGCTCGACCGCCTGGACGATCAACGCATAGGACACGCGATCGAAGGTCCGGAAGACGAACAGCAGACCGCTGCGCTCGTCGGGCAGCTGGATCGCCTGACCGGGACCGGCGAGGGTGGTGTCGCGCGCGGCCTTGCCTGCCCGCCAGACGGCCAGCACATGGCCACGCTCCAGCCCGTCACGGGTCCCGCGGTTGATCGCCACCACCTGATTGGAGCCACCCGCCACGGCTTCGCCGTAGACCGAGACCACCCGGCCATCGACGGGCGCTTGCGGCGCGTGCGGCGCGTAGGACGCGTAATCACGGGGCGGCAGCGGCACCAGGCGGTCACCGACCCCGGCCTCCTGCCGGGCGCTGGTCAGCACGAAGCTGGCGGGCACCGGCAGCGCGCCGGACGTGTCCTCCGGCCGCTGGAACTCGGCCGTACCGACGAAGGCGGCCTCATAACCCAGCACCTCGCGGGTCTGCGGATCGACCAGCGGTCGTGTCTCGCGGAACAGCATGAAGTCGCGGGCGCCCTGCAGATCGCCGCGCACGTAGGCGGTCTGACCGGCGGTCACCAGCACGCGGCTGTCGGGCGTGGCGACGATGCGCGGGGCGCCGTCGAGCTGCTCGCGGGTCAGCACCTGGGCCTCGTTGAGGAAGGGCGCGATGGCCTGCATCGACACCGCGCTGATCGCCGGATCCTCCAGCGGCGCGCTGCGCACCCGGGGCTGCAGCCGCACGGTGGGCAGTCCACTGGCGCCGTCGCGACGGCCCATGCGCAGACGCGCCCGGCCATCGACCCGCTCCAGCTCCAGCAACTGGCCCGGGTAGATCAGGTGCGGGTTGCGGATCTGCTGCAGATTCATGCCCCACAGCTCGGGCCACCGCCAGGGCGAGCGCAGGAACAGTCGGGAGATGTCCCACAGCGTGTCACCCCGCTTGACCGTGTAGCTGTCGGGCGCATCGGGCGCCAGTTCGGACAGCGGCACACCGGCCTGGGCGACTTGCTGGGCGGTGGCCCGCTGCTGGGGCAGCACCGGCAAGGCGGCGAAGGCCGGCAGTGCGGCCGACAGCAGGGCGCCGGCCACGACCGCGGCCAGACCTCCACGCCGATCGGCCGCAGGGCGTTCGCGCGGGCTGCCGGTGGACTCAGACGGCGCACGGCGCGCGCGTGTAACCATGTTCTCGATCTCCAGGGAGGGGCCGGTGCGACAATTGGATCATGCGTGCACCGTGCACGCGGTGTGACGACGGGCCGCGGAGGGCCCCGCCTCGGCCCGCGTCCGCGGGCATCGCGGTGACTCCACGCCCGACGCGGCCTGCCGTTGCGGCCGGAAACGGACGCGGCGGGCCGCCGTCGCCGGCACCGCATGCTCATGCTGTGCGGTAGATTCTGCCGATAAACCCTTGATGCCGCAATGAAACGGGCGCCCCGGCGGTGAGCCCGCCCGTGCGGTCACCGCGGGTGAAGACGCCTGCCGACGACGCCCCTCTTTCCGCATCCGCCTCTGCCACCATGGCCCTGCTTTCCATCCTGCGCTTTCCCGATCCCCGCCTGCACACCGTCGCCCGTCCGGTGACCCAGGTCGATGACCGCATCCGCCGCCTGGTCGACGACATGCTCGAGACCATGTACGAGGCCGAGGGCGTCGGCCTGGCCGCGACCCAGGTCGACGTGCACGAGCGGGTGATCGTGATCGACACCTCCGAGTCCCGTGACCAGCCCAAGGTGCTGATCAACCCCGAGATCGTCAGCGCCAGCGCCGAACTCAAGACCGGCGACGAGGGCTGCCTGTCGGTGCCCCAGATCTACGACCAGGTCCAGCGCCATGCGCGCGTGACCGTGCGGGCGCTCGACCGCGACGGCCAGCCCTGGGAGTTCTCGGCCGAGGGGCTGGAATCGGTCTGCGTCCAGCACGAGATGGACCATCTGCTGGGCAAGGTCTTCGTCGAATACCTGAGCCCGCTCAAGCGCGAACGCATCAAGACCAAGATGCTCAAGCGCACCCGCGACGAGCAGGCCGCACGGCCGGCGCCGCGGCGCGGCTTCTGAGGCCATCGGCGTCACGACGATGCGCATCATCTACGCCGGCACGCCCGAGTTCGCCGCCGAAGCCCTGCGCGCCCTGCTGGCCGCCGGCCATGAGGTGCCGCTGGTGCTGACCCAGCCCGACCGCCCCGCGGGCCGCGGCATGAAGCTGCAGGCCTCGCCGGTCAAGCAGCTGGCCCTGGCCCACGGGCTGGAGGTGGCCCAGCCGCGCAGTCTGCGTCTGGACGGCCGCTGGCCGGAGGACGCGGCCGACGCCCAGCGCCGCCTCGCCGCCTGTGGCGCCGAGCTGATGGTGGTCGCGGCCTACGGGCTGATCCTGCCGCGCTGGACGCTGGCGCTGCCGCCGCGCGGCTGCATCAACATCCATGCCTCGCTGCTGCCGCGCTGGCGTGGGGCGGCGCCGATCCACCGCGCGATCGAGGCCGGCGATGCCCGGACCGGCATCACGCTGATGCAGATGGACGAGGGCCTGGACACCGGTGCGATGCTGAGCGTGGCCGAGGAACCGATCCAGCCGGACGACACAACGGCCACGCTGCACGACCGGCTGGCCGTGCTCGGCGGCCGTCTGTGCGTGGAGCTGCTGGCCGGCGCCCCCTGGCCGACGGCGATCGCGCAGCCCGAAGCGGGCGTCTGCTACGCGCACAAGATCGAGAAGGCCGAATCGGCGATCGACTGGCGCCAGCCGGCCGAGGCGATCGCGCGCCGCGTGCGCGCCTTCGACCCCTTCCCCGGGGCCAGCTTCAGCACCGCCGCCGGCGAGACCATCAAGGTCTGGTCGGCGCAGGCGCTGCCGGCGGACCGCGCGCGTGCCGCGGCCGAGCCGGGCACGGTGCTGGACGCCACGCCGGACCAGGTCTGTGTGGCCTGCGGCGACGGCTCGCGCCTGGCCGTGCTGACGGTCCAGCGCCCGGGCGGCCGGCGCCAGCCGGTGGCGGCCTGGCAGCAGGCGCAGCCCGATCTGGCCGGCCAGCGGCTGGTCGCGGACGGATCGGCTTGAACTTCCGGCCGCCGGCCCCGATCTGACGCGGCATCCAGGCCCGGGATGCGGGCCGTCGCTGCCGGGACCGGCCTGTCGCCCATGTTCAATCTGTTGAAGACGGCCGTGCTGATGGCGGCCATCACCGCGCTGTTCATGGCCATCGGCCAGTGGCTGGGCGGCCGCGCCGGCATGATGCTGGCGCTGGCGGTCGCGCTGGGGATGAACTTCTTCAGCTACTGGTTCAGCGACCGCATGGTGCTGCGCATGTACAACGCACAGGAGGTCGACGAGACCACCGCGCCGCAGTTCTACCGGATGGTCGCCGAACTGGCGCAGCGCGCCCAGCTGCCGATGCCGCGCGTCTACCTGATCCAGGAGGACGCGCCGAATGCCTTCGCCACCGGGCGCAACCCCGAGAACGCGGCCGTGGCGGCGACCACCGGCATCCTGCGCGTGCTCAGCGAACGCGAGCTGCGCGGCGTGATGGCCCACGAGCTGGCCCACGTCCGGCACCGCGACATCCTGATCTCGACCGTCAGCGCGACGATGGCCGGCGCGATCTCGATGCTGGCCAACTTCGGCATGATGTTCAGCCCGCGCGACAGCGAGGGCCGCCCCACCAACCCGATCGCCGGGTTGCTGGTCGCCCTGCTGGCCCCGCTGGCGGCGAGCCTGATCCAGATGGCGATCAGCCGTGCGCGCGAGTTCGAGGCCGACCGCGGCGGGGCGGAGATCTCCGGCGATCCGGCCGCGCTGGCGTCGGCGCTCGACAAGATCCACCGCCATGCGCAGGGCATCCCGCTGCCCCCGGCCCAGGCCCATCCCGAGACGGCGCAGATGATGATCATGAATCCGCTGTCGGGCGGCGGGCTGGCAGGCCTGTTCTCCACCCACCCGGCGACCGAGGAGCGGATCGCCCGCCTGATGGCGATGGCCCGCGGCTGAGCCGACGACGAGGACGGACGGGGCCGCGCCCGCCGTCACACCGCGAACAGGCCAGCGACGTGGATCCCGGACCGGCGGCACGGCCGCTGATTCACCGATCGACGGCCCACGCGCCGCTCAAGTCGGATGCGGGCACGACCGACAACGGGGCATGTCCGTCCGCCCCCGCCCTGCCCCCTCATCCGCCGCCGCGTCCGTCCGGGTGCTGCCCTGGCTGCTGCCGCTGCTGCTGGGCCTGGGCGGCTGTGACCAGGTCGGCACGCAGCTCGGCATCCAGACCCCCGGCCTGAACGCCGCCAAGCGCGAGGCCGACGCCAAGGCCACCGGCGCCGCCTGCCGGCACGCCGGCCGCGCGATCGAGGACTGCTACAGCCTGAATCCGCGGCTCGACCGCGCCGCCATCTACACCGGCTGGCGCGAGATGAACGAGTACATGACGGAGAACAAGATCGAACCGATCAGCCCCGTCGTGCCCCCGCCCCCGCCGGAGCCGACCGAGGAAGAAAAAGCCGCGGCCGCCGAGGAGAAGGCGTCGGCCGCTCGCGCCGCCAAGGCCGCCGAGGCCAAGGCCCGCAAGGAGGCCGCACGCAAGAAGGCCGAAGCCGAGGAGAACGGCGAGGACGAGGAAGACACCGAGTCCGCGCCGGCCAAGAGCGGCGGCAAGGCCGCGCACTGAGTCGCCGCCGCGTCTACCGCGCGTGCGGGCCGACGGGCTCCCCGCAGCACTGCAGTCGGCGCACGCGACCACGCAGAGCCGCCGGACGGCCAGGCGGCAGGGGCGGCGGCCACAATCGCCCATGGCCGACGCCCCGACCCGCGCCCCGATCGCCCCGCCCGCCCACGTCCGGCGGCCGCCGCGCCCGCAGGGGATGCGCCGCCGGGGCAGCGCCCTGTGGCGCCACCCGCAGTTCCGCGAAGGCGCACACGAGATGCGCGGCATGGCGCTCGGCATCTTCGCCTGGGGTCTGGTCACCGGCGTGGCCATGGTCAACAGCGGCATGGGCACGCTGGCGGCGCTGGCCTGCTCGCTGCTGGTGTTCTCGGGCACGGCCCAGCTGGCCACCGCACCGATGTTCGCCAGCGGCGCACCGGTCTGGATGGTCTGGCTGACCGCGCTGTGCCTGAACCTGCGCTTCGTCGTCTACAGCACGCAGTGGCGGCCGTTCCTGCAGCACCTGCCGCGGCGCCAGCGCGCCTGGGCCAGCTACTGGGCCGCCGACTGGAACTACCTGTACTTCATGCGCCGCTGGCCGGACCCGGTGGCCGCGCCCGGCCAGCTGCCGTACTTCTGGGGCGGCGTGGTGGTCAACGCCGGCTCCTGGCACCTGGGCTCGCTGCTGGGCATCGCCGCCTCGCACCAGATCCCCGAGCACTGGGGCCTGGGCTTCGCCGGCACGGTCGCCCTGCTGGGCATGACCTGGGGCCTGCTGGCCGAACGACGCACCTGGCTGCCGGCGCTGCTGTCGGGCTCGGCCGCGCTGCTGGCGCTCGGCCTGCCGCTGCGCCTGCACCTGCTGGTGGCGATGACGGTGGCCGTGGCCGTCGGCCTGGCCGTCGATGCCATGCCGGCCGGCACGCGGCGCACGCTCGACGCAGGACAACGGCCGTGAGCGGCCACCGGAGCCCCCGATGAGAATGGATGCGCTCGAAGCCGCCCTGGCGATCGCCGGACTGGCCGTGGTCTCGGTGGCCACGCGCGGCTTCTTCGTCCTGCCGCGGCGCAGCCTGCCCTTGCCCGAGCGCCTGCGCCAGGGCCTGCGCTATGCACCGATCGGCGCGCTGCTGGCCGTGCTGCTGCCCGAGCTGCTGACGCTGGACGGCCAGTTCATCCGCACCTGGCAGGATCCGCGGCTGGCCGGCGCGGCGGCCGCGCTGGCGTGGTTGCACTGGCGGCGGGAGATGCTGGGGACCATCGTCGCGGGCACATCGGTGATGCTGCTGTGCCGCCTCGTTCTGGGGTGGTGATTCAGGCTGCCGCCAGGGCGGGCGTGCCAAACTCGCGGGTTGTCCGGGCCGCGCGCCCGCTGCCGCCTTCCAACCCACCGCCACCCCACAGGGGCAACACCATGAAGATCCTCCGTCTCGACGAACTGGTCCAGCAGGGCAAGGTCCAGGGCCAGCGCGTGTTCATCCGCGCCGACCTGAACGTGCCGCAGGACGATGCCGGGAACATCACCGAAGACACCCGCATCCGCGCGTCGGTGCCCGCCATCGAGCTGGCGCTGAAGGCCGGCGCCGCGGTGATGGTCACCAGCCACCTGGGCCGCCCGACCGAGGGCGAGTTCAAGCCCGAGGATTCGCTGGCCCCCGTCGCCCGCCGCCTGGGCGAGCTGCTGGGCCGTGAGGTGCCGGTGGTGGCCAACTGGGTCGAGAACGGCGTCGACGTCGCCCCCGGCCAGCTGGTGATGCTGGAGAACTGCCGCCTGAACAAGGGCGAGAAGAAGAACAGCGAAGACCTGGCGAAGAAGATGGCCGCGCTGTGCGACATCTACGTCAACGACGCCTTCGGCACCGCCCACCGCGCCGAGGGCACGACCTACGGCATCGCCCAGTTCGCCAAGGTCGCCTGCGCCGGCCCGCTGCTGGCCGCCGAGATCGACGCCATCAGCAAGGCGCTGGCCCAGCCGAAGCGCCCGCTGGTGGCCATCGTCGCCGGCTCCAAGGTGTCGACCAAGCTGACCATCCTGAAGTCGCTGTCGGCCAATGTGGACGGCCTGATCGTCGGCGGCGGCATCGCCAACACCTTCATGCTGGCCGCCGGCCTGAAGATCGGCAAGAGCCTGGCCGAGCCCGATCTGCTGGCCGAGGCCACCGCCGTGATCGAGGCCATGAAGGCCCGTGGCGCCGAGGTGCCCATCCCCGTCGACGTGGTGACGGCCAAGGCCTTCGCCGCCGATGCGCCGGCCACCGTCAAGGCCGCCACCGACGTGGCCGACGACGACCTGATCCTGGACATCGGCCCCAAGACCGCCGCCATCCTGGCCGACAAGCTCAAGGCCGCCGGCACCATCGTCTGGAACGGCCCGGTCGGCGTGTTCGAGTTCGACGCCTTCGCCAACGGCACCCAGGTCGTGGCCCGGGCCATCGCCGAGAGCAGCGCCTTCAGCATCGCCGGCGGTGGCGACACGCTGGCCGCGATCGCCAAGTACGGCATCGAGAAGGACGTGGGCTACATCTCCACCGGCGGCGGCGCCTTCCTGGAGGTGCTGGAAGGCAAGACCCTGCCGGCCTTCGAGATCCTGACGAAGCGCGCGGCGGGCTGACCGCGCGCGCCGGCCGCGCGCGTTCTGCTGCCGCGGCCTTTCGGGGTCATGCCACTTGTGCATGGATGCTGCACAGGGCCTGCATGACCCCGCGTTTCGCAGGCCGTGGCTGCGGACAACACGCATGTGACGGGGGGACGGGCGCAGTAATCTGCGCCTCCCTTTCTGGAACAGACGGGCCCGCCGCCCGCGTCTCCCTCGCCCATGCCCCACGACCTGACCCCGGCCGAACAGGCCCTGCGCGACGCCGCCCTCGAATACCACCGCGCGCCGACGCGCGGCAAGATCGCCGTCACGCCGACCAAGCCGCTGGTCAACCAGCGTGACCTGAGCCTGGCCTATTCGCCCGGCGTGGCCTACGCCTGCACCGCCATCGAGCACGACCCGACGCTGGCCGCCGAATACACCAGCCGCGGCAATCTGGTCGGCGTGATCACCAACGGCACCGCCGTGCTGGGCCTGGGCGACATCGGCCCGCTGGCCGGCAAGCCGGTGATGGAGGGCAAGGGCTGCCTGTTCAAGAAGTTCGCCGGCATCGACGTCTTCGACATCGAGCTGGCCGAGAAGGATCCCGAGAAGCTCATCGAGATCATCGCCGCGCTGGAGCCCACGCTCGGCGGCATCAACCTCGAGGACATCAAGGCCCCCGAGTGCTTCCAGATCGAGCGCGCGCTGCGCGACCGGCTGCAGATCCCCGTCTTCCACGATGACCAGCACGGCACGGCCATCATCAGCTCGGCCGCGCTGCTGAACGCGCTGGAGCTGGTGGGCAAGCCTATCGGCGAGGTCAAGCTGGTGGCCTCGGGCGCCGGCGCCGCCGCCATCGCCTGCCTGGACCTGATGGTCGGCCTGGGCGTGAAGACGGCCAACATCACCGTCATCGACAGCAAGGGCGTGATCCGCGTCGGCCGCGCCGACGTCGAGGCCGGCAAGCTCGACGAGAGCAAGCAGCGCTACTGCCAGCACACCGAGGCGAAGACGCTGGCCGAGGCCATCGTCGGTGCCGACGTGTTCCTCGGCTGCTCGGCCGCCGGCGTGCTGACGCCCGACATGGTGGGCACGATGGGCCGCCAGCCCATCATCCTGGCGCTGGCCAACCCCGAGCCCGAGATCCGCCCCGAGCTGGCCAAGGCCGCGCGGCCGGACGCCATCGTGGCCACGGGCCGTTCGGATTATCCGAACCAGGTCAACAACGTCCTGTGCTTCCCGTACATCTTCCGTGGCGCGCTCGACTGCGGCGCGACGACGATCAACGAAGCGATGAAGCTGGCCTGCGTGCGCGAGATCGCCGCGCTGGCCAAGGCCGAGACCTCGGACGAGGTGGCCGCCGCCTATGCCGGCCAGGAGCTGAAGTTCGGCCCCGACTACATCATCCCCAAGCCCTTCGACGCGCGGCTGATCCTGCGCATCGCGCCGGCCGTGGCGCAGGCGGCGGCCGAGTCCGGCGTGGCCACGCGCCCGATCGCCGACCTCGATGCCTACCGCGACAGCCTGACCCACTACGTCTACCAGACGGGCATGGTGATGCGCCCGGTCTTCGCCACCGCCAAGGCGGCGCAGGCCCAACGTCCGGTCCGCGTGGTCTATGCCGAGGGCGAGGACGAGCGCGTGCTGCGCGCGGTGCAGGTGGTGCTCGACGAGCGCCTGGCCAGCCCGGTGCTGATCGGCCGGCCGGCGGTGGTGAGCGCACAGATCGAGCGTGCGGGCCTGCGTCTGCAGCCCGGTCGCGACTTCGAGCTGATCGATCCCGAGCATGACCCGCGGCTGGCCGACTACGCCCGCCAGTACCACCGGGAGATGGCGCGCGATGGCGTGTCGCCGGCCATCGCCGAGGCGGCGGTGCGCCGCAGCAAGACGCTGTTCTCGACGCTGATGCTGCAGCGCGGCGAGGCCGACGCGATGCTGTGCGGCCTGGTCGGCCGCTACGACCAGCACCTGGAACACGTGCGCCGCCTGATCGGCCCGCGCGAGGGCGTGCGCACCCTGGCCGCGATGAACGCGCTGCTGCTGGACCAGCACACGCTGTTCATCGCCGACACCCAGATCAACGAGCAGCCCACGGCCGAGGAGCTGGCCGACATCGCGCTGATGGCCGCGCAGGAGATGCGCCGCTTCGGCCTGCCGCCCAAGGTCGCCTTCGTCTGCCACTCGACCTACGGCAGCTCGCAGCGCGAGTCGGCCCGCCGCATGCGCGCGGCCCATGCGCTGTTCCAGCAGCTGGCGCCCGACATCGAGAGCGAAGGCGAGCTGCAGGGCGACGCCGCGCTGTCCGAGGACATCCGGGCCAGCTACCTGCCGGGCAACGGTCTGAACGGCAGCGCCAACCTGCTGCTGCTGCCCAACATCGACGCCGCCAACGTGCTGTTCAACGTGCTGAAGATGACCGGCGGCCAAGGCGTGACCGTCGGCCCGATGCTGCTGGGCGCGGCCAGGCCGGCGCACATCCTGACGCCGTCGGCGACGATGCGCCGCATCGTCAACATGACGGCGCTGGCGGTGGCCGACGTGGCCGCCGCGAAAGAAACGGGGAAGTAACCCGCGGGGCCCGGGGGGGCCGGATAATGCCGGCCACCCCCCTCACATGCACGAGAGACAAGCCCCATGCCCCGCGCCACCAAGATCGTCGCCACCCTCGGCCCCGCCTCCAGCGATCCGGACGTGCTGGAGCGGCTGCTGCGGGCCGGCGTCGATGTCGTGCGCCTGAACTTCAGCCACGGCAAGGCGCAGGACCACATCGACCGCGCCACCCTCGTGCGCAGCGTCGCCGCCAAGATCGGCAAGACGGTCGCGCTGATGGCCGACCTGCAGGGCCCGAAGATCCGCGTCGGCAAGTTCGCCGAAGGCAAGACGATGCTGGTGCCCGGCGCGCCCTTCATCCTCGACGCCTCGCGCACCGAGCCGGGCGACGACCTGTGCGTGGGCCTGGACTACAAGGAACTGCCGCGCGACGTGAAGCCCGGCGACACGCTGCTGCTCAACGACGGCCTGCTGGTGCTGACCGTCGATTCGGTGCAGGGCAACCAGGTCCACACGCGCGTCAAGATCGGCGGCGAGCTGTCCAACAACAAGGGCATCAACAAGCAGGGCGGCGGCCTGACCGCCCCGGCCCTGACCGCCAAGGACATGGAGGACATCAAGACCGCGATGTCCTTCCAGTGCGACTACCTGGCGGTGAGCTTCCCCAAGAACGCCACCGACATGGAGATGGCGCGCCAGCTGGCCAACGTCGCCGGTGAGCCGTATCGCCACAAGCCCTGCATGATCGCCAAGATCGAGCGCACCGAGGCGATTCCGCAGCTGGAGGCCATCCTCAAGGCCTCCGACGGCATCATGGTCGCCCGCGGTGACCTGGCGGTCGAGGTCGGCAACGCCGCCGTGCCGGCGCTGCAGAAGAAGATGATCCGCATGGCGCGCGAGATGGACAAGCTGACCATCACCGCCACGCAGATGATGGAGAGCATGATCGTCAACCCGGTGCCCACCCGCGCCGAGGTCTCCGACGTCGCCAACGCGGTGCTCGACGGCAGCGATGCGGTGATGCTCAGCGCCGAGACCGCCGCCGGCAAGTACCCGGTGGAGACGGTCGAGCAGATGGCCACCATCGCGCTGGAGGCCGAGCGCGCCGAGGACGTGCAGCTGGACGCCGACTTCACCAGCAAGCACTTCGGCCGCATCGACCAGTCGATCGCGATGGGCGCGCTCTTCACCGCCCATCACCTCGGTTGCAAGGCCATCATCGCGCTGACCGAGTCGGGCTCGACCGCGCTGTGGATGAGCCGCCACAACATCCGCGTGCCCATCTTCGGCCTGACCAGCCAGGCGACGTCGCAGTCGCGCATGGCGCTCTACCGCAACGTGCGCCCGATGCTGATGCCGGCGATGAGCGACCGCGACAGCGCGCTGGCCGAGGCCGAGCGCCTGCTGGTGGCGCGCGGCGTGCTGCGTCCGGGCGACACCTATGCGATCACCTGCGGTGAACCGATGGGCTATCCGGGCGGCACCAACATGCTCAAGATCTGCCGCGTGCACTGAGCCGCGCAGACGACGCGACAGGAGCGCGGGACGGCCTCAGCCACGCCCCTCGCGCACCGCGCCGACCAGCGCCGCCACCCGCGGCGCCATGTTGGCGGGGACGAGCACCGGCGCGCGGCCCGCGGCATCGGCCATCGGTCGCGTGACCCGGAACAGCTCGTCGACGAAGGCATGACCGACCTCGTCGAGGCCGGCGAAGTCCAGCACCACCTCGCGGAAGTCCTGCAGACGCGCGGCCACGCGCCGCGCCTGGGCCCGCGAGACCAGGCCGACACCGGGCGCCTGCAGCAGGCCCACCGGCACCACGGTGCGTTCGAAGCCGTAGCCCTGGCCGTCCAGGCTGTGCTCGCGCAGCAGCGCGTCGACGCTGCGCGGCTGCGCGGCACCGAAGGCCGCGTAGACCGAACTGCCCGCCGCACCGACCGGCCGCGAGCCCGGCCGCCACAGACAGGGCTGCCAGTGCCGGTGCTGGAAGCTGCGGCCATTCGCATGCAGCTCGAAGACATCGGCCAGGCGCGACGCGAAGAACAGGCCGCGCCCGCTGTGGCGCTCCGGCGCGCTGGTCAGCTTGCCCTTGGACAGCTCCAGCATGGCCAGCAGCGGATCGTCGATGCCGTGGGCCCGGCCGACCGCCTCGAACAGGCCGCAGCCGTCGTCCGAGACCAGCAGCTGCACCTGCAGCGGGGTCTGGCGCAGCGACACCGTCACCCGCGAGCCGCCGCTGTGATCGACCGCGTTGTTCAGCAGTTCGCTGAACACATGCTGGACCGCGGCGGCCAGCGCGTCACCGAAGGCGAAGCAGGGCAGGAAGTCGCGCAGCCAGGGCAGGTCCTCCTGCAGCCCGGCCAGCGGGTACTGGCGCACCACCTGACGCATCGCGCCCGGCCGGTACAGCGGCCGCCGCGCCGTGCCGTCGTTGCACAGCCACTGCGCCTGTTCGAGCTGGGCCAGCACGGCCGCCGCTGCGCGCTGGCCCAGCTGCAGCCGGCGCGCCAGATGGGCCCGCAGCAGGCAGGGATCGGCGAGCGCGGCCTCGGTGATCCAGGTGGTCGCCTCGTTGAGCAGATGTCGGCGCATGCGCAGTCTCCCCCACGGCCGCAGCGGCCACGGGCAAGCGGCAGTCTGCGCCCGGCGCAGCGCGACCGAGCACCGGAATACCGCCGCTACGGCCGGTCAGTCCCCTGCGCATGCGCAGCCCGGGGCGGGCAGGATGCACACCCGCCCCCCCAGGGCTGCGGGTGCTGGGGCAGCACCGCGCCGATACAATCTTGCGCAGTTACGGCAGGGTTACGAGAGCCGGGGCTGACCCCCAGGCCGCCGGCAGCACACCGCCACCGCACTCCTGCGTCGAGGCACGCTGCCGCCCACCGCCACGCCATCCGCCAGCCCCGACGGCCCGACTGATTTCTCCAACTCCTGCTGCAGGACTCGCCATGCCTCTCGTCTCGATGCGCCAACTGCTGGACCATGCCGCCGAAAACGGCTACGGCATCCCGGCCTTCAACGTCAACAACCTCGAACAGGTCCAGGCCGTGATGGCCGCGGCCGACGAGGTCGGCGCACCGGTCATCCTGCAGGCCAGCGCAGGCGCCCGCAAGTACGCCGGCGAGCCCTTCATCAAGCACCTGATCCAGGCCGCCGCCGAGATGTATCCGCACATCCCGCTGGTCATGCACCAGGACCACGGCACCAGCCCCAAGATCTGCGCTGGCGCGATCGACCTGGGCTTCGGCTCGGTGATGATGGACGGCTCGCTGAAGGAAGACGGCAAGACCCCGTCGTCCTTCGACTACAACGTCGAGGTCACGCGCGCCGTGGTCGAGATGGCGCACAAGGTCGGCGTCACCGTCGAAGGTGAACTGGGCTGCCTGGGCAACCTGGAAACCGGTGATGCCGGCGAGGAAGACGGCATCGGAGCCGTTGGCAAGCTGGACCACAGCCAGATGCTGACCGACCCCGAGGAGGCCGCCCAGTTCGTCAAGGCCACCCAGCTCGATGCGCTGGCGATCGCCATCGGCACCAGCCACGGCGCCTACAAGTTCAGCCGCCCGCCCACCGGCGACATCCTGGCGATCAGCCGCGTGAAGGAAATCCACGCCCGCATCCCCAACACCCATCTGGTGATGCACGGTTCGTCGTCGGTGCCGCAGGACCTGCGCGCGATCATCAACCAGTACGGCGGCGCGATGAAGGAGACCTACGGCGTGCCGGTCTCCGAGATCCAGGAAGCCATCAAGTACGGTGTGCGCAAGATCAACATCGACACCGACATCCGCATGGCGATGACCGGTGCGGTGCGCAAGTTCCTGGCCGAGAACCCCGAGAAGTTCGACGCCCGCGAATGGCTGAAGCCGGCCCGCGAAGCCGCCAAGGCGATCTGCAAGCAGCGCTACCTGGAGTTCGGCTGCGAAGGCCAGGGCGCCAAGATCAAGGCCATGGGCCTGGACGTGATCGCCCAGCAGTACGCCTCGGGCGCGCTGGCGCAGCGCGTGCTCTGACGCGTGGCCGGCCCCGGGCAGCGGCCATGCCGCCGACCGGGGCCCGCACCTGAGACCGGATGACGAGGGGCCCGCGCGGCCCCTCGCGCATTCCGGCGGGCCTGCGCCAGCACCGGCCCGCCGATGCCCAGCAGGCACAATACCGCCCTTCGACTTCTGCCCGACCCGGATCCAACGCCATGAGCCAAGCCCTGCTCGAATCCCGTCTGCACTCGCTGCCGCTGCTCGCGCGCGGCAAGGTGCGCGACAACTATGCCGTGGGCGAGGACCGCATCCTGATGGTGGCCTCGGACCGCATCTCGGCCTTCGACGTCGTGATGGGCGAGCCGATCCCGGGCAAGGGCGAGCTGCTGACGCAGATGGCGCTGTTCTGGTTCGACAAGCTCGGCCACGTGGTGCCCCACCACCTGACCGGCGACGATCCGGTCAGCGTGGTCGCCGCCGACGAGGTCGAGCAGGTGCGTGGCCGCTCGATGCTGGTCAAGCGCCTGAAGCCGCTGCCGGTCGAGGCGGTGGTGCGCGGCTATCTGGCTGGCTCGGGCTGGAAGGAGTACCAGACCAACGGCCAGGTCTGCGGCGTGCCGCTGCCCGCCGGCCTGCAGAACGCCAGCCCGCTGCCCGAGCCCATCTTCACCCCGGCCACCAAGGCCGAAATGGGCGAGCACGACGAGAACATCAGCTTCGAGCGCATGGTCGAGATCATCGGCCGCCCGCTGGCCGAGCAGGTGCGCACGACCGCCATCCGCCTCTACAGCGAGGCCGCCGCCTATGCGCTGACCCGCGGCATCATCATCGCCGACACCAAGTTCGAGTTCGGCCTCGACGAGCAGGGCACGCTGACGCTGATGGACGAGATCCTGACGCCCGACAGCTCGCGCTTCTGGCCGCTGGACAGCTACCGCGTCGGCGAGAACCCGGCCAGCTTCGACAAGCAGTACCTGCGCGACTGGCTGGAAAGCGTGCAGGTCGACGGCCAGCCCTGGAACAAGTGCGCGCCGGCGCCGGCCATGCCGGCCAGCGTGGCCGAGGCCAGCGCCGACCGTTACCGCGCCGCGCTGACCGCCCTGCGCGGCTGAGAGCCGCCGGCACCGCGCGGCAGCGCCCGCACTCTCCCGGATAGGCCGACACACACCCATCCCGGTATCCTCCGGCGGCTGAGCCTGCGTACAGACAGGCCGCCCAGGAGGAGCCGCGCATGGGTCACGATGCCGCCACCAATCCCGCCGCACCACCGCCATCGCGGCTGCTGCAGCACCTCATCCAGGAGGCCGGCACGGCCCAGGACCAGCAGGTCTGGGCGCGCGCCGTCTGCCTGGCGGCAGCCCACCAGGCACGCGCCGGCATGCTGGATGAAGCGCCGGTGTCGCTGGGGCTGGTGCGCGAGGCCTACGGTCCCGGCGTGAACCCGGAAACCGCCTGCTGGCTGATCCTGTCCGAGGGCATCCTGCAGTGGTGCCTGTTCGACGCCAGCCATGGCTACGCGCGGATGCGGGGTGCCCATGCGCTGGCCATGTCCATGGGCGCGGATTCAGCGGCCTCCTGCGCCGCCTGGATGGCCTTGCTGGAGTTCAATGCCAGCCAGTACGACCGCATGGCCCTGCACCTGACCGAGGTCTTCGAGCACGCACGGAGCGATGACCACCTGGCGAGGGCACGGGCGGCGCTGGTCATCGCCACCGCCTATCACTACGCCGGAGATTTCACGGCAGCTCGCCCTTGGTATGAGGAAACGAGGCTCCATGCCGTCGCAGTGGGCGACGAGAACACCTGGGGCGCCATGCTGCACAACATGGCCACATTCAGATTGGCCAACGTGCGCTTCGATGACGCGTTCGGCGAACTGAACACGACCGAACTGGATCGGGCATCGATCGAAGCTCAGGGATCGGCGACGTACGACTTTGCAACGCACAACACGGTCCACCCGTCGATGAGGTACCTGATGCTGGGGCAGCTGTACGTATCAGAGCGCAAGTACGGACTGGCGCTGGAGCAGTTTCAGCTGGTGGACATTCCAGCGTTCAACCACAACAACACCGAGGCGCTGGTGAAGACGGACAGTGCATGGTGCATGCACGCGTTGGGCGAAACAGCGCAGTCCCTCGCGCTGGCGGCCGAAGCACTGAGGTGCATGGACCGCTTGGTGGATACCGATGATCAGGCGTATGTGAATGCACGGCTGGCGGCCATCTTCCGCGCGACACCTGGGCACGAAGCGCTCGCATCGCGACTCCAGTCAAGCGCTCAACAGGCCCGCGAAGCGCACATGAAGACCCGCGCGAACATGATCCTGAGTTTGGCGTCCATCCGCGCCCGCCCGATACTCCACAAAGAAAAACGCCCGGACTGACCCGGGCGCTTTTGCTTTCGTCAACGGACGATCACGGCTTGCTGCCGGTCGGGAACGGCCAAGCGGCAGCAGGGCTCAGCGCGGTCTTCGCAGAAGCGGAAGACGTGGTCGCCTTCTTGGCCGAGGCCTTCTTGGCCGGCGCCTTCTTGGCAACGGGAGCTGCTGCCTTCTTGGGTGCGGCGGCGGCCTTCTTGGCCGGCGCAGCCTTCTTTGCAGCCGGAGCGGCCGCCTTCTTCGCAGGCGCAGCCGCCGCCTTCTTGGCCGGAGCAGCCTTCTTGACGGCAGGCGCGGCAGCCTTCTTCGTGGCTGCAGCCTTCACCGCAGCCTTCTTGGCCGGAGCGGCAACAGCCTTCTTTGCCGCGGCCTTCTTGGCCGGCGCTGCAGCCGCCTTCTTGGCAGCGACCTTCTTGGCCGGAACGGCTTCTGCCACCGGGGCGGCCGCAGCCACCTTCTTCACCGACGGCTTCTTCGCCGGTGCCGCCTTCTTGGCCGCAGCCTTTTTCGCAGTTGCCATGACACTCTCCTAGATCAAGTTGCAGAACAGACCCGACCGGCTCGGGCCGTCGGGCCTTCATCCGTCCAGCCGGCGCACTGCACTGGCGCGCCGGGCGGCAGGATGAACGGAGTCGCCGGTCGGCCCGGCCCGCCTCAGGCGGCGGGCTCCTTGGACAACAACCGACAGACGACAGGGCTGCCAGGTCCGGAGAGGTCAGTACCCGTGTCGGCAGG
This sequence comes from Pseudaquabacterium rugosum, assembly GCF_038066575.1. Lineage (NCBI taxonomy): Bacteria > Pseudomonadati > Pseudomonadota > Betaproteobacteria > Burkholderiales > Sphaerotilaceae > Pseudaquabacterium > Pseudaquabacterium rugosum. The sequence goes on along the minus strand of NZ_JBBUTF010000002.1, from coordinate 140,145 downwards.
ACCGCAGCGGTCCGGACGACGCGGGCGCCAGCCGCTTCAGTCCCAGCTCAGCGCGCCACCGGACTGGTATTCGATGACGCGGGTCTCGAAGAAATTGCGCTCCTTCTTCAGGTCGATCATCTCGCTCATCCAGGGGAACGGGTTCTCCTCGTTCGGGAAGAGCGGGTCGAGGCCGATCTGCGTGGCACGCCGGTTGGCGATGTAGCGCAGGTAGCCCTTGAACATGCTGGCGTTCAGGCCCAGGACACCGCGCGGCATCGTGTCCTCGGCGTAGCGGTACTCGAGGTCCACCGCCTTCAGGAACAGACCATTGATCTCGTCCTTGAACTCGGCCGTCCACAGATGCGGGTTCTCGAGCTTGAGCTGGTTGATCAGGTCGATGCCGAAGTTGCAGTGCATCGACTCGTCTCGCAGGATGTACTGGTACTGCTCGGCAGCACCCGTCATCTTGTTCTGACGACCCAGCGCCAGGATCTGCGTGAAGCCGACGTAGAAGAACAGACCTTCCATCAGGCAGGCGAAGACGATGATCGAACGCAGCAGCGTCTGATCCGCCTCGGGCGTGCCGGTCTTGAAGTTGGGATCCATGATCGCGTCGATGAACGGGATCAGGAACTCGTCCTTCTCACGGATCGACGACACCTCATGGTAGGCGTTGAAGATCTCGCCTTCGTCCAGCCCCAGCGACTCGACGATGTACTGATAGGCGTGGGTATGGATCGCCTCCTCAAACGCCTGGCGCAGCAGGAACTGGCGGCATTCGGGCGCGGTGATGTGGCGGTAGGTGCCCAACGTGATGTTGTTGGCCGCCAGCGAATCCGCGGTGACGAAGAAGCCGAGGTTGCGCTTGATGACGCGGCGCTCGTCCTCGGTCAGACCGTTGGGGTCCTTCCAGAGGGCGATGTCGCGCGACATGTTGACCTCTTGCGGCATCCAGTGGTTCGCACAGGTGGCGAGGTACTTTTCCCAAGCCCACTTGTACTTGAACGGCACCAGCTGGTTGACGTCGGTCTGGCCGTTGATGATGCGCTTGTCAGCGGCGGTGACACGGCGCGCATCGGCGGATTGGGCACTGCGTGCGGCCAGCGGTGCGCTGGCGGAGGACGCTTGGGTCGCCGGGTAGGCCGCAGCGGCGGCCTGCAGACCGGACCCGGCCTGTGGCGGGGACGGCTGGGCCGAAGCCGGGGCCTGGACCGCGAGAGCGGGTTCAGCCGGCTTGGCTTGAGCGGGAGTCGTCGAAGGGAGAGAGACGTCGTCTTCCCAGACCAGCATGGATGTGCTTCCTGTAGAAGTGAATTATCGGAGTGTTGTGATCAAACACCAAGCACTTCTTGACAAGATGCCGATCACGGTGTGGCCCTGGGGCCTCGGAATGCGGGGATCGGTCACGCCCGGGGCTGATCCGGGCGTGACGCGGGGCATCGGGTCCGCGTACTTTGCGAGTCAGGGACGATGCCACCGCGACCGCGGACTCACTGGCAGGCTTCGCAGTCCGGGTTGTCGATCGAGCAGAACTTGATGTCGGTGGCCGGAGCCGCCTCCATCATCGCCTGGGCCTGTGCAGCGGCCGCGTCGAGGGCGCTCATCTGCTGCATCTGCGGTGCATGGCCTGCGCCCTGCACCGACGAAGACACCGCGTTGAGTGCGCCGGCCGTGACGGTCGACTTCTCGGCATGGGTGGCGCCCATGGTGCGCAGGTAGTAGGTCGTCTTCAGGCCCCGCAGCCAGGCCAGCTTGTAGGTCTCGTCGAGCTTCTTGCCCGAGGCGCCGGCAATGTAGATGTTCAGACTCTGGGCCTGGTCGATCCACTTCTGACGGCGCGAGGCGGCCTCGATCAGCCAGGTCGAATCGACCTCGAAGGCGGTGGCGTACAGGGCCTTGAGTTCTTCAGGCACGCGGTCGATGCGGCGCAGCGAACCGTCGAAGTGCTTGAGGTCCATGACCATCACGTCGTCCCACAGGCCCAGGCGCTTGAGGTCACGCACCAGGTACTCGTTGATGACGGTGAACTCGCCCGAAAGGTTGCTCTTGACCGACAGATTGCCGAAGCAGGGCTCGATCGAGGCGTCCACGCCGATGATGTTGGAGATGGTCGCCGTCGGGGCGATGGCCACGCAGTTGCTGTTGCGCATGCCGTGGTCGGCGATGCGCTGGCGCAGGGCGGCCCAGTCCATGGTCGAGCTGCCGTCCACCTGCACGTACTGCTCGCCACGGGCGTCGGCCAGCAGACGCAGCGAGTCCTGCGGCAGGATGCCGCGGTCCCACAGGCTGCCGCGGTAGCTCGAGTAGCGGCCACGCTCGGCGGCCAGCTCGGTCGAGGCCCAGTAGGCGTGATAGCAGATCGCCTCCATCGAGCGGTCGGCGAACTCCACCGCGGCCGGCGAGCCATAGGGCACGCGCAGCGTGTACAGGGCATCCTGGAAGCCCATCAGGCCGAGGCCGACCGGGCGGTGACGCAGGTTGCTGTCGCGCGCCTTCTTGACCGCGTAGTAGTTGATGTCGATGACGTTGTCGAGCATGCGCATGGCCGTCGACACCGTCTTCTTCAGCTTGACCTGGTCGATGACCAGCGCACCGTCGGCGCCGGCCACCAGATGCTGGACCAGGTTGACGGAGCCCAGGTTGCACACCGCGATTTCGCTGTCCGAGGTGTTCAGCGTGATCTCGGTGCACAGGTTGGACGAGTGCACGACGCCCACGTGCTGCTGCGGGCTGCGGATGTTGCACGGATCCTTGAAGGTGACCCAGGGATGGCCGGTCTCGAACAGCATCGAGAGCATCTTGCGCCACAGGTCCTTGGCGGCCATGCGCTTGAACAGCTTGATCTCGCCGCGATCCGCCGCCGCCTCGTAGGCGGTGTAGGCCACCTCGAAATCGGTACCGAACTTGTCGTGCAGATCCGGGCAGTTGCTGGGGCTGAACAAGGTCCACGGCCCGCCCTCGAGAACCCGCTTCATGAACAGGTCGGGGATCCAGTTGGCGGTGTTCATGTCGTGCGTGCGCCGACGGTCGTCACCGGTGTTCTTGCGCAGCTCGAGGAACTCCTCGATGTCCAGATGCCAGGTCTCCAGATAGGCGCAGACCGCGCCCTTGCGCTTGCCGCCCTGGTTGACCGCCACCGCGGTGTCGTTGACCACCTTCAGGAAGGGCACGACACCCTGGCTCTTGCCGTTGGTGCCCTTGATGTAGGAGCCCAGCGCGCGCACACGGGTCCAGTCGTTGCCCAGACCGCCGGCGAACTTCGACAGCAGCGCGTTCTCCTTGAGCGCCTCGTAGATGCCGTCGAGATCGTCGGCCACGGTCGTCAGGTAGCAGCTGGAGAGCTGGCTGCGCAGCGAGCCCGAGTTGAACAGCGTGGGCGTCGAGCTCATGAAGTCGAACGACGACAGCACGTCGTAGAACTCGATGGCTCGGGCCTCGCGGTCGATCTCGTTGAGCGACAGGCCCATGGCCACGCGCATGAAGAAGGCCTGCGGCATCTCGATGCGACGGTCGCGGATGTGCAGGAAGTAACGATCGAAGAGCGTCTGCAGGCCGAGGTAGTCGAACTGCAGGTCGCGCTCGGGCTGCAGCGCCGCACCCAGACGGGCCAGATCGAACTGCGCCAGCTTCGGATCCAGCAGCTCGGCCTCGACGCCCTGCTTGATGAACTGCGGGAAATAATCCGCGTAGCGGGTGGCCATCTGCGCCTGCGCGACCTCCTCGCCGAGCACTTCCTTGCGGATGGTGTGCAGCAGCAGGCGGGCCGTGGCGCGGGTGTAGGCCGGCTCCTTCTCGATCAGGGTGCGGGCAGCCAGGATGGCGGCCTTGTGCACCTCTTCCATCGGAACACCGTCATACAGGTTGCGGCGGGTCTCGGCCAGGATGGGCTCGGGCCGCACGTCCGCCCCCAGATCCGCACAGGCGGACTCGATCAGCCCGGTCAGCGCGGCGGTGTCCAGCGGCACCCGCAGGCCACGGTCGACCACGTGCAGCTGCGACGCCACGGCATCGGCTGCCGGCTGGCCGGCGCGGGCACGCTCCTGCGAACGGCGCTCGCGGTAGAGCACATAGGCCCGTGCGACCTCATGGTGGCCACCGCGCATCAGGCCCAGCTCGGCCTGATCCTGCACGTCCTCGATGTGGAAGGTGCCGCCACCCGGACGGCTGCGCATCAGCGCACGCACCACGCTCTCGGTCAGCGCATCGACGGTCTCGCGCACGCTGGCCGAGGCCGCGCCCTGGGTGCCGCGCACGGCCAGGAAGGCCTTCATCAGGGCCACGGCGATCTTGTTCGGCTCGAAGGCGACGACCGAGCCGTTGCGGCGGATGATGTGGTAGCCGGCGTAGGCGGGCGCGCCGCTGACGGCATGGCCTTCCGCCAGGGGTGTGGACGGCAGGACGGTGGTGGTGTCGGTGGCAGTGTGCATGGGTTCCCCTCGTTCATCGGCGACCGGGGCGGGTCGTCGCGGGCATCGTCATCAGGACCGTTCGCTGCCCGCCCCCTCCGACACCACGGCATGCCGCGGCCCGCCATGCAGCGGCCCCGACCGGACGTCGCACCTTCTGGCGACACCCGGCCGTGGCGGCGGGCGGGAGGGGATCGGACCGGCCGGGCTGCAATCAGCCCCAGGCAGCGATCAGTGGGCGGAGCATATCACGCGGCGCACTAGATCTAGCGCCGCCCCCATCATTCAGACACTAGGGCTAGTGTCCAGGTCTCCCGACAACGGCGCCACCGCCAGGCCGGCCGGGAAGCCCGGCCAGGCCGCCAAGGCAGCCCAGTCGAACCCCGCACCGGGGTCGGCCTTGCGCCCCGGCGCGACGTGCTCATGGCCGACGATCTCGGCAAGCGCCGGATGCCGATCGACCAGCGCACGCAGCAGCACAGCGGTGGCCGCGTACTGGGCCGGCTCGAAGCGCTCGCCCTCCAGGCCCTCGAGTTCGATGCCCACCGACCAGTCGTTGCAGTTGTCCCGCCCACGCCAGGCGGACCGTCCGGCATGCCATGCCCGGCGGCCGGTATCGACGAACTGCAGCACCCGGCCATCGCGCCGGACCAGGAAATGCGCCGAGACCTCGAGCCCCCGCAGACGGTCGAAATAAGGGTGCGCGTCACCGTCCAGCGTGTTGCAGAACAACTGCGCGATCTCCGGCCCGCCGTACTGCCCCGGCGGCAGGCTGATCGAGTGCAGCACCACCAGCGATGGCTCGACACCGGCCGGGCGCGGCCCATGGTTCGGCGACGGGCAGGCCTGCGCGACGGACCACCAGCCCGCCTGCCAGCCGATCACGCGCCGCCTCCGGCCGCCTCGCCGCCGGCATCCCCGACCGCGATGCCCAGCCGCGCCATCCGGTAGCGGATCTGGCGCAGCGACAGCCCGAGGCTGACGCCGGCCGCAGTGCGGTTGTTGCGATGCAGCTCGAGCGCGCGGACCAGGATGGCCCGCTCGACTGCATCCAGATGGGCGACCAGATCGACCGGCAGCGCCACCGCCGCCTCGTCGCCTTCCGCGACCGCGCCCTGCCCGGCCGCAGCGGTGACGTCGCCGGCCGCAGGGCCGGACGGCGGCGACCAGACGGTGCCGTCATCGATGCCGTCGACACCGTCGTCCACCCCCGCGTCAAGTCCGTCCAGGCCCAGGTCGACCGCTTCGAGCACGTCGTGCCGGGCCATCGCCACCGCGCGGTGCAGCAGGTTCTCCAGCTCGCGGACATTGCCGGGAAAGGCATGGCCCGACAGCGCGGACAAGGCATCGGCCGACAGCCGTGGCGGCGGGCTGACGCCCGCATCGCGCGCGATGCCCACCAGGACGGCCTCGCACAGGGCCGGCAGGTCGTCCATGCGCTCGCGCAGCGGCGGCAGGCGCAGCTGGATGACGTTCAGGCGGTAGAACAGGTCCTGGCGGAAACGGCCGGCCTGCACCTCCTGCGCGAGGTCCTTGTGGGTGGCGCTGACGATGCGCACGTTGACCGCCGTCTCGCTGACCGAGCCGAGCGGCCGCACGGAGCGCTCCTGGATCGCGCGCAGCAGCTTGCTCTGCATCAGCAGCGGCAGGTCGCCGATCTCGTCGAGGAACAGCGTGCCGCCCTGGGCCGCCTGGAAGAACCCCTGGCGGTCCTCCTGCGCCCCCGTGAAGGCCCCCTTGCGATAACCGAAGAACTCAGCCTCCAGCAGCTGCTCGGGAATCGCCCCGCAGTTGACGGCGACGAAGGGCTGGGCGTGGCGCGGACTGACGCCATGGATCGCGCGCGCGACCAGCTCCTTGCCGGTGCCCGATTCGCCGTTGACCATCACCGGCGCCATGCCGCGAGCCACACGCTCGATCAACGTGCGCAGCTGCTGCATCGCGAGGCTGCCACCGACCAGACGCCGCAGCGCGTCGGCGGGCTGCGGCGTGCGCGCCAGCGGTGCGGTGCGCGCGGAGTCGGGCAGGCCCCGCCCGCGGGCGGGAGCGGGCGGCGGCACGGCCACGATGGCCGGCGCACGCCCCAGGGCCGAGGCCACGACGGAGCGGAACTGGCGCAGGTCGACCGGCTTGGTCAGGTAGTCGAAGGCGCCGGACTTCAGCGCCTCGACCGCGTTCTCAGCCGAGCCGTAGGCGGTGATGACGATGGTGCGCTCCGGGCGCCCGCCGGACTCCAGCCGCTGCAGCAGGTCGAGCCCGCTGCCGTCGGGCAACCGGATGTCGGTGATCACGAGCTGGAAGACGTGCTCCTGCAGCAAGGCCTCCGCCTCGGACAGCGTGCCCGCGCTGTCGACGACATAGCCCTCGCGCAGCAGCGTCAGTTCGTAGAGGGTGCGCAGATCGGGCTCGTCATCGACGACCAGCAGGCGCGGAGATGCGGCAGGGGTATTCATCGGCGGGCGGAGCGCGGGGCTTCGGTCGGCGACCGGGCCGCGGCCGGCGACGGGTCGGTCGGCGCATCGTCGGGCGGCTGCCGCAGCACGATGCGGAACAGGTTCGGATGGCGGCTGGCGACGGTCGCCGGCAGATAGTCGATGGTCGCGCCGTGGCGCGCACACAGCTCGCGGCAAATGTACAGGCCCAGTCCGGTGCCGCGGCTGCGGGTCGAGAAGAAGGGCTCGAACAGATGGCGCTCGGTGTCGGCGTCGATGCGTTCGCCATCGCTGGCCACGCTGAGCGCCAGACGCCGACGTTGAGGATGCAGCCGCAGCTGCACCTGCACGGCCGCCGGGTCCTGGCTGGCATGCCGGCCGGCGTTGTCCAGCAGGTTGACCAGCACGCGGCGCAGGTGCTCGGCATCGAACAGGGCGGTCAGCGCCGCGTCCGCGGACGGCATCTGCAGCGACAGCCGCTGGCGCGCCCGGGCCGGGTCATCGGCGGCCTGGCACCACTCCTCGCACCACAGGGGCAGCAGCCGGCCCAGGTCGATGGCCGAGGGCGGCTGCAGCGGCAGGCTGGCCGTGGTCAGCACGTCGTCGACGATGCGGCGCAGGCGCTGCGCGTTGTCGGCGACGATGCGGGCCAGGCGCTGGGGCGTGCCCACCAGCAGCTCGTCTTCCAGCAACAGCGCATTGGCCTGGGAGATGGCCGCCAGCGGGTTGCGGATCTCGTGCGCGATACCCGCCGACATGCGGCCCATCGCCGCCAGCTTGTCCTGGCGCGCACGCGCCTGCACCGCCCGTGCGTCCTCCAGGAAGATCACGCCGATCTCCTGGGCCACCGCGCCATCGGAGGCCAGCCCGACGCGGCGCGTGAACCGCGCCCGGAGCACCAGCGTGCGCGGGCTTCCGTCCGGCAGCAGCACGGCCAGCTCCCGCGCCGACTCGGGCCAGTGGCCTGCGGCGAAGGCCTGGCCGAGCACCACCTGCAGCCCGCGCAGCGGGGCCTGGGCCGACATGGGCTGCAGCAGGGCCTGCGCCGAGACCAGGCCGAGCAGGCGCTCGGCGGCCGGATTGATCGCCCGCAGCACGCCCTGGCGATCGACCACCAGCACGCCCTCGCTCATCTCCTCGATGACGACCTGGTTGAGGAGCGTCTGCTGCCGCGCCAGCGCCAGGTGCGACCGCGCGCTGGCCTCCTCGCCGGCCAGCCGCTGCGCGAGCTCGCTGGCCAGCAGGGCGATCGCGAAGAAGCCGGCGCCCGCCAGACCGGCCTGGCTCAGCGACGCCATCGTGTTGGCCTGCAGGCCGCCGACGGAGAGCACCGACCCGAGCAGCAGCAGGACCACCAGCGCGGCCACCCCCAGCGCCAGCCGGCGCGGCATCAGCACGCCCGCCATCAACGTGGGCAGCACCAGCAGCGCCGCATAGTTCAGCTGATCGGACGGCTCCAGCAGCCGCAGCAACGAGAACACCAGCAGATCGACGCCGACGGTGGCCAGCCAGTGGCGGGCAGGCGACGCCGGCGCGGCCGGTCCACGCAACTGCGGCCACACCGACAGCAGCACCGCCTGCACCGCGTAGACCGCCGACAGCGCCACGACCGGCCAGGCGATGCGCGTACCGGCCAGCAACAACATGATCGGCGCGGCCAGCAGGCCCAGCCCGAGTGCCGCGCGGGCGATCACGTAGGTGCGCAGGACCCGCGGCAAGGCGGCACCGGCCAGACCGGCACTGCCGGCAGGCGCCACCTCGGCGCCCGCGACACCCAGCGCCGGCCCGGCCGGACTGACCGTGTCGCCCCAGAGGCTGAAGCCGGAATCCCCGGGCGCCAGGGCGGCGGCCGGATCAGGCGTCCAGCCGACCGCAGCCGGCGGCAGGGCCGACTTCACGCCCCCTCCGGCGGCCGCGGCCCGAGCGCCCGGTGCGCCGGGCCGCAATAGAGCGCGGCGCCCGCCTGCACGGCCTCACCCCGCGGCAGCAACAGCCCGCAGTGTGCACAGGCGACCATGGTGCGGGCCGCGGCATCGGGGCGCGGCGGAGACGGACGGGGCGCATCGGCCCCTGCATCCGCCCGCCGACGGCCCAGCCACCAGAAGACCAGCACGACGACGAGCAGCAGGATCAGGTACTTCAAGGCCATGACGAGAAAGCAGGCAGGAGGCACGGCCCGCACCCGGGCCGGTCGCGGCAGGCCGGAGAACGGACGACCGACCGATCGGACGCGCTCAGACCGGTGCGCCGCGCCCCAGCAGCACCTCGAGCACGAAGCGCGAGCCGACATAGGCCAGCAGCAGCAGCACGGCGCCGACATAGAGCCAGCGCGTGGCGCGCCGCCCGCGCCAGCCACGGCCGTGACGGCCGATCAGCAGCGCGGCGTAGACCGCCCAGCCGAGGCAGGAGAACACGGTCTTGTGGTCCCAGCGCCACTGCGCGGCCGTCGCCCAGCCCAGCAGCAGCGCCAGCGTCAGCGCGGCGAAGCCGGCCTCGACGAAGCGGAAGGTCAGGCGTTCGAGCCGCAGCAGCGGCAGCCCCATCGGACCGGCGCCACCGGCCGTGCCCTGCGGCGTCGCCCGCTGCAACTGCGGGCCATGGCGCCGCAGGCGGCGCTCGGCCGCATCCAGCATCGACGCATGCAGCACGGCCGCGCCGAACAGCGCATAGGCGCCCACCCCCAGCACCCAGTGCCAGGACGACCAGGCCGAGGCCAGCACCCGCGGCTCGCCCGGAAAGGCCCAGGCCAGCAGCACCGAGACGGCCGCCGCCGCCGCCAGCACCCGGCGCACGGCCGGCAGCGGCAGCAGACGGCTCTCGACGGTGTGCACGGCCAGCACCAGCCAGACCGTCAGCGAGGTGACCGGCCCGAAACCCAGGCGGGCGCCGGCCTCGGCCCGGCCCCAGCCGCCGATGTCCAGCACCAGCAGCAGCGCGTGCAGCAACCAGCCGCCGATCAGCGCGGGGCCGCGCAGCCGCTGCGCGGCGTCGCCCGGCCACAGGGCCAGACCGTAGGCACAGGCGGCCGCCAGCGCCAGGGGCAGCGCCGCCGCACCCAGGGTCGGCTCGGAGCTCAACGGTAGAATCATCGTGCCCAGTGTACGCAGGCGGGACGCCTGCGCGACAGCCTCCGGCTCCCGGCCGGACCCTCCGGCGACCGCCCGGCCGCCGCGCCCCGGCCACCCCTCCCCCTCGATCCGCCCCACGATGGCCTCCACGCTGACCGACCGCCTGTCCCACCTCGTCAAGACGATGCGCGGGCAGGCCCGCATCACCGAGAGCAACGTCGCCGACATGCTGCGCGAGGTGCGCATGGCGCTGCTGGAGGCCGACGTGGCCTTGCCGGTGGTGCGCGACTTCATCGCCCGGGTCAAGGACAAGGCGCTGGGCCACGAGGTCGTCGGCTCGCTGAACCCGGGCCAGGCCCTGGTCGGCATCGTGCACAAGGAACTCGCCGCCACCATGGGCGAGGGCGTGGCCGACCTGAACCTGGCCACCCAGCCGCCGGCCATCATCCTGATGGCGGGCCTGCAGGGCGCCGGCAAGACCACCACCACCGCCAAGCTGGCCAAGCACCTGATCGAGCGCCGCAAGAAGAAGGTGCTGACCGTCTCGGCCGACGTCTACCGCCCGGCCGCGATCAAGCAGCTGGAGACGGTGACGAAGCAGGCCGGCGCCGAGTGGTTCCCGTCGACGCCCGAGCAGAAGCCGCTGGACATCGCCCGCGCCGCGATCGACCACGCCCGCCGCCACTACTTCGACGCGCTGCTGGTCGACACCGCCGGCCGGCTGGCGATCGACGAAGCGCTGATGGCCGAGATCCGCGACCTGCACGCGGCGCTGAACCCGGTCGAGACGCTGTTCGTCGTCGATGCCATGCAGGGCCAGGACGCGGTCAACACCGCCAAGGCCTTCAAGGCGGCCCTGCCACTGACCGGCATCGTGCTGACCAAGATGGACGGCGATTCGCGCGGCGGCGCCGCGTTGTCGGTGCGGCAGATCACCGGCGCGCCGATCAAGTTCGCCGGCGTGTCCGAGAAGATCGACGGCCTGGAGGTCTTCGACGCCGACCGCCACGCCGGCCGCGTGCTGGGCATGGGCGACATCGTGGCCCTGGTCGAGGAGGTCACCAAGGGCGTGGACCTGGCCGCCGCCCAGAAGCTGGCCGAGAAGGTCAAGTCGGGTGACGGCTTCGACCTCAACGACTTCCTGGCCCAGATCAGCCAGATGAAGAAGATGGGCGGCCTCTCCAGCCTGATGGACAAGCTGCCCACGCAGCTGGCGGCCAAGGCCGGTCAGGCCGACATGGACAAGGCCGAGAAGGACATGAAGCGCATGGAGGGCATCCTCAACGCGATGACCGCCAAGGAGCGCGCCCACCCGGCCCTGCTGATGGACGGCAAGACCAAGGCCAGCCGCAAGCGCCGCATCGCCGCCGGCGCTGGCGTGCAGATCCAGGAAGTCAACCGCCTGCTCAACCAGTTCGACCAGATGCAGGGGATGATGAAGAAGATGAAGGGCGGCGGCCTGATGAAGATGATGAAGCGCATGGGCGGCATGAAGGGCCTCAAGGGCATGATGCCGCCGGGCTTCCCGGGCGCCTGAGCCTGAGCCTGGGCGGCGGGGGCCTCCCCCGCCGTCACGACCGGATCACTCCAGCAGCGCCTGCGCGAACTCGCGCGCGCTGAAGGTCTGCAGATCCTCCAGCTTCTCGCCGACACCGATGAAGTAGACCGGCACCGCACCGGCCGCACGCTCGCGCGCCCACAGCGCGATGGCCGCCAGCACGCCGCCCTTGGCGGTGCCGTCGAGCTTGGTCACGATCAGGCCGGTCAATCCCAGCGCCTCGTCGAAGGACTTGACCTGGGCCAGCGCGTTCTGCCCGGTATTGCCATCGACCACCAGCAGCACCTCGTGCGGCGCCGAGCCGTCGGCCTTGGCGATCACGCGCTTGATCTTCTTGAGCTCCTCCATCAGGTGGAGCTGGGTCGGCAGCCGGCCGGCGGTGTCGGCGATCACCACGTCGCGGCCGCGGGCCTTGGCAGCGGTCACCGCGTCGAAGGTGACGGCGGCCGGATCGGCGCCTTCCTGGCTGACGATCTCGACCTTGTTGCGGTCGGCCCAGATGCCCAGTTGCTCACGCGCCGCGGCGCGGAAGGTGTCGGCGGCGGCCAGCAGCACGCGCTGGTCGGCATCGGCCAGGTGCTTGGTCAGCTTGCCGATGCTGGTGGTCTTGCCGGCACCGTTGACGCCGACGACCATCATCACGGTCGGCTCGTGGCGGCCGATCTCCAGCCCGCGTTCGAGCGGCCGCAACAGCTCGGCCAGCGCATCGGCCAGCAGGCCCCGCACGGCTGCTGGCTCGGTGGCCTTGCTGTCCTTGACGCGGCGCTTGAGGTCGGCCAACAGGTGCTCGGAGGCCTTGACGCCGGCATCGGCCATCAGCAGCGCCGCTTCGAGCTCCTCGTACAGCGCATCATCGATGCGCGTGCCGGTGAAGACCTGGGCGATGCTGGAGCCGGTCTTGCGCAGGCCGTTCTTCAGCCGGTCGAGCCAGCCGGCGCGCGCCGGGGCGGGCGCGGGCGCCGGTGAGGGCTGGGGCACGGCGACCACGGGGGCGACCGCTGGGGCGATCACCGCGGGCACGGAAGGCGGTGCCGGCGGCACATGCGCAGGGGCAAGCGGTGGCGCGGCACCCGCCGACGGCGTCGCGGCGGACACAGGCGCCGGCATGGCGCCGCGGCCGGCGGCCGGCGCGCCCACAGCCGGAGCGGGGGCGGCCACCGGCGGCGACGCAACGGGCGTGGCCGGCAGCGCGGGCGGCACGGCCGGCGGGGTGGCAGGCGCGGCCGGCGCCGGCGGCACGGCGCCCTCGGGGGCCTGCTCGGCGGTCTTGGCCCCGCCGGTCAGGCGCTGCCACCAGGACGCGGGCGCCGGCGCGGCGGCCGACGGCTCGGCCGCAGGTGCCGCGACGGGGGCAGGAACGGCGCCCGGCGCGGGCGCATCGGGCGGCGCCGACTTCTTCTTGAAGAAACTGAACATGGCGTGAGGTGGGGGCCACGGCGACCCGGGCCCCGGACGAGCACCCGGATCGGGCGCCTGGAAAACGGAACGTGCGGGTGGCGCGCCCCGCGTACAGACGCGATGCGGCCCAGTCTCCGGCACGCCCCGATTGTCGGCGGATTGACCGCGAGGTCGACCGCACGCAAAAAAACGCTTTACAAGCCAAATCTCCATGCTATAGTTCAAGGCTTGATGGCGCTTTAGCTCAGCCGGTTAGAGCGACGGAATCATAATCCGCAGGTCCGGGGTTCGAATCCCTGAAGCGCCACCATTCCCATTTCAGGGTGATGTCAACAGGAAAAGTCCTTGTCTGACAGTAACTTAGCCGAGAGTAGCCACTGACGTTGGCACCACTCTTGGAACCAGGGATGGAACCACCTTGGCACCACCCGCAAGGCCCCGCAGCTTCACCGCCCGGGGCCTTTCGCTTTCCTGCTCCGGATGCCTGCAGGACGGGCCGGGGGGCCGGCACTGGGTCGCCCTTCCGGGGGGATCTGCAGGGGTCCCCTAGGTTCGCCCTTCCGGGGGAGGCCTGAGCAAAAAATCAGGACAGGACAGTCCGACCCTTCCGCCATCCCACAATGCGGGATGACTCCAGCGAATGAGGACAGGTCCCGCCTCCTGTGCGGTCCTCCCCTTGCGGCAGCTCTAGGGGTCCCCTAGACCGGTCCCCTTCGCTGGCGGCGCGCTGTCCGCTGTCCGCTGTCGCTGGTCACTGCCGCTGTCCGCTGTCGCTGCTGTGCCATCCCCCGGCCCTTGCGCTAGGAACCTCCGGAAGGGCATCCCGCCACCCATGCCAGGACCAGCCCCTGAACGGCGCTCCTGCGGCCTCCTGAGGGCCTTCCTGCGGGTGTGCCTTCAGCGGCCTGCGGGGATGTCCCAGGCCAGACGGACGGGGGGCTTGCCCTGACAGACAGGCGCACGGCCACGGGCCAGCCTTGAGCGGGGAGCGGTCCGGTAAACCCATGGACTCCATTGATTTGACCTCCCGTCCTTGCGGAGAGCCGGGAGGACATCCTTCACCACCCAGTCCTGGAAGGGCCGGGCGGCGGGCTTGTTGGAGCGCATCGTCAGGCGGTAGAGGCCTGCCTCATTGAGGATGAGCGGGGGCCTTCCGCGCATTTCCTTCACCTTGAAGGATTCCACCTCGTCGGGGGCCATGCCCCGGCGGATGTTGTTCGTGTCCGCGATTCCCAGGGCGTTACAGACGTCCTTTGCGAGGAACCACGGGGCGCCGTCGATGGTGACTGCGCGGAGTTGAGAGCCGAGGGGGGATTGGAAGACGGACCTGAAGGACCGCCCCGCAGGCCTCACGCCCGCATCAGTCCGGGGCGCCCGCAGGCTGGCCCTTCAGGTGCTGGCTCACGTACCGCTTCACCGTGGCAGTGCCGATGCCGAACTTGTCAGCGGTGGCCTGAATGCTGGCCCGTTGAGCGGCCCTCCAGGCGACCACCTCCGCAGGATCCACGGTCCCGCCAGCCACTCGACCACGGACACGGCCCAGGCTTGCGGCCCCCTTGTGCGTCTTGCCGGTGGCCTGCAGGCTGGCCTTAGCCACAGCCCGGCCCGCTGCGGTGCGCTCGGTGATGCGGCGGCGCTCCATCGCTGCGACCTGCGCCAGGACGGCCAGGATCAGAGGACCAGCCTCCGAACCGAGGTCACCCAGTCCACGGACCACCACCCGCACGCCCTTGGTCTGCAGGTCCTGCACGGTGGCTTGCACGTCGATGGCATCCCGTCCCAGGCGGTCCACAGCGTAGACGTGGACGGTGTCGCCCTCCCGGACGAACTGCAGCAGCGCCCTGAAGCCGGGCCGCTGGCTGGCCTGTACGGCCCCGCTCACGCCCTCGTCCGAGAACTCACGGTCGAAGCGCTGAGCCCCCGGGGGGAGCAAGGCGGCGCGCTGCGATTCGGTGGACTGGTCAGCGGTGGAGACACGGAAGTACGCGATGTGAGCCATGGCCTGCAGAAGGGATCAGATGGTAGGAGCCCATTGTGATCCGGGCTCACATGGTCAGTCAACTATCTTGTGATCCGTCTGGGAGGTCTCCGGGAGGGTGGCCCGCAAGGTACAACTTCTGATCCCGCGGGGTGGATGCTCAGGCCGTCACCTCCCGGGGCCTGCGGGCTTCACTGAAGACCCGGACCCAGACGCCCAGGGCGTAGACGTTCAGGCACTGGTCACCGGGCTTGCCGTCGCCTTCGTCGGTCCAGGCATCCAACACCCACCAGGACAGGCCGCCCAGCGGGGAAGCGTAGACCGCCGGGACCGATGCCCCTTCAGGAAGCCCCAGCTCCTCCGCCTCCTCATCCGTGAGCGGGACCCGGGTGATGTCCCGGTGCAGACCAACGGCCCAGGCCAGGGCATCGGCAAGGCGGGTCATCAGGCGCAGGGTGAGCGGGTCGCGGGTGTCGGTGCTGGCGCTGGTGCTGCTGTCGTGGTCGCTGGTGCTGTGGTCGCTGGTCATGTTGCGGGGGCTCCCTTGAGGACCGCCGGAAGGTGGCGGCAGGGGCCGGACTGTGCCCGCCAGGACCAGGGCTGACCACCTCCCGCCGATGGGATGGTGCGGGCTGGACTGTGGTCCAATCCTTCCACGCATGAAACCCGTTATCCCTGCCTGTGGACGGTCGCTTGACCGGGACGCTAGAGGCTAGGGGACCCCCTGAGAAAGGCTCCAGGTCCAGGGGTCCCCTACAGCACCACCGCAGGGGATGGCATGGACCACAGCTCACGCACCACGCCCAGCGAAGGGCCAGCCTGCAGGGCTGCAGCAGGACACCCGCAAGGCAGCAGCAGGGCCAGCCGGCAGGGGCCCAGCCTCCAGGCTGCCAGGGCTGTCCTACCGCTGCCGCTCTCGCTGTGCTGGTGCTGGTGCTGGTCTTGCCGCTGTGCTGGTGCTGGCCGCTGACCTCCCGTCCTGCAGGCCAGCCGGCCGGGCCGCCCTCGGGGGCTACCGTTGCAGCCTGCCGCGGTGCTGTAGGAGGCGGGGAGGGGGTACGGGGGGATAAGCGCAGGCCGGGCGCATCCGATGCCCTCTCCCAAATTTTCCCCACAGATTCCGGGGGAGGGAGACCAGCGGGGGACCCCTTCCGGGTGCAGCCTTCCGGGGGGCTGTCCGGTGTCCTGCAGGATGCCCTTCAGGAAGGACCAGGACAACGGGACCAATGACCAGGACCAGGACCACAGGCTCAGGCGCTCCAGGACCAGCAGTGACAGGACACCTGAAGGACATCCTGCAGGACTCCCTTCCTTGGTGTGGTCTGTGTCCTGGACTCCGGTCATGGTCTGTCCTCGCGCATGTGCTCCTTAAAGGGAACCTTAGAGGGGAGGGGAATCTTCCGGGCTAGGCTGTCGGTTTAGAGGCGATTCCGGCTCCAAGTCCTTGTCAGCAAACGGGTTCCTCCTCCCGTGTGGTCAGCCGCTCCGGACCGCCGGGCAGGCGCCCCTTCCCGGGCCTGCGGGTGGGCCTGCAAGGGGTCCCCTTCTATGTGGGCCGTTAAGGGGCCGAGCGTGCGACTCCTGCGCTAGGAGCCTCCGGAAGGGCGCCCCGCTAGCCAAGCCCTACCCGACCCCTGAACGGCGCTCCTGCGGCCTTCTAGGCCCCTTCCCGGGGATCCTCCTCCGAAGACACCGCCAGCAGAAGGGCACGCTCCACCGCTTCAGGGTAGCGAAGACCGGCCACGATGCCTTGCAGCTTCTTGATGCCCGCGCCGCCGCTGTAGGTCTTCCGGTCCGTCACCTCCTGCGGGAGTGCGTCGGGCGCCTCCAGGAAGGACAGCAGCTCACGCACTGCGAGCGCGTAGGCCTGCCGGTACTGCTCGGTAACACTGGCGTCCCGCTGCAAGGCCTCCAGGCCCTCCAGCAGGGTCGGCACGGCCGGGGCCTTCAGCTTGCGCAGGGCCAGGGCCGCCGCTCGCCCGCCCTCCTCCCGCTGCACCCGCGCCAGGACATCCTCCGCTTGGTCGTGAAGGGCCATCGCCACGGACTGCAGGTTGTCGGCCTCCTCATCGGTGGCGGCGGCGGCGCGCTCCTGCTCGGCCTGCACCTCCGCCAGGGCGGCGCGCACCTGAGAGACCAGGGCTTGCGCAGGGCGCGGGGTCGGAAGCTGGGCCCGGCCCTCCAGGCGCCGGAACTCCGCCCGCCACTTCGCCTCATGGGGCACCTTCAGGCGCAAGGCCTCCGCCCGGTTGTGCGTGCCCAGTGACACGACAACATGACTGCGGGACTTGCCGGCCTCCTCCGCGGGGAAGTGCTGGCGAAGGGCAACCGGGATGCCTAGCTTGAAGTGCCACAGGCCCGTGCGATTGGCCCACAGGTGGGACGGCGTTTTCTTGAAGACCATGGGGTCATGATAGCGAGCTTGGAACCACCCTTGGAACCACCTGAAGGACGAACCGTCCCTGCTATACTGGCGTTCCCTGTGCGCGGGCTCGCCGGGGATTAGTCTCCCTGAAGCGCCACCAAAATCTAAAAAAGCCTCGCCAGTCAAAGACTTGCGAGGCTTTTTTTCTTGGCCGGGTATCCACCTTGGGTATCCACTTTGTCCGCCAAGCCCTCCCGCCTGACCAAGAACAGACACGGCACCTACTGCCTCAGGTGGATCGTGCCTGCCGGCATGCGCGCGGACGGCTCGCCACGCGAGATCCGCTTCTCGCTGCGCACGACCGACCCGTCCACCGCACGTATCCTGGCCCTCGAGTTCAACTTGGCGCTCGAGCGCGTGCGTGCGATGACACGAGAAAAACACCCCCACGCCGGCGTCACGCCGCTGACGGTCACCATCGGCGAGACGAAGTGGGACATCCGGGACGACAACGACCGCCGACTGTTCGACCAGCTGATGCGCGACAACCCCGACATCCGGCAGGCCCTGCTGCAGTCCGTGCGCTCCGGCGTCGCGCCTGCCGAAGCCATGGCCGCGCTGGTGCAGCAGGTCAAGACGGCCACGACGGCGGTTACGGCCGTCGCCAACCCGATGCTGCTGAAAACCGCCATCGACCTCTATGAACAGTCGCGCGGCACGCTGGACAGCAACCGCCGCAGCACCGCCGGCGAAAAGCGCAGGACCATGGACCTGCTGCAAGCCTACCTGGTGGCCAACGGCCGGCCGGCCGACACCACCCATGTGCACGACCTGCGCCGCGACGAACTGATCGGTTTCGTGTCCGACTACGCCCAGCGGCCGGCCAAGGCGGGCAACGACGGCGAAGCATCGAAGCCGAAGGGCCGCGCGAGCGAAAGCGCCGAGACGCTGTCCGCGCGCACGATCCTGAAGGCCATCAGTCATCTCGACAATTTCTACACCTTCGCGCTCGGCAGGAACTGGGTGGCCGCCAGCCCGCTGGACAACGCCTTCCACGAATCGACGGCGGGTCTGCGCAAGAAGGCCGCCAGCGCCAAGCGCAACAACGGCTACGAAGGCTTCAGCGACGCCGAGCTGCGCTTGATCTTCGACCCCGTCCGCTACCTTGGCAACCTTCGTGCGGCCGATGACTTCTGGTCGCCGCTGATCGCGGCCTATCTGGGGGTGCGGCTGGCAGAAGTGGTGACGCGCAAGGCCTCTGACATCCAGTTCGACGCGGAACAAGGCGTGCACGTGCTGGCCATCAAGGGTGGCAAGAACAACAACGCCATCCGCCGTGTGCCCATCCCGCAAGCGCTGATCGACCTGGGCCTGATCGCCTACGCCGACCATGTGAAGGCGCTGGGCGCCACCGCGCTGTTCCCGCACCGCGAGCTCAACGACACCCGGCGCGACGATCCGTCGAAGCACGTCAGCCGCGTCTTCGGCGCGCACCTCGACGATGTCGGCATCAGCTCACCAGACAAAGTTTTTCACTCGTTCCGACACACGGTCATCACCCGACTGCATGTGCATGGCACCCCCGTGGGCGATGCCGAGCTGATCGTCGGCCATGCCGCCCAGGACGTCCACATGCGCCTGAGCAACGCCTCCGGCAGCTTCGGCGGCAAGTCGTCGACCCACCTGAAGACCTACGTCAACGCGGCGGGCTATGGCCAGGAATCGCTGTACCAGCGCCTGAAGGCCCACCTCGAAAGCAGCTTGCACTACCCGCTCGACGTCGCCCGGTTGAAGGAGGCCGCACAGATCGTTCAGGAGCTGACCATCAAGAAACCGGATGGCAGCTTCTCGTCCGGCTGGCACACCAACAACCGGGTGCTCGCGAAAGAGATGCTGGCCAGGGTCGCCGCAGTTCCGAGCCAGGCGCCTGATCGTCCGACCAGCCCGGCCGCGCTGCCCGCTGCGGGCTGAACGCCGCATTTCAAGCCCAACGAAGCCGTCGCATTTCAACGCCAGCGCAGCACCGCATTAACGACCAGAGGAAGACCCAGAAATGCGACCCGACCAGCCCACCCAAACGCAGGCGACCCAAAGCTTCTACCTGCGCATCGTGGCGCGGCTTGAACGCCATGCCACGCGGCTGGTCGAGACTGGCGAGATGGCGGTGATCGACGACAGGAATGTGCGCATTGCCATCGCCTACCGCGACCTGGAGCCCACGATCACGGCGGCCTCGGCCAGGTTGTACCGGGCGGCCGTGCGCCACGCCATCACACACGAACCCGGCATCCGGGACTGGGATGCAGAGGCCCTCATCGACCCGGAGCCGTGTGCGGCTGAGTCCGCCCGGCTGGACGAGCTGGCCCAGCAGCGCAAGGTGAACCTGGTCACGCTGCGAGGTGCCCAGCAGAAGGCGAAGTGGCTGCCGATGGCGGAGTGGGCACGGCTGACCGCGGCGCTGGAAGCCTCCCACAACCCGTGGGCCCGGGCTGCCCAGCAGTGGATCGTCGCCACCCTGATCGCCGGCCTGCGGCCCTGTGAGTGGCGCCGGGCCAAGGTGGTCGGCACCTCGCTCGTCGTGGTGAACGCCAAGGCGACCAATGGCCGGTCGCATTCCGAAACCCGGACCATCGGCCTGGCCCGGTGCGTCAAGGAAGACCGAGCCCTGGTGGCATCCTTCGCCGCCTGGGTGAGCCAGCTCGATGACCAGGGCTACAAGGCCGCCTACGACGGCGTGCGTGACCTCATCCGCCTGACGGCACGCACCACGTTCCCTGGCCGTGATCGTCACCCATCGCTCTACACCGCCCGCCACAGCTTCGCCGCACGTGCCAAGGCAACCCACAGCCGTGAAGGCGTGGCCGCGCTCATGGGGCATGCCAGCACGCTGACCGCCGGCCGGAACTACGCCCACTCCCGCCACGCCCGAGGCGGCCGGCCGCTGGATGCCGAACCGTCACCGGCCGACATCGCCGCCGTGCTGCGTGCACGCGACGCAAATCGCCTTCTCCCCGGCCTGAAGGACGCCCCATGACCCACCGCCTTCGCGCCGTCCCAGACGCCGAGATGCGACCACCCAACAACAGTGGTGACATGGCGACACACCGCCACGTCATCACCGTGGTGCCACGGAGGAAGCCATGCTGACCATCGCAGTCTTCACGCAGAAGGGCGGGTCTGGAAAGTCCACCGTGTCGGTGCACCTCGCCGTCGCGGCGGGCGCGTCGATGAAGGTGCTGCTGATCGACGCCGACCCGCAAGCCACGGTCGCCAAGTGGGCGGCCGAACGCTCGCTACCGGCGCCGTTCGTCGCTCGGGCCGAGCCGTCTTCCATCGAACAGGTGCTGGCCGCCGGCCGGGCGGAGGGCTTTGACCTGGCGGTGATCGACTGCCCGCCCCATGTCGCTGCAGGTACTGCGGCCCTGCTCCGCGTTGCGGATCACATCTCGATTCCCTGCCAGCCGACGATGCCCGACATGTCGGCCACTGCACGGTCAGTCGCCCTGGCCCGTGCGACCGGCAAACCCTTCTCGTTCGTGCTCAACCGGGCGCCCGCGCGCGCACCAGAAGTGGCGCAGGCCGTCGAGGCTCTGAGCGCCGGCGGGCCGGTGTCGCCAGTGGTGATCGGCGACAGACGGGCCTACGCGCGGGCGCTGACCAACGGCCTGGCGGTCACGGAAGCGGGACGTGCCAGTTCAAAGGCCGCGCAGGAGATCAGCGGGTACTGGAACTGGTTGTACGACAAAGTCAGGAATGAACAATGGCAAATCCAGCAAGCAGCTTGAGCAAGTTCGCCGTCAAGCCGGCCGCGGAAGACAACACGCCCGCCGACAACAAGCTCAAGCAGACGCGATGCAAGAACAGGCGGGTCGGCATCGCCGTGCGCCTGAGCCCGGATGACTGGTACCGGGCCAGCGACCTGGCGTTGCGCGAGCAGACGTCGCTGCAGCGGCTGTTGGTGGCAGGCCTCAGCGAACTGCTGCGGCAGCGCGGGCTGCCCCCGCTCTCAGGCGACTGACGCTGCCGCTTGGTGACGTAATGACATGCCGCCACGCTGCCATGTCAGCAGCGCAGGCAGCGCGCTGCTTGCGCTCCGAGGGTCGGCGCGACAAATCGGCGACGACTGGGCAGACTGCCTGCATGTCGCACCCGGCCTTCCATTCATGATCGATCCACCGTCAACCGCCCTCGCTGCCGCTGCTGCGGCAGATTCAGCGCCTCCGCCGCCAGCCGCTGCCGGCACGCGCGGCAGCGCGCGGCTGAATCAGGCGGTTCGTGGTGTGGCCCGGTCGGCCATGAAGCAGGGCGAGAAGGTGGTCCAGATCCGGACCACGATCACCTTGGGCGCTGCCCGACGATCGCCGCAGACCGCCGCAGCCCGGACGGTGCAGCTGTTGAACCCCGCACAGATCAGCGTGTCGCGCTGGTCGAGCCGACACCGGGATAGCTTTCTCGGTGCTGCGTTCCAAGACCTCAAAAGGAGCATCCAGCATGACGGCAAGAATCAGATCCCTGTGCTCGTTCGGCCATTGCGAGCGGTCGGCAGAACCACGCCGGAACCCCGGTACGAGCTGGCCTATGGCCATCGGCGCCTTCAGGCCTGCATTGAATTGGGCCTGCCCGTGCGGGCCATCGTCGAAGAGCTCTCCGAAGGGGACCTGGTAGCGAAAATTCATGCGGAGAACCAGGCCCGTGAGCCCTTGTCGGCCTTTGAGGCCGGGTGCTTCTACAAGCAGCTCCTGCAGGCGCAGCTGTTTGCCAGCGAACGCAAGCTGGCCCAAGCCTTGGGGATCGACCAGGCGGGCGTCAACCGGAAGGTGTGGCTGGCGTCCTTGCCTGCCGACTTCCTCCAGATCTTCGGGAACCCGCTGGCGATCAGCTGCGACGACATCAAGCGCTTGCGCGCCGCCTGGAATCGGGATGCCCAAGGCCTGCAGCGTCAAACGCATGTGCTGCTGGACACCGAAGGACCGTTGCCCGCCAAGCAGGCAATCGCCCGGCTGACGCTGAACAGCGGGCCCCGCGCTGATGGAGGCTCCATCACCGCCCTTCCCGCGTCGTCGCCGATGACCGGCCTCGCGACCAGCCCCGTCGTCGAAGTGCAGGGATCAGGATCGGACGGCTTGACGCTCCGGGTGAACGCCAGGCTCGACGCCGCCGAGCAAGCGGCATTGAGGCAGCACGTCGAGCGCTTCGTGCAAGCGCTGCACGGTGTTCGGGACCTGGCCGCCTGAACTTGCCGCCAGATGGCGCCCCACACCCACCCCGCCTGCGCAGCGGCGGTAGATCGACACCCTGCCCGAGCTTGGCCTAAGATGCCGCCATGGCACTGCCCCGCGCCCTGAACACACTGATCTGCCGCGCGCTGATCGGTGTGTTCCTGTTCGCGCAACTGGCGATATCGGCCTACGCCTGTCCGGGCCAAGGCCAGATGGTGATGGCTGCCGTGATGGACGAGGCTGCCGCTACGGTCGACATGTCGGACGACATGCCCAGCGGCTGCGAGCAGATGGACAGCCAAGCGCCCAACCTCTGCGCCGAGCACTGCAAGGTGGGGCAGCAAAGCAGTGACGTGACCCCGGCACCGATGGTGGCGCCGCCGGTGCTGGCGCTGCTGTACGAGGTGGCCGCGCTGACCCAGGTGCGCCATGCCTCTCCACGGCCGCCCGACCGGGTGGCCTGTGCGGCCGCTCCGCCGCCACACGCAATCCTGCACTGCGTCTTTCGCATTTGATCTCCTGACATCCGGCACAGGGCAGCGAGCCTGAGCGCCGCTGCTTGTGCTACTTGGCCGGCTTGCGTCCCCCGCACCCGCGGAGCCACAGGCCAACGACCCCGCTGTGGTCCGTCTGGAGATTTCATGCTTCCCACCCCTTGCCGTGCAGCCGCCGCGCTGCTGTTGGGCATGCCTGCGCTGGTGGCGCAGGCCGCCCCCTTGAGCCTCGACGACGCCCTGCGCCTGGCCGAGGCGCGTTCGTATCAACTCCCGGCCCAGGAGGCCGCCGCAGCAGCTGCGCGCCAGCGTGCTGTTGCCGCCGGGCAGCGCCCTGACCCGGTGCTCAAGATCGGCCTGAACAACCTGCCCATCGACGGCCAGGACCGCTTCAGCCTGACCCGCGATTTCATGACCATGCGCTCGGTGGGCGTCATGCAGGAGTGGACCCGGCCGGCCACGCTGGCCGCACGTGCGGCGCGTTTTGAGCACGAGGCCGAGGTGGCCGAAGCCGGCCGCCAGGCCGCGTTGGCCGATCTGCAGCGCGAGACCGCCATCGCCTGGCTGGACCGCCACTTCCAGCAACGCCTGCGCGGTCTGTTGCAGCGCCAGCGTGGTGAAGCGCTGCTCCAGGTGGACGCCACCGAAGCCGCCCATCGGGGCGGCCGCGGTGCGCAGGCCGATGTGCTGGCCGCCCGCGCTGCGGTGCTGCAGATCGACGACCGGCTGGCTGCCGCAGACCGCGACAGCGCGGCGGCCGGCACCGCGCTCAGCCGGTGGGTGGGCCAGACGGTGGACGATGGACTGGCTGCACCGCCTGACATGCTGGCCACGCAGCTGCGTGAAGACACGCTTGAGCGGCAAATGGAAGCGCATCCGCAACTCAGGCTGATGCGCGGCCAGGAGGCAACTGCCGCCGCCGAGGCCGAGGCGGTGCGGGCCGCACGCCGGCCCGACCCGAGCGTCGAGCTGATGTTCAGCCAGCGTGGGCCGGCCTACTCGAACATGGTGTCGGTCAACGTGTCGATCCCCTGGCCCTGGGACCCGAAGAACCGGCAAGACCGGAACCTGGCCGCCAGCCTCGCCGTGGTCGAACAGATGCGCGCCCTGCGCGAGGAGGAAACCCGCGCGCGCACCGCGCAAGCCCGCGGCGCGCTGCAGCAATGGCAGGCCAACCGGGCCCGGCTGCAACGCTACGAGCGCGACCTGCTGCCACTGGCCACCGACCGCACCCAGGCTGCGCTGGCGGCTTACCGGGGCGGGAGTGCACCGCTGACGGCGGTGCTGGACTGCCGCCGCGCCGAGCTCGACATCCGCATGGACCAGCTGCGCTTGGACATGGAAACCGCCCGCCTGTGGGCCGAGCTGCGCTACCTGATGCCGGCGGACACCGCCCCGGCCACCCCCACCCGCTGAGGCCAGGACCATGACACTCAAACCCCTTGTGATCACGCTGGCCGCACTGGCCACCCTCGGCGCTGGTGGCTACGGCATCTACCGGGCCGGCATACAGCGTGGCATGGACGTGGCGACACCCGCAGCGCCAGCCACCGGCCCGGCGCAGACGGCGGCTCCCGGCAAGTTGCCGCAGAGCATTGCAGAAGGCGAAGAGGCCACGCGCCGGCACGTGCGCGCCGGCTTGAAGGCGGGTGATCTCGACCCTGCGACGGGCCAGAAAATCTTGTACTACCACGACCCCATGGTGCCGGGGAACAAGTTCGACAAGCCGGCCAAGTCGCCGTTCATGGACATGATGCTGGTGCCGGTCTATGCCGGCAGCGGTGGCGGCGATGGCAGCCAGGTCACGGTCAGCCCGCGTGTGCAGCAGAACCTGGGCGTGCGCACCGCCGAGGTCACGGAAGGCCGCTTGTCGCCCCAGGTGGCCGCCGTGGGCAGCATCGCCTGGAACGAGCGCGACCAGGTCATCGTGCAGGCACGCGCCACCGGCTTTGTCGAACGGCTGCATGTGCGCGCCACGCTCGACCGCGTGGCTCAGGGCCAGCCACTGGCCGAGCTGTACGTGCCCGAGTGGATTGCCGCGCAGGAAGAGTTCCTGTCGGTGCGGCGCATGCAAGGCAGCGACCTCGCATCGCTCGTCGACGGCGCACGCCAGCGCATGCGCCAGGTGGGCATGAGCGAGGCGCAGATCAACGCAGTCGAGAGCAGCGGCCGCACCCAGCCGCGCTTCACGCTGTTGGCCCCCATCGGCGGCGTGCTCACCGAGCTGCTGGCGCGCGAGGGCATGACCGTGATCGCCGGCGCCACGCTGTTCCGCATCAATGGCACCGGCACCGTGTGGGCCAACGCCGAGGTGCCGGAAAGCCAGGCGGCGCTGCTGCGCCCTGGCGCCAAGGTGCAGGCCAGGAGCCCTGCCGTGCCGGGCATGGCCTTCGACGGCAAGGTGCAGGCCATCCTGCCGGAGGTCAACACAGCCACGCGCACGCTGAAGGCGCGGCTCGAACTGGCCAACCCCGGCGCACGTCTGGTGCCGGGCATGTTCGTGCAGATGCAGTTCATGGACATGCGCGCCGAAAAGGCGCTGCTGATTCCGACCGAGGCCGTGATCCAGACCGGCAAGCGCACGGTGGTGATGCTGGCGGAGCAAGGCAACAGCAACGGTCGCTTCCGTCCGGTCGATGTAGAGATCGGCATCGAAACCGGGGGGCAGACCGAAGTCAAACGCGGGCTGCAGGCCGGGCAGCGCGTGGTGGTGTCGTCGCAGTTCCTGATCGATTCGGAGGCCAGCCTGAAGGGTGTGGGGGCCCGACTGAACCAGGAGCCCCGGCCCGATGCCGCCAACACCGCACCGCGCCATCAGGGCGAGGCCACGGTCGACAGCCTCGGCCGCGATGCCATGACGCTGTCGCATGGGCCCATTCCGTCACTCAAGTGGGGCGCGATGACCATGGACTTCAAGCCGCCGCCAAAAGGCCTGCCACGTGGCCTGGGCGTCGGCGACAAGGTCGGCTTCGAGTTCTACATGGACACGCAGGGCCTGCCGCAGCTGACGGCGGTGACGGTGCTGGCCCCCGCCAACCAGGCCGCGGCCTCCGCCGCCAAGCCCGGGAGCAAGCCGTGATCGCCGCGTTGATCCGCTGGTCGATTGGCCACCGCTTCCTGGTGCTGCTGGCCACGCTGATGCTCAGCGCCTGGGGCGTGTACTCGTTGCTCAGAACGCCGCTGGACGCGCTGCCCGACCTGTCGGACGTGCAGGTCATCATCCGCACCACCTACCCCGGCCAGGCGCCACGCATCGTCGAGAACCAGATCACCTACCCGCTGACGACGACGATGCTGTCGGTGCCGGGCGCGAAGACGGTGCGTGGCTACTCGTTCTTCGGCGACAGCTTCGTCTACGTGCTGTTCGAGGATGGCACCGACCTGTACTGGGCCCGCTCGCGCGTGCTGGAGTACCTGAACCAGGTGCAGTCCCGCCTGCCGGCCGCGGCCAAGGCTTCGCTGGGGCCGGATGCCACCGGTGTCGGCTGGATCTACCAGTACGCCTTGGTCGACCGGGGCGGCACGCAAGACGCGGCCCAGTTGCGTGCGCTGCAGGACTGGTTTCTGAAGTACGAGCTGAAGACCGTGCCCAACGTGGCCGAGGTCGCGTCCATCGGCGGCATGGTGCGCCAGTACCAGGTGGTGCTCGATCCCGACAAGCTGGCCGCCTACAACATCGCACACACCACGGTGGTGGCAGCGCTGCAGAAGGCCAACCAGGAAGCCGGTGGCTCGGTGCTCGAGCTGGGCGAGGCCGAGTACATGGTGCGGGCCTCCGGCTACCTGCAGGGGCTGGACGACTTCCGCCAGGTGCCACTGGTGACCACGGCGGCTGGCGTGACGGTGCGGCTCGGTGACGTGGCGCGCATCCAGGTCGGGCCCGAGATGCGGCGCGGCATCGGTGAACTGGATGGCGAGGGCGAGGCCACCGGCGGCGTGGTCGTGATGCGCTCGGGCAAGAACGCACTGGAGACCATCGCCGCGGTGAAGGCCAAGCTCCAGCAGCTGCAGGGCAGCCTGCCCAAGGGCGTGGAGATCGTGCCGGTCTATGACCGCTCCGGGCTGATCGAGCGTGCGGTGAAGAACCTCGGCTTCAAGCTGCTCGAAGAATTCATCGTGGTCGCACTGGTGTGCTTCGCCTTCCTGTTCCACCTGCGCTCGGCCTTCGTCGCCATCGTCAGCCTGCCGCTGGGCATCTTGATGGCCTTCATCGTGATGCAGCACCAGGGCGTCAACGCCAACATCATGTCGCTGGGCGGCATCGCGATCGCCATCGGCGCCATGGTCGACGCGGCCGTGGTGATGATCGAGAACGCGCACAAGCACCTGGAGCGCTGGAGCCACAACCACCCCGGCCAGAAGCTCGACGGCGAGGCGCGCTGGAGGGTGATTGGCGACTCTGCCGCCGAGGTTGGGCCGGCACTGTTCTTCTCGTTGCTGATCATCACGCTGTCCTTCATCCCGGTGTTCACGCTCGAGGCACAGGAGGGGCGCTTGTTCTCGCCGCTGGCCTTCACCAAGACCTACGCGATGGCTGCAGCGGCGGGGCTGTCGGCCACGCTGATCCCGGTGCTGATGGGCTACCTGATCCGTGGCCGCATCCCCGATGAAAGGACCAACCCGCTCAATCGCGCGCTGATCGCGGTCTACCGCCCGCTGCTGGACGTGGTGCTCCGCTGGCCCAAGTTCACGCTGGCGCTGGCTGGCGTGGCGCTGCTGGCCAGCCTGTGGCCGCTGCAGCACATCGGCGGCGAGTTCATGCCCAGGCTCGACGAAGGCGACCTGCTCTACATGCCGTCGGCCTTGCCGGGCCTGTCAGCCGGCAAGGCGGCCGAGCTGCTGCAGCAGACCGACCGGCTGATCAAGACCGTGCCCGAGGTTGCCAGCGTGTACGGCAAGGCCGGCCGCGCCGAAACGGCCACCGACCCGGCGCCGCTGGAGATGTTCGAGACCACGATCCAGTTCAAGCCGAAGAGCCAATGGCGGCCCGGCATGACACAGGACCAGCTGGTCGACGAACTGGACCGCATCGTCAAGGTGCCAGGCCTGGACAACATCTGGGTGCCGCCGATCCGCAATCGCATCGACATGCTGGCCACCGGCATCAAGAGCCCGGTGGGCGTGAAGGTGGCGGGCGCTGACCTGGCCACCATCGACCGCCTGACCGGTGAGATCGAGAAGGTGCTGAAGGACGTGCCGGGCGTGAGCAGCGCACTCGCCGAGCGCCTGACTGGCGGCCGCTACGTGGACGTGAACATCCGCCGCGACGCCGCCGCGCGCTTTGGCATGAACATCGCCGACGTGCAGTCGATCATCACCACGGCGGTGGGTGGCGACAACATCGGCGAAACGGTCGAAGGCCTGCAGCGCTTCCCGATCAGCGTGCGCTATCCGCGAGAGCTGCGCGATTCACTGGACAAGCTGCGCCAGCTGCCCATCGTCAGCGAGCGCGGGGCGCGCCTGGTGCTGTCGGACGTGGCCGACATCCGCATCACCGATGGCCCGCCGATGCTGCGCAGCGAAAACGCGCGGCTGTCGGGCTGGGTGTATGTGGACGTACGCGGCCGCGACCTGCGCTCTGCGGTGCAGGACATGCAGCGCGCCGTGGGTGCCAAGGTGCCACTGCCGGCCGGCTACTCGGTGTCGTGGTCGGGGCAGTTCGAGTTCCTGGAACGGGCCACGGCGAAACTGAAGGTGGTGGTGCCGTTCACGCTGCTGATCATCTTCGTGCTGCTGGTCCTGACCTTCCAGCGCGTGGACGAGGCCTTGCTCATCATGGCCACCCTGCCGTTCGCGCTGGTGGGTGGCATCTGGCTGCTGTACCTGCTGGGCTACAACCTGTCGGTGGCGGGTGCAGTGGGCTTCATCGCGCTGGCCGGCGTGTCGGCCGAGTTCGGCGTGATCATGCTGCTGTACCTGAAGACCGCCTGGCAGGAACGCCTGGACGCCGGACGGGCGGATACCGATGCCCTGCTGGCTGCCATCCAGGAAGGCGCTGTGCTGCGCGTGCGGCCCAAAGCCATGACGGTGGCTGTGATCCTGGCCGGCCTGTTCCCGATCATGTGGGGATCGGGCACCGGCTCAGAGGTGATGCAGCGCATTGCCGCGCCGATGGTGGGTGGCATGGTCACGGCACCGCTGCTGTCGATGCTTGTGGTGCCAGCGGCCTACCTGTTGATGCGACGGCGCCGGGTGCGGCCGGCTACGTCACCGGGTTCGCCGGAGGCCAGTCATGCCATGCGCTGAATCACTGCGTGTGCACCGAGCGAGGCACTTCTTTGCCCTGGCCATGCTGGCAGTCCTGGCCGCTTGCGCCACGGTGGAGGAGCATCCGTGCCGCACCTGCGACGAGCCTCGCGAGGGCTTGCTGGCCCTGCCCCCGGCCACCCGCCCCCGGATGGCGCTGGTTCTGTCCGGGGGTTCGGCTCGCGGATTCGCCCATGTTGGAGTGATCCGCGTGCTGCAGGCTCAAGGGGTCGAGCCTGACATCGTGGTCGGCAGCAGCGCCGGGGCCATCGTGGCGGTCGGCTGGGCGAGCGGTCTGAACGCGCCGCAGCTGACCGAGGCCGCCCGGGCGCTGGAGATGTCCACCTTCGCCGACTTCACGCTGCCCGACCTGGGCCTGCCCGTGCTGGGCGGTGAGCGCGGCTGGGTGCGCGGCGAACGCCTGCGCCGCTGGATCGACCAGGTAGCAGGCGGGCGACCTCTGGAGGCGCTGCCGCGGCGGGTGGCCGTGGTGGCCACCGACCTGCAGAGCGGACGCCCGGTGGCCTTCACCCACGGATCGGCCGGGCTGGCCGTTCAGGCCTCGGCGGCGGTACCCGGTGTTTTTGTACCACCGCTCATTGGCGGCAGACCCTATGTCGACGGCCAGGTCAGCAGCCCGGTACCGGTGACCCTGGCCCGATCACTGGGAGCCGAGGTCGTGATCGCCGTGGATGCCACCTTTCCCCCCGAGCACGCCGAGATCGCACACACCGTTGGCGTGCTGTCCCAGGCCTTCACCATCGCCACGCAGCGCGTCAAGATGCATGAACTGGCCCAAGCCGACCTGGTGATCACGCCGCAGATCCGCACCGCATCGCAGCTGGGCCTGGCCGACCGCGAGTGGCTGATGCGTGCCGGTGAGCACGCAGCACAGGAGGCTTTGCCCAGGCTGCGGGGGCTGCTGTCGCCAGGGTACAGGCCATGAGGGATCGTGCCCTGCCAAGGGTGTGACCACGGCCGGGATGGTGCCGGACGACCTGTGCAACACGTGTCGGGCCAAGCCATCGGATTCCGCGGCCCCCGGCTTCAGCCGGTGGCAGGCGGAGGCGGAAACAGCATGGTCACGCGGACAGTTCGATCCCGGGAGGTCGCGGCGACGCTTCCGCCGTGCGCGGCCACGATGGCCTGGGTGATCGACAGCCCCAGCCCGGCGCCTTCGGCGGCCGGATGAGCCCGCGACGGGTCCACGCGGAAGAAGCGGTCAAACACGCGGGACAGGGCCTCGGGTGGAATGTCGTCGGCAGCGTTCTCGACGCTGACGGTCACACCCGACGCCGCGTCGGTGATCTTGACCAGCACCGGGCTGCCGAGGTCACCATGCCGCACGGCGTTGGACAGCAGGTTGCTCACCGCACGGCGGAACATCAGCCGGTCGCCATCGATGACACCGTCGCCGGCCACACTGAGCCGCAGCCGCTTCTCCTCCGCCACCGCGTCGTAGAAGTCCAGCAGCGCCTGCACTTCGGCGGCAGCTGTGAAGCGCTCGCGGTTCGGCAGGGCCATGCCACGTTCAGCCTTGGCCAGGAAGAGCATGTCGGCCACCATGCGGGCCATGCGCTCCAGTTCCTCCGCATTGGAAGCGAGGATTTTGCGGTAGGTCGGGGCATCGCGCCTGCTGGACAGGGCCACCTGCGTCTGCGTCAGCAGGTTGCTGATCGGGGTGCGGAACTCGTGCGCCAGGTCCGACGAGAACGCCGCCAGACGGCGGTAGTCCTCTTGCAGGCGATCCAACATGCCGTTGAGTTCGGTGGCCAGGGCGGCCATTTCGACCGGCACGGCGTCCACCGGCATGCGTTCTTCAAAGGCGTGCCCAGAGACCGCCGCCGCCCGGGTGCGCATCGCGCGCAACGGTGCCAAGCCCTGGTGCGCGGCCAGCCAGCCCAACACGCCGCTGACGGCCACAGCGATCAAGGCATACAGCAGCAGCGTGCGGCGCAACTCGGCCAGGAAGTGCGCGTGGTGCACGGTATCGACGGCGGCAAGCACCTGCAGCGGGTGGGCCTGGTCGTAGGCCGGCGTGACCAAGAACGTCGTCGCCCGGAAGTCCCGTTCGCCGACACGCCAATGCAGGACTGAAGGCCGTGAGCCGGCGGATGGCAGGCCGCCTTGCACCAGCGCCGACGCCGGCACCTCGAAGTTCTCCGGCTGGTACAGCACGCGCCCCTGCGCATCCTTGACCACGACGTACAGGCCATCGTGGTGGCTGAGCGCCTCGCCCAGGCGCCATTTGACGTCTTCGACCGAGTTCGCGCTCCGCACAATGTCGTCGATGAGGTGCTGCTTGTCCTGCAAGGCGCCACGATCCAACTCAGCGAAGTGTCGGTCCGTCGCCTGGATGAACACCAGCCCCAGCCCCAGGACGATGATGGCCCCCAGGACCGTGAAGAACAGGGTCAGGCGCTGGGTCAGCGGCAGTCTGCGCAGCACTCAAGGCTCCTCGGGCTCGTCGAGCACGTAGCCCATGCCCCGGACGGTGTGGATGAGCTTGACCTCGTGGCCCTCGTCGATCTTGACGCGAAGGCGGCGCACGGCCACCTCGATGACGTTGCTGTCGCTGTCGAAATTCATGTCCCAGACCTGCGAGGCAATCAGCGACCTGGGCAGCACCTCACCGTGCCGTCGCATCAGCAGTTCCAGCAAGCCGAAGTCCTTGGCGGTGAGGTCGATGCGCTTGCCCGCGCGGTGAACCCGGCGGCGCAGCAGGTCCAGTTCCAGATCGCCGACCCGCAGAGAGGTGCTCTCGGTGCCGCTGCGGCCGCGGCGCAGGATGGTGCGCACCCGCGCCAGCAGCTCGGCAAACGAGAAGGGCTTGACGAGATAGTCGTCGGCCCCGAGTTCAAGGCCTTTCACGCGATCCGTGATGTCGTCCCGGGCCGTCAGGAAGAGAACCGGCATCTGCAGCCCACGACCACGCAAGGACTGCAGGATCTGCCAGCCGTCCAGGCCAGGCAGCATCACATCAAGGATGACCAGGTCGTAATGGCTCTGAAGCGCGAGCTGCAGGCCTTCGGCGCCATCCTGCGTCCAGTCCACGACAAACCCCGCCTCGGTCAGGCCCTGGCGGGTGTAGTCCCCGGTCTTGGGTTCGTCTTCGACAAGCAGGAGCTTCACGGCCGAGTTTCCGGTGTTGCTGGGCCACCAGTTTGACCGACTCCGTCTCACCTGTTAGCCAGATAACAAAAATGTAAACAACAGCTCAGCTTGGTGTCGGGTCCTGGTTTTGAGAATGCGTCCAACGAAATTCGCTCTCTCTGACGAGGCCCCATGCCCTATCCAGCCCGACTTCCATTGCGGCAGTTCTTTCTGCCGGGCGCCCTGCTGATGCTGAGCGGCATGTCGCTCGCTCAAACCAGCACGGAATCGACCAAGCCCGCCCAGCCGAGCCAGCTGCAGTACGTATCGCCGCTGCGAGCCTACAAGGCCTACGCCGACCAACCGGTGGCGTCGTGGCGGGAGGCCAACGACCGGGTGGGGCGCATTGGCGGCTGGCGTGCCTACGCAAAGGAGATGCAGACAGGTGAGGCTGCCATGGACGTGCCTACGGAGCAGGCCAAGCCGGCTGCGTCGTCGGCCGACCCACACGCGGGCCACCACGGCGGGGCGAAGCGATGAAGCGGGCGCTCAAGAGCCGCTGGGGCCGGCTGGTACTGACGGGGGTCTCCATCGCCGTGCTGTCAGGCTGCGCCAGCATCAGCGCGGATCACACCGTGGCCCGCGTGAACGACGAGGCCGCCAGCTTCACCGAAGGCCGACTGGTGTTGGCACGCACCGACGCGGAGCGCGAGAAGCGCTCTTCGGCCGCCAGGGAACTGCTGGCCAAACCCCTGGGCCAGCGCGAAGCCGTGCAACTGGCGCTGGCCAACAGCCCCGCGCTGCAGGCCTTACTGGCCCAGGGCTGGGCAGAGTCGGCCGATGCCGCGCAGGTCGGACGCATCGCGAATCCGATCTTCAGCTTCGAGCGCATGGTTGCCGGAGACTCGCTGGACATCGGTCGCTCGCTGGCGTTCGGCCTGCTCGACGTGTTGACCGTCCCTGCTCGGCAAGGTGTGGCCAACCGTCGCATTGAGCAATCGCTGCTGCGATTGACCACCGAGGTGGTGGACCAGGTGACGCAGGTGCGCCAGGCCTGGGTGCGCGCAGTGGCGGCCGGACAGACGCTGAGGTACGCCCAGCAGGTGTTCGACAGCGCGGAAGCCAGCGCCGAACTGGCGCGCCGCATGCAATCCGTGGGCAACTTCAACCGCATCACACGGGCTCGAGAACAGTCCTTCTATGCCGATGCCGCCACCCGACTGGCCACTGCAACGCATCAAGCAACTGCTGCCCGCGAAGAATTGGTGCGTGTGCTGGGTCTGGACGAAGCGCAGGCCCTGACGCTTCAATTGCCCGAGCGCCTGCCCGACCTTCCCAAGCAGGCGCTGGAGCCGCAGTCGGTGGCGGCGATGGCCACCCGCGGCCGGCTGGACATCCGGTTGGCACAGGCCGCACTGGATGCATCGGCCAAGGCGCAGGGGCTGACCACGGTGATGAGCTTCACTGACATCGAGCTCACCGCGCGCCGCAACACCGCGTTCGACAACGCCGCCGGGAGCCGCAGCACGGCGCGAGGCTACGAGGTAGGCGTTCGTCTGCCGCTGTTCGACTGGGGCGGCATGCAGCGCGATGCCTGGAGCGCGCGCACCCTGGCCGCCGCCCATCAGCTGGAGGCGACGGTCCGCACCGCGGGTTCCACCCTGCGGGAGAGCTACTCGGCCTATCGCACCGCCTATGACATTGCGCGGCACCAGCGCGACGAGGTGATCCCGCTGCGCAAGGTGATCGCCGAGGAAAACCAGCTTCGCTACAACGGCATGCTCATCGGGGTGTTCGAGCTGATGGCCGATGCCCGCGACCAGGTCGGCACCGTGATGGCCGCCATCGACGCCGAGCAGCAGTTCTGGCTGGCCGATGCGGCGCTGCAGGCCTCGGTCATCGGTCGTCCCACCTCCGCCAGCCTCGCTGCAACCGCTGCCGCCCCCAGCAGTGGTGGCGGCGCAGGCCACTGACATCAGCTTCGGAAGCAAGGATTGTTCATGTCGTCGAGACGAGAGTTCTTCAAGTTTGCGGGCATCGCCGGCGGCGCCGTGGCCGCCAGCGCGGTGAGCCGCGTGGCCATGGCGGCTCTGCCGGAGCCGGTGATCCAGACCCGCCCGGACACCATGGCGCCACTGGTGCCGTCGACCGGCCAGCCCTACAACCCGGTGGTCACGCTCAACGGCTGGACCCTGCCGTGGCGGATGAACCAGGGTGTCAAGGAGTTCCACCTGGTGGCCGAGCCGGTGGTGCGCGAGATGGCGCCCGGCTTCAAGGCCCATCTGTGGGGCTACAACGGGCAGAGCCCGGGTCCGACGATCGAGGTGGTCGAGGGTGACCGCGTGCGCATCTACGTGACCAACAAACTGCCGGAGCACACCAGCGTTCACTGGCATGGCCAGCGCTTGCCCAGCGGGATGGATGGCGTTGCCGGCCTTACGCAGCCGTCGATCCAACCAGGCAAGACCTTCGTCTACGAGTTCGTCGCGCGCCGGCCCGGCACATTCATGTACCACCCGCATGCCGATGAGATGACGCAGATGGCCATGGGCATGATGGGCTTCTGGGTCACGCACCCGAAGGCCAAACACCCGCTGATCGACGAGGTCCAGCGCGACTTCTGCTTCCTGCTCAACGCCTACGACATCGACCCGGGCAGCTACACGCCCAAGACGATGACGATGCTGGACTTCAACCTGTGGAGCTGGAACAGCCGCATCTTTCCGGGCATCGACTCGCTGAACGTGCGCCTGAACGACAAGGTGCGCATCCGCATCGGCAACCTGACGATGACGAACCACCCGATTCACCTGCACGGACACGAGTTCCTCGTCACAGGCACCGACGGCGGGCCGACACCCAAGAGCACCCGATGGCCCGAGGTCACGACGGACATCGCCGTCGGCCAGATGCGGCAGGTGGACTTCCTGGCCGACGAGGAGGGTGACTGGGCCTTCCATTGCCACAAGAGCCACCACACGATGAACGCGATGGGGCACAACGTGCCCACCTTGATCGGCGTCGATCACCGCGGCGTGGCGAAAAAGATCAACAACCTGATCCCCGAGTACATGACGATGGGCGAGCGCGGCATGGCCGACATGACCGAGATGGAGATGCCCATCCCCGACAACACCGCACCGATGATGACAGGCGAAGGCCCGTTCGGCTCGGTGGAGATGGGCGGCATGTTCAGCGTGCTCAAGGTGCGGCGTGACCAGAAGCCGGGCGACTACAAGGACCCGGGCTGGTTCAAGCACCCGGAGGGCACGGTGGCGCACGAGTACACGGGCGCTTTGGCCGAGCCAGCTCGTTTCAAGGCCGAAGGCGGGCAGTCGATGCCGCGCGCCGTCATGCCAGCCAAGCCGACCGAGGTTCAGGTTCGCAAGCCCACTTCGCACGGTGGACATTGATCGACCGTTTCAACGCCATTCCACTTTCAACGCCAGCCATCAACAGGAACAACCCATGAACGTCCACACCACTGCTGCCCATCGCCTCATTGCCGTCATCACCCTGTGCCTTTCCGGCGCCGCATTCGCTGGCGGCAACCATGCAGGCGGCCATGGGCACGATGAAGCGGAGTCCGCCATCGGCAAGCCCGGCACAGCCGCCAAGGCGGCGCGAACCATCGCCGTCGAGATGAGCGACACGATGCGCTACACCCCGTCGGACATCCAGGTCAAACAAGGCGAGACCGTGCGCTTCGTGATCAAGAACGTTGGCAAGGTCAAACACGAACTCAGCCTGGGCACCGAGAAGGAACTGCTAGAGCACCTGGAACAGATGAAGAAGTTCCCGGACATGGAGCACGACGAGCCGAGCAAGGTGACGTTGGCGCCAGGCAAGCAGGGCGAAATCATCTGGCAGTTCACCAAGGCGGGGACCGTGAACTTCGCCTGCCTGATGCCGGGCCACTATGAGGCCGGCATGAAGGGCGCCGTCAAGGTCAGCCGGAAGTGAACTCCGCTGTGCGAACCCTGGCCGCGCGTCGGCAGTTCCTGGGCGCGGCTGCCGCGCTCTGCGCAACTGGCGTGCTGGCCGCACCCGACGCGGATACCACCGTTCAGGTCTGGAAAGACCCGAACTGCGGCTGCTGCAAGGACTGGATTGCCCACGTGGAGCGCCAGGGCTTCAAGGTTCGCGTGTTCGACCAGGGCAACACGGCGGCCCGCGCGCGCCTGGGCATGCCGCAGAAGCTGGGCTCCTGCCACACCGCTGTTGTTCAAGGCTACGTCATCGAAGGGCACGTCCCGGCCGGTGACATCCAGCGGCTGCTGAAAGAGCGCCCGAACGCGTTGGGCCTGGCGGTGCCGGGCATGCCGATCGGCTCCCCGGGGATGGACGCGCCGGCCTATGGCGGAAGGCGCGACCCCTATCAAGTGCTGCTCGTCCAGAAGGACGGGACAGCGACCGTGTTTTCAAACCACTCGTGAGGAACTGACATCCATGATCAAGAACACTCTGGCCCTCTCCGTGCTGGCCCTCGGCATGGCACTTCCCGTCGGCAGCTTCGCCCAGGCCGCCATGGACCATGGCAAGACGGGCATGTCTCAACCGGCATCGATGACCGACGGCGAAGTCAAGAAGGTCGATCAGGAAGCCGGCAAGGTCACGATCAAGCACGGTGACATCAAGCATCTGGACATGCCCGGCATGACCATGGTCTTCACCGCCAAGGACAAGGCCATGCTCGCAGCCGTCAAGGCGGGCGACAAGGTCAAGTTCATGGTCGTCAGCGAAGGCGGCAAGATGATGTTGACGGAGATTCAACCCGCCAAGTGACGCGCATCGGAAGGATGCAGGGAAAGCGGCGAGGCGCGAGCCCCGGCAGGCTCCAATCGAAGCCACGTGACGGCCGTTCCTCAGGCCACATGCTAGACACCAGCCCGATCCCCGGCACCAGCGCTCAGAGCTTTGAGTCGCTGGTCTTTGGCCGCTCACCATGGATGTTGCCGGCCCCCGAGGCCATGTATTTCATGAAGGCGCGCCCAGCGTCGAGGTCCACCAGTTGGCCGAAGCCCGACGCAAGAATCTTGACGCCGTTCTTGTGTTGCGGCTGGTAGCTGACGCCGAATGCTTTGCGGCACGCGGGGTCGAGCCTGATCTTGTCGCCACTGCCGCTGCGGACGAACGGAAAGTCCAGACACTGGCCCTCGAAGAGCTCTGCGCCGTGGGTGGCTGGATCCCCTTGCTGGGGTGCGATGGTGCCGCCGTTCACGATCATGAAAGCGCTCTTGATGGGCGCCGCCTCCGCGTACTTGGCCTGCACGTCGGCCACCATCTTTTCGTAGGGGTAGCGGGCGCTCGCGTCGTCGCGCCAGATGGCCCAGACCCGTCCTTCGTGAACGAAGATCTTCACGAAATCGAAGTTCGACTTCGCCTCCGGATACAGATCGAACCGGATGCCAGCCTTCACCTTCGCGCCCGTTGCCGGGCTGGTGAGTTCGTAGTCGCTCTGCTTGAGGTTGATGGACCGGTCGTTGGCATCTTTGCTGCCCGGCGGGAAACGCTTCTTGACGGCGGCGATGGCCTCGGACTCGCTCATGCCGAGCTTCACGCCGAGCAGGTCGTAGGTGCTGATGGCGCCTTTCGTGTCCTGCGGCTTGTAGATGGAAGCGGCGTGCACGGCACCCACGCCCAAGGCTGCAAGAAGCACGGAGGCAAAGATGCCGGGACGGTGGCGGAGCACAGTGTTGGTCATGGTGTTTCGTTCGAAGTGAGATGGGGTCATGCGGCCACGCGTCGGTCGCCAGCGGCAAACCCGACGACCGCGCTCAAAGCTCGTGGGGTCCGCGCGACGCCGCGGCGCTTGCGGCAAGCTGGGGCTCTTGGACGCTGCCGTTCAGCGTTGGGTCGGTGTCTTTGCGCGCAGCCAGGGCTGCGGCTGCCAGGTGTCCGGCATTCGGAAGACCTGTTGCGGCCGAAGGTGCATGCGCCTTCGTCGGCGATGGCGCTTTGGCCTGGCTGCGCAACCGGGTCTCGGCGCCATGCGCAGTGACAGCACCCAGCACAGTCAGCGCGACGATGCCGACGGTTGCGGCAAGCGTGCGAGTCTTCATGTTGTCTCGGCCTCCCCAGGCGCGTTCATGGGCCGGCGTGACCGGCGCGTTGGCGACGGTCACTGCAGCGTGTGGATCGGTATCGGCGCATGGGCTCGATCCCGATTTGTACCATATATGCGGGTGCATATATGCGAGTTCATCTTCAGCATTTCTGAGGATGCGCAGAGCAAAAGACGAGCAGGTATTGCGGGCGGCCGCCGCCGAGATCAAGGCACGCCGCGGGCACATCCAGATCAGCCAGGAGGAACTGGCCCATCGGGCCGACATCCACCGCTCCTTCATTGCCCGGGTGGAAGTCGCACAGACGCAGCCATCCCTGGCGGTCCTGCTGCGGATCGCTGATGCCTTGGAGGTAGACGCTGCTGAACTTGTCGGCTCCATCGTGGAGCGCTGCAAGCACGAGGTATAGGGTCTCCCGGTTGCTTGCGGGCCAGCGCGCCTGGGTCGGGCGCTTGCGAGCGCCGCCCCGTCATGAAGGCGTCAAAAACTGACTGGACTATTCGCTTTCACATGGATGCGTTGCGATCAGGTGAGGCTATCGGGTGCAGGAACAGACGGGACTGGGCAATGGGCATGACCCCAAGGAAACCGGGCTACCGGTGTCCCAGTACGTCCGCATGTCCACCGAGCACCAGAGGTACTCGACCGAGAATCAGGCCGCGACGATCGCCGAGTACGCGGCCCGACACGGCATGCGGATCGTGCGGACCTACGAGGACGCTGGCAAGAGCGGGCTGAACCTCAGAGGCCGCGGCGGCCTGCAGGCGCTGCTCCACGACGTGAGGCAGCCCAACCCAGGCTTCAATGCCGTGCTGGTGTACGACGTCAGCCGCTGGGGCCGCTTCCCCGACCCGGACGAGGCCGCCGTCTACGAGCATGCCTGCAAGAGCCGAGGCATCCGCGTCATCTACTGCGCCGAGCCCTTCAACAACGACGGGTCGCTGCCGTCGACGGTGTTCATCGGCATCAAGCGCAGCATGGCCGCCGAATACAGCCGGGAGCTGTCGGTCAAGGTGTTTGCCGGTGCCAGCACCATCGTCCGGCACGGCTTTCGCCAAGGCGGTGCCGCTGGCTTTGGTCTGCGACGCCAACTCATCGACGAGCAGCACAACGTCAAGGGCCTGCTGTCACGCGGCGAGAAGAAGAGCATCCAGACCGACCGGGTGGTGCTGGTGCCCGGGCCGGCCGACGAGATCGCCGTCGTGCACCGAATCTACCGCCTGTTCCTGGAAGGCGGCATGCCGGAGCGCGTCATCGCCTCCGTTCTGAACCGTGAAGGCATCCGCTCGGACAGCGGCGCACCCTGGACCCGCGGCACCGTCCACCAGATCCTGACCAACGAGAAGTACATCGGCCACAACGTCTACAACCGCACCTCGTACAAGCTCAAGGTCCGGCATGTGCGCAACCCGCCGAGCGAATGGGTGCGCTGCGACAGCGCTTTCGAGGCCATCGTCCCGGTACATCTGTTCATTCAGGCCCAAGCCATCATCGCCGCGCGGTCGCGCCATCTTGATGACGAGCAGTTGCTCGACCTGCTCCGCAAGGCCCTGGAGAAGCACGGCGCACTGTCCGGCATCGTGATCGACGAAGACGACGACGCACCCTCCAGCTCAATCTACCGCAGCCGGTTCGGCTGCCTGCTTCGGGCCTACAGCCTCATTGGCTACCGGCCGCGCCGGGACTATGCCTACCTGGAGATCAACCGAGCGCTGCGGCGTCACCACCCCGAGCTGATCGAGCAGATGGCGGCGAGCATCACCGGAGCTGGCGGTTGGACGGTGCGTGACCCCGCGACGGACCTGCTGACAGTCAACGGCGAATTCACTGTGTCGCTGGTCATTGCGCGCTGCAAGCCGACGCCTGCGGGAGCGCACCGCTGGCGCATCCGGTTTGATGCCAGCCTGCTGCCGGACATCACGGTGGTGGCACGCATGGACCCCAGCAACCAGCGGGTCTTCGACCACTACGTATTCCCGGCCATCGACTTCCTGCCGGAGACGCTGCCGACGCTGGAGGACAACGGCTTCACGCTGGACGCCTACCGGACCGACTCGCTCGACTTCTTCTATCAACTGGCGGGGCGCATGCCCCTGCAGGACGCCGCATGAGCCCTTCCTCCCCGCACATCGAGATGATCCCCATCGCGGACATCACCGTGGCCAACCCGCGTGTGCGCAACGCGAAGGTTCACAAGACCATCACCGAGAGCATCGATCAGGTCGGGCTCAAACGCCCGATCACCGTGCGCCGCTTGTCGCCGGGGCAAGGTGACACCCAGTACGCGCTGATCTGCGGGCAGGGGCGTCTGGAGTCCTGCAGGATGCTCGGGCAGACCGAGATCGCCGCGCTCATCGTCGATGTGGACGAGGAGACCGGGCACGTGATGAGCATCGTGGAGAACGTGGCCCGCCGCACGCCGCGCGCGGCGGAAACGCTGGAGCATGTGCGCGTGCTCAAGCAGCGCGGCTACACCGATGGCGAGGTCGCGGCCAAGCTCGGTTGCACGGCCTCCTGGGTCAACAACGTCGTGAACCTGTTGGAGCGCGGTGAAAAGCGCCTGCTGGCGGCCGCCGAGGCCGGCCATATTCCGCTCAATCTGGCAGTCAGCATCTCGCGCGCCAACGGCAGCGAGACGCAGGAACTGCTGATGGCTGCCTACGAGAGCGGCGAGCTGACGGGCCGCAAGATCACGGTGGTGCGCAAGATCCTCGAGCAACGTGAGCGCAGCGGAAAGAAGGGCACCAACTCGTTCGCCAGATGGCCGTCCAAGCGCCACATGAGTCCCGAGGACCTGGCGAAGCTGTACCAGCGCGAGGTCGAGATGCATCGGCGGATCCAGAAGAAGTCCGAGTACGCACAGAAGTCACTGCTGCTGGTCCAGCAGATCTTCAAGGAGCTGTTTGCGAACAAGGAATTCCGCGCCTTGCTCAAGTCGGAGAAGCTCGCCAGCGTTCCGCAGCCGCTGGCAGAAATGGCTCAGCGCGGTGGGGTGGCCCGATGAGCGACAAGCCGCCCAAATCTGTCCGTCTGGGGTTCGAGCGCAACTGCAAGGAAATTGCGCTTGAGCTGCTTCAACCCGGCATCGCGCTGCCGGCCGGCATCAAGGACACGGTCAAGTTCCGCCAGATCCGCACCTCGGTACGCGCCATTGGCCTGGTCGAACCCATCGTGGTTACCCACAGCCGCGACAGCGCCGGCAGCTTCGTGGTGCTGGATGGCCACATGCGCCTGGAGGCCCTGCGCGAACTGGGCGCCCAGAAGGCGCTGTGCCTGATCTCGACCGACGACGAGGCCTACACCTACAACAAGCGCGTCAACCGCCTGTCCGTGGTGCAGGAGCACCGCATGATCGTCCGCGCCGCCGAGCGCGGCGTGTCTGTTCAGCAACTGGCTGAGGTGCTGGACGTATCACAAGGCGCGATACGCCAGCAATTCAGGCTGCTGGACGGCATCTGCGGCGAAGCCGTGTCGTTGCTGGCCGACAAGCCCGCGACGCATGGCGTGTTCAAGGTGCTCAAGCAGATGAAGCCCTTTCGCCAGATCGACGTGGCCCAGGCCATGGTCAATCTCGGCAACTACTCGACGAAGCTGTCGCTGGCGATGCTCCAGGCCACCCCACCCGACCAACTGACCGAGGCAGCGGCGGCCAAGGAGCAGCGCGCAGGCCCGACCGAAGCCCTTCAGCGGCTGCAGCGCGAACTGGCCGCCGTGCAGGCCGATACCAAGCTTCTGGAGGAAGGCTACGGGCCGGCGAACCTGCAGCTGGAGATCATCAAGACCTATGTCGGAAAGACGCTGCTCGAGAACGTCGCCGTCGTGCGGTGGCTGGCCCGGACGCACGCAGAGTACCTGCAGCAGCTTCAGCTGATCGCAGAGATCAAGCAACTGGCACCGCAGTAGCACTCCCGCCTTTCAGACGCGAAGTACATCCTCCGCCATGCCGTCCAGGCGCTGCTTGATGCCCTTCCAGCCCGGCAAGTGCCGATCCAGCAGCCGGTAGAACCGCGGGCTGTGGTCGTGGCTGGCCAGGTGACACAGCTCGTGCAGCACCACATAGTCGATGCATTCGCGCGGCGCCTTGACCAGGCCCGGGTGCAGTGTGATGCGGCCGGTGGGTGAGCAGCTGCCCCATTGCACGCGCATGGCCTGCAGACGCATCGGCGGCGATGCCTTCACCCAGCGAAGCCCCTTCGCGACCGAATCCATCCGGTCACGCAGTACCTCTCGGGCGCGTTGCCGATACCAATGGTCCAGCGCTTGCTGCACCGTTGCCGAAGCTGCTTCGGGCACGACCACTTCCAGGCACGCACCCCGCAGCTTGCACGCAGGCGTTGCCACTGCGTCAACGATGACCCGCAAGCGATACCGACGGCCGAGGTAGTGCACCGCCTCACCGCTGACGTATTCACGCGGGCGAACGTGGGCCGTGCGCAAACGAGCAGCCTCTGCGTGATCGAGGATCCATCGCGACCGTTTCTTCACGGCAGCGATGACCGCTTCGTGTCCGACGCCTTCGGGTGCGTCCACGATCACCCGCCCATCGGGCTCGACGTGGATCGCCACCTTCGATGGCTTTCGTTCACGTTGAAGCCGCACCGAAAACGAAATGACTTCGTCTCCGTAGCGGACGCTGAAGCGTCCGGCCCTAACCTCGGCGCCGGCCATCACGCCTTTCCGAGCCCCAGGCGCGTGATCTGCACGATCTGGTCCACGGCCTGCTTCGCGCCGTCCAGGCCCAGGGTCTTGAACAGCAGCGGCAGCAGCCCCTTGCGGATGGCAGCTTCGATGCTCTGCGGGCTCAGCGAGTTCTCGGCGACCGCGTCGCGCACCACCTGGTCGATGGCCAGCGCCTGCGCCACCACGGCGTCGCGCGCGGGGGCGTCCATGGCGGCCAGGGCCTCGTCGCCCATCACCAGGCGCAACACGCCGAAGTACGCCCGGGCATGGGGCTGGTCGGCCAGCACGTCGGGCGTGCCCGGCGCCTGGCGCGGGCCGAGCTTGTCCTCGAAGTCCTTGAACAGCGCGTACTGCTTCAGCGGGTGCTCGAACATGGCCTCGGCCTCGGCGATGGCCTGCCGCAGCAACTCACCGAACACCTTCTGCGCATACGGATCTTCGGCCAACTCCTGCTCGATGGTCTTGCGCAGCCGGGTGCGGATCAGGTCTGTCTCGTTGCGGGTCTTCTCCTCGGACCATTGCGCCGGATCCTCGGGCTGGCCGAGCTGGTGCACCAGGTACACGCCTTCGGGTTCACGCACCTCGGTTCCGATGACCTGCTTGTCCACCAGGCGGCGGATCTGGTCTTCGTAGACGCTGTAGTCCACGACTTCCATCGCGTCGCGACGGGCGGTCTGGCGCAGCTCAGTGAAAAAGCGCAGGTCGGCCTTGTACTGCGCGATCAGGCCTTCCGAAAAACTCTTGTCCTCAAAGAAGCTGCGGCTGGCCAGCGCCGTCTGCAGGCACAGTCCGAAGGCCGTGACGGCCGCATAGAAGTCATCGCGCAGCTTCTGGCGCTCGTCGTATTCCTCACCCTCAGGCGCGGTCACGAACTTCGGCGTCAGCACCTGGCGGTACTGCTCGCGGTCGCGCTTGTTGGCCACGCCCTTGAAGAAGGACCAAAGCTTGTCGTGCAGCGCCGGCAGGCGCTTGTATTCGGTGCTGACCTGCTGGTACAGGCCTTCCAGGTCGTTGAGGTCGAAGCCGCCTTGGGTGCGTTCTTCCAGTTCCTGGTAGGCGCGGATCG
Organism: Pseudaquabacterium rugosum; assembly: GCF_038066575.1. Lineage (NCBI taxonomy): Bacteria > Pseudomonadati > Pseudomonadota > Betaproteobacteria > Burkholderiales > Sphaerotilaceae > Pseudaquabacterium > Pseudaquabacterium rugosum. Next base: position 96,095 of record NZ_JBBUTF010000002.1, on the reverse strand, counting down.
CCGTGTCCAGCTCCTTCAGGATGCCGCGGTAGTCCACCAGCAGGCCAAAGCGCTTGGCATCGTGCAGCCGGTTCACCCGTGCCACGGCCTGGATCAGGTTGTGGCCCTTCAAGGGCTTGTCGATGTAGAGCACCGCGTTGCGCGGCTCGTCAAAGCCCGTCAGCAGCTTGTCGACGACGATCAGCAGGTCGGGCTCGCCATCGGTGCCGAAGTCGGCGATCAGCTGCTTCTCGTAGTCTTCCGGGTCCCGCCCGCTGGCCAGCACCGTCTGCTTCCACCACTTCTGCACCTCGGGCAGCGTGTCCTCGTCGACCTCGGCATTGCCCTCGCGGGTGTCGGGCGCCGAGATCACGACGGCGCTGCTGACCAGGCCGGTGTCGTCCAGCGCCTTCTTGTAGCGAATGGCGTCCTGCTTGCTGTCGGTGGCGATCTGGCCCTTGAGGCCATGGCCCAGTTGCTTGAAGTTCTGGTCGAAATGGGTAGCGATGTCCCATGCGATCAGCTCGATGCGGCCGGCCGCGCCGTAGATCGCGCCCTTCTTGGCGAACTTCTTCTTCAGGTCGGCGCGCTGTGCGTCGCTGAGGCTGGCTGTGAGCTTGTCGAACCAGCGGTTCACCGCCTCTTCGTTGATTGTCAACTCGGGCACCCGCTCTTCGTACAGCAGCGGCGCCACGGTCTCATCGTCCACCGCCCGTTGCATGGTGTAGGCGTGCACGATGGGGCCGAACTTGCTGGCGGTCTTCTCGTTCTTCAGCAACGGCGTGCCGGTGAAGGCCACGTAGGCCGCACGGGGCAGCGCCTGCTTCATGCGCTCGTGCGTCTCGCCGCCGTGGCTGCGGTGGCCCTCGTCCACCAGCACGATCAGGTTGGGGGAGTCGTTGCGGCACTCCGGCAGCTTGGACGCCGCGTTGAACTTGTGCACCAGCGTGAAGGAGATGCGCTCGGTGCCACTGCCGATGCGCCGGGCCAGGTCACGGCCCGACAGCGCCCGGCTCTTCTCGCCGTCCTTCACCGACGCGATCGCCGATCCAAAGGCGCCGCCCGACATGAAATTGCGTGCCAGCTGGCTTTCCAGATCCACGCGGTCGGTGACCACCACCACGCGGCATTCGGCCAGTGCCTCCACCAGCAACAGAGCCTTGGTGAGGAACACCATCGTGAAGCTCTTGCCCGAGCCGGTGGTGTGCCAGATCACCCCGCCCTCGCGGCCACCATCGGGCCGCTGCTGGCCCAGCCGCTGCAGCAGCGCACGGATGCCGAAGAACTGCTGGTAGCGCGCGACGATCTTGCCCACCTTGCGGTCGAACAGCACATAGCCGCGCAAGAACTCCAGCAGCCGCGCCGGCGTCAGCAGGCCGATCAGCAGCACGTCCTGCTCGGACGTGGCCATGGTCTGGGCCCACAGGCCCTCGAAGTAGGCCCGCAGCGCTGGTGGCTTGCCGTCAATCAGGCGCGCGCGCACGTCGGCGGTCAGCGGCGCGTTCTTCACCGCCAACCAGTGCGGCGCGCTGAATTCTTCGTCGCGCCAGCGGGCCCAGAACTTGGCCGCCGTGCCCGTGGTGCCGTAGCGCCCCTCGGTCTGGCTGATGGCCAGCAACAACTGGGCATAGGCAAAGAGTTGGGGAATCTCGTCCGGCCGCTGGTTGCGCAGGTGCTGACTGACGCCCTCGGTCACCATGGACTTCGCAGCGTGCGAGCCCTCGGGCCGCTTGGCCTCGATCACCACCAGAGGCAGGCCATTGACGTAGCCCACGATGTCGGGTGCGCGGTGGTGTGTGCCCTGGGCCGACAGCACCTGCAGCTCCTCCGTCACATCGAAGCGGTTCGCCGTTGGGTCGGAGTTGGTCCAGTCGACGATCGCAATCGTCGGCTGGTGCTTCTTGCCGTCGGGCATGAACTCGGTGACCGTGATGCCCAGGGCCAGCTTGGCGTACAGCCGCTCGTTGGCCGGCAGCAGCCCTTCGGCCAGGTTCAGCGCCGACAGCTCGCGCACGATCTGCTCGATGCCGCTGCCCGACAGCGGGTAGCTCTGCCCCTTGTAGTCGTAGCGCCGGGTCTGCAGCACCTCCACCAGGCGGTGCTTGAGGATCACCTCGCGCGTGCCGCCGCGCAGGGCCAGCGCCTGGGCGGTGGACAGGAAGTTCCAGCCCAGGTTGCACAGCAGGTGCAGCGCGGGGATGTGGGCGCTGTACTGTTCTCGGGGGTTCGGGGTGGTCATCCGGTACCTCAAATCCAGTAGGGGTGCTGCATCCACTGCGGCGACATGCCCATGGCGGACAGCCAGCGTGGATGCGCTGCCATTGGCGCCAGCAAGGCGGTGACCTCGGCCCGCCAGGTGGCACCGTTGCCTAGGCGTTGCAGCAGGTAGCTCAGGATCAGCAAAATGGCGAACACGCGATCCAGCCTGGGCAGATGCGGGGGCCGCCATTCCGCCTCCGGCATGTGATCGGGTCGGATGGCCAGTTCGCGGTTCCACAGGCGGCTGTGGTGCGCGCAGACATTGCGCACGTAGGTCAACACGTGCAGCCAGTCTTGCAGGCGCTTGTGGTGAATGCCAAGGGGAGCGGCCACATCGCGCCTATCGGCCGGCAACATGCCCCGGTAGAGCGTGGACAGCGAGCCCAGGCTCATCAGCTCGGTCGTCATCCAGATCGGAAGCGCCGGGAACCCCTGATACCTGGTCGCGTAGTGGCCCACGAAGGCATCACTCGAACGCCCGGTCTCATCGCGCAGCTTCTCCAGCCACTGCGCGTGGCGAAACCTGGGATGAAAGTTGGCCGGATCTTCGTGGCCAAAGGCGCCGTAGGTCATGCCGATACGGTGGGTCACGGCCGTGCGCAGCGCCACCTCAACACGCTCGAGTGCATCCAGCACATGCAGCCTGAGCTGGCGATCAAAGTCGTAGAGCGCGACCACGTCCTCGAACGACGTGCCGGGGTGAACGTCATCCAGCAGCGCGCCCTGGGCATCGCGCCGACGGAAGGGATACCAGTAGGCGCTGAGACGGTAGTAGCTGATCGACGCCAGCGTGCGCTCAGCAGCGGCCGGATCGTCGATCACGAGGCCCCGCTGCATGAGCAGAGCAACCTGATCGGCGTACGGTAGCGCCGTCTTCGTGAAGGGAACCTGGGCCATGGCTGCCATGGCTAGCTGTTCCGATCAGGCAAGAAAAAGCCGCCAAGGTTGCGCATGCGTGAGCAGAGGCGTGGCGGCTGTGTTGACCACAGTGTACAACACGCCGCATGCCAGCCCAAGGCGACTGGTAGTCGCGCCGCTTTCGCCGGGGTCACGCAGCAACTCCTTCACGATCCAGGCGAACACGGCGCTTGCCGGTCAGCAGGTCGGCCATCAGCGCAGCCTTCTCCTGCCGCAGCCCCTGAATCTGCCGTTCGAGCAGTTCGACCTCGCGGCGCGCCAGGTCCAGGATGCCGACGATGCGGCGCTGTTCTGGCAGCGGCGGGATGTTGAACGGCCACTTCAACCAGCGCTCGGTCTTGAAGATCATCTTCTCGACATGCACGCCGATGCTGGAGTGGAAGCAGGTTTGCTGGAAGTAGCGCGACTCGGACAGGTAGCGCAGAAACTTCAGGTCGATCTGCCCATCGCTGTTCAGCACCGCGTATTCGTTGGACACCACCGCACCGTCCAGTTCGGCCGGCACGATGCCGCAGGCGCCGTGGACGATCTGGCGCTTGGAGATCAGGAAATCCCCTTCGCGCACGTAGAACTGCGAGGGCGTCTTGATCTCGTCGCCGGTCAAGGTTTCTCGGAGTTCGACGCCGCCGCGCGAACGTTTGACGGTGATCAGCCGGTAAGTCTCGCCAGCGCGCAGCCCAGCCGGCCGACGCACTTCGGTCAGATGGCGCATCAGCGGGATACGCCGCCATCCCTCAGGTGTGGCTGACAGATTGGGAATGCCTGGCTGCACCGAGGCCGGGTAGCCACCGTTGTCCGCGCCGCCTTCCGCGCTGGGGTTGGCCGGCGGCAGGTGCAGCGTCGCGGCAAGCAACGCCTGCCACTGCACCCTACGGTTCGCCAGCAGTGACTGCGTCAAGACGGTTGCGTCGTCCCATGCGGCAAGAATGCTGGCGATGCGGCGTTGCTCATCAAGCGGTGGAACAGCCACCGTCACAGCCTTCAGGATGCCGCCGCTGAGGTTCTGCTGAGTTCCGGCGTTGCCGAGCTCACGAATCGTCGTGTATTGAGAGGTCAGGAGCTGAAAGAAGAAGTCCGGGCTGCATCCGTCGTGTAGATGGATCGCAGCACAAGCTTGGTTCGTGGCGGCCTCGATCCCCAGCTTGGCCACCTGCCCTCGCGTCTTGCCCTGCCCATACATCGCCATCAACAGCGTGCCCGGCGGAAACAGCTTGGCCGATGAGTTCTTCAGCCCGGCAGCGGTGATCTTCTCGGCTGTGTCGGTGATGGTGTTGAACTGGATTTCGCCGGTGGTGACCCAGGGCACATCGCCGCCCCAGTAGCTCGGTTCCGACCGATCCGGCGTGCCGCCCGACGTGATGCGGGCAATCTCGCCCAGGGTGCTGCTGTGCCAGCCTTCAGGAAGCATCGTTCTTCCCCTTTTTCTTCGCCAGCCGCTTGGCGACCTGCCCCAGCTCCTGCACACCGGACTCGTCGCCAGCCGGTGCCTCCAGCATCCGCGCAGCGTAGGCCTGGCCTTCGGCTTCCAGCGCTGCCCGTCGTTGCACCGAGAACTTCTCGTACTGGCCCTCCGCATGGGCCACGGCCTGCTTGTGCGACACCGTGCCCGCGCCCGCCAGCACCTGGCGCTCGTTGAACGCCAGGAAGGCGTCCAGCCGCTCGGCCCAGTCCTTGAGGAACACCTCCTTGCGTCGCAAGGCCTGGTCTTCGGCAAAGTCCAGCCACATGGTGACGATGCGGTTCAGCTCGCTCACCTCCGCCTCGCGCAGGTAGTTCTTGGCTGTGCCCACGTCGGCCTTGGTGACGTGAGTGCCTTTCCAGGTGCTCAAGCCCATGTGGGGCTGGTTGGCGTCAGCGCGGCGGACGATCAGCTCCGACGCGGTCTGACCGTGCACCGCGAAGTGCAGCTTGTTCTGGATGACCTTGAAGAAGCGCGTGGTCTCGGGCAGCGAGGGCGCGTAGTCGGCGGCCAGCGCGAAGATCTCGCGCACCCGCAGGTACATGCGCCGCTCGCTGGCGCGGATGTCGCGGATGCGTTCGAGCAACTCGCCAAAGCGGTCGGGCAAGGCCGAGTCGGCCACGGGCGGGTTCTTCAGGCGCTCGTCGTCGATGGTGAAGCCCTTGAGCAGGTACTCACTCAGGTGGGCCGTCGCCCATTGGCGAAACTGCGTGCCACGAGCCGACCGGGCGCGGTAGCCCACGGCCAGAATCACCTCCAGGCTGTAGAAGCGCACCGTGCGTCGGACCTGCCGGCCGCCCTCCTGGCGAACCTGTAAGCTGGACTTACAGGTTGCCGCCGGGTCAGCCTCGCCCTCGGCGTAGATGGCCTTGACATGCTGGGTGACGTTCTGCGGCGTGGTCTGGAACAGCGTGCCGATCTCGGCCTGGCTGAGCCACAAGGAGCCGCCGTCGGCACGCATCTCAACCCGGGTCAGCCCGTCCTCGGTGGTGTAGAGAACGAACTCGCCCTGGCCCTCGGCGCCTGGCTGCAGCGGCAGCTCACTCATAGCCCAGCTCCTTCAGGTAGGAGTCCATCTGGGTTTCCAGCCGCGCCAGTTCCGCCTTGAGTTCCAGACGTTCGCGGCGCACGGCCATCAGGTCGATGGGAGCCTCTTCCTGAAAGGTGTCGACGTACCTGGGGATGTTCAGGTTGAAGTCGTTCTCGGCGATCTGGGCCAGCGTGGCCAAGTGGGCGTAGCGCGGCGCCGGCTGGCGGGCGGCCACCGTGGCCTGGATGCGCTTCAAGTCGGCTTCGCGCAACACGTTCTGGTTCTTGCCGGCCTCGAAGTCGCGGCTGGCGTCGATGAACAGCACGCGGTCATCGACCTTGTTTTTGCGCAGCATCAGCACGGCGGCCGGGATGCCGGTGCCGTAGAACAGCTTCTCGGGCAGGCCGATCACCACGTCGAGCAGGTTCTCCTCAATCAGCTTCTGGCGGATGCGCCCCTCGGCCGCACCGCGGAACAGCACGCCGTGCGGCACCACCACCGCCATGCGGCCGGTGCCAGGCTTCATGGTCTCGACCATGTGCAGGATGAAGGCGTAGTCGCCCTTGGTGCGCGGCGGCACGCCTCGGCGGAAGCGGCTGAACTTGTCGGCATCGGCACCCTCGAAGCCCCACTTTTCCAGGCTGAAGGGCGGGTTGGCCACCACGATGTCGAAGTGCTTCAGGCTGTTGGTGCCGTCCAGCAGCTTGGGGTTGCGGATGGTGTCGCCCCACTCGATGCGGTGGTTGTCCTCACCGTGCAGGAACATGTTCATCTTGGCCAGCGCCCAGGTGCTACCGATGGCCTCTTGCCCATAGAGCGCGTACTTGCGGCTGCCGGCGCCATCACGGATCAGCCGGCCGCACTTCATCAGCAGCGAGCCCGAGCCGCAGGTGGGATCGCAAATCTCGTCGCCAGGCTGGGGTGCCATCAGCCGCGCCATCAGGGTGGACACCTCGGGCGGGGTGTAGAACTCGCCGGCCTTCTTGCCGCTGGTGGAGGCGAAGTTCTTGATGAGGAATTCGTAGGCGTTGCCGATGACGTCAAGGTTGCCGACTCGGCCCTCGCGCAGGTTCAGCGCGGGCTTGGCAAAGTCTTCCAGCAGGTGGCGCAGGATGTCGTTCTTCTGCTGCTCGTCACCCAGCTTGTTGCTGTTGAAGCTGATGTCCTGGAACACATCGCGCAGCTTGGCCAGGTTGGCGTCTTCGATGGCGTGCAAGGCCTTGTCGATGCGCTCGCCATTGCCGGGGGTGTGGCGCAGCGCGTGCAGGGCGTAGAAGCTGGCGCTGGCGGGCAGCACGAAGCGCTCGTTTTTCAGCATCTCGGCGATCAGCTCGGGGTGGTCGCCGTACTGGGCCTTGTAGTTGTCGTAGTGGTCCTGCCAGACGTCGGAGACGTATTTCAGGAACAGCATCGTCAGGACGTAGTCCTTGTAGATGCTGGGGTCCACCGTGCCGCGGAAGGTGTCGCAGGCGGCCCAGACGGCGGCGTTGATGTCGTCCTGGCTGACTGCAGCCTGGGCGGCCTGGGGCGTGGTGAGGTCGTTCATGGGCGGGTGGCCTGTTGACTCCGCATGGAGGCCGCCGACAGGGCTTCGGCCAGCGCATGGAGTTGTTGTTCGCGGTTCTGGATGAGGCGGCGCATCATGGCCCGCTCAGCGCGAGCGGTGCCGTCCAGCGCAACGATGCGGTGCTGCTGCGGCAGGGGCGGCACGGCCAGTGGCAGCGCCTCCAGCACTGGGCGGCGAATGCTGAGCTGACCGCTGCCCTCGGCGCTCTGCATCAGCAGGCGCTGGAACGGTGGCTGGTTGATCTGCCAAGCCAGGAAGGCCGGGGCCACTGCGGCGCCTGGCTGCACGCGCAGGTGGAAGAAGGCCGGGCCGCAGACCGCCGGCATGGGCGGCGTATCGACCACCACGGCGTAGAACCGGGCGCCTTTGGCGACGAAGAGCAAGTCACCTGGCTGCAGCCAACTGGGCACCTTGCGGCCCGGCAGGTGCGCTCGCAGGGCACCTGCCCAGGCGACGCCTGACTCGGGATCGACGTCCTTCATCTGCAGCGCGATCACGTCGCCGTCGGGAGCGCCCTCAATGGCGCCCCGGAAGGGGTAACCCGCTTGGACGGTGGCGACCTGGCTCAGAAGAAGAAGTTTTGCATCAATCACGGTGACGCATCATAACCGGCGCATCGCTCGATGCAAGAAATTTCCGCATCAACTTAATTGGAGCAAATCAGCCAGGCGGAGTCCGCAAGCCCATGAACGTTGTTGCACCACATCGCAGGAGCGCGAGCAGTGCATCGAAGTGCGTCTGGCTGAAGGGGTCTTGAAGCGGACCCGGAAAGGTCTGCCCTTCGGGCCCGACGAAGTGCTGCGTCCCGCCAGCGCCGACGCCGGCCACCGCCGTGAAACCAAAGTGCCGGGTGAGCACATCGTGCAGATCGCGGCGTGCAGGCAGGCGGAACGTGGCGGGCGAGGTCAGCAGACGGGCGGCGACCTTGCCGGTTCCCACGATGCGCAGCGGTACGTCCATGGGCCCGAAGTCAAATGGCAGCGGGCCGCGCAGGATTGGCTCGATGGGCATGCCGATGCCGGGCGCCGCCATGGCCGGCTTGCCGGTGGCGGCCTGGGTTGCCAGGGTGCGCCACAGCTCCCGCTGCCGGCCGTCGCGCCAGCGTCGGTAGCCGGCCGGCGCCCGGTCCAGCGCGGCCTGGACGATGCGCTCCAGCGCTGCGTGTTGTTCACCCGTCAGCACGCCAGTGACCATGGCCATCATCGACTCGGTGCTGATCCACGACCAGGCCCAGAAGTTGGCCAGCGCCTCTTCCAGCCAAGCGTCCGTGCCGCGCACGGCCATCACCACCTGAGTTTGGTAGGGCATGAACTTGGCATGGCCAGCCTGCAGCTCCATCCATGTGAGCGCAGCCTCCACTTGCGAGTGGAACAAGGCGTGCTCATAGATCAAGCCGATGCCGAGCCTGGCCGCCAGCGCATCACTGCCGCGCCTGAAGCCCTCGCGCTGCAGATCCAGCGACAGGCTGCAGACGAAGGCATCCAGGTTCGCCGCGTCGAAGTAGATGCCCCACGCACGTTCGGCATGGGCATGGTGGGGCTGGTACCAGGCGATCGCCTCAAGGCCGTACTGCCCCTGAAGCGCTCGAACCCGCTCTGCCGAAGCCTGCGGTTGCGGCCAATCGAACACCACCTCGTCATCGAAGGCATCGAGCCAGGCGGGATCGGCCGGGTCGAAGGGGCTGGCATCACTCACGGCGCTCTCGCAGGCCCCAGGGGGCAGCGAAGGGGGGGGCGCGCCGGTCTGGCGTGGTGACAGAAAGGCCCTCGGCAACCGACGCTCGGCTGCGGCGCGAACTTCGCCATAGGGCGGCAGGCCCCGGTGCGGCGCCCAGGTGACCACGGCGAGGCGCTGGCTGGCGTTGGTATTCACGATCAGCGCGCGGTACAGGCCATCACGCGGTGGCGGATGCAGCGGGTCGGGCGCGGCCAGGATGGCTTTGCTGATCGTGCGAATGCCAGACGCTGTCGATGACTTGGGCAACCGGACCACGAAGCCGGGCGGGATCAGGTCCAGCAACGGAGTGATGTCGAACGCCGGCCGCACGGGCGCAGCGTCTGCGGCGCCCGTGCATGGCGCCGCCGAGCCATCGAGCTGCTCAAGCGCCCGTCGCGCGCTGGCCTGGGCCGCCTCGGCCCTGTAGCGGGTGACATGGACGATGGCCGCATTACGGAGCGCCGTGGGCACAGCGCTGTCGCCCGGATCCAGCGATGCGACGACGGTGACCGCCGTGCGGGTCGCGTCCAGCGCGACTGAATGGCAGTGAATTCGCAAGCCTTCGTCGGCGTCCGCAGGGAAGGCGCGGCGAGCGAGCAAGAGCCGGGTCAGCTGGCCGATCAGTGGCCGTTGCGCCTCCAACGCCGTCAGCAAGGCGTTCGCATGACGCCCGCGCCCGACCTCGGCAACGGTCAGGTCACCGTCGGCAATGAAGAAGGGCAGGTCTGGATCGGAGAGGGAAACGACGGCGGCCAGCAGGCTGGCGCTGGGCTCCTGAACGATGGCGACTGCCTGCCAGAGGGCTGCACGGCGCAATTTTGATTCCGCAAACACCGATGAGGTTCTTCCCGACTTGTTCTTGCGACGCTTCGCAATGGTCTGTGGGGCTTGGCTGGCCAAGGGTCAACATGGTCGCCAGCACGTCGCCATGTCATCGTGTCATCGTGTCATCACGGTGGCACGGTGGCACGGTGGCACGGTGGCACGGTGGCACGGTGGCACGGTGGCACGGTGGCACGGTGGCACGGTGGCACGGTGGCACGGTGGCGAGCCATCATGACCGAGCACCGCGACGTTCACTCATCGCGCGAACTCGCCGGCCGGAAATCCAGCAGGTGCGCCCACTTCTCGTGATGCTTTCGCCCCGTCCGGGACGTGCGGGGAATGCCATAGGCGCCGGCGCACAACATCGCGATCTCATTCATCTGCCGCCGGGAGTTCCTCAAGATGTTCCAGTCGTCGTCATGGAGGGTGGGGATCACCGCAACGACGTGCACGTGGATGTGGCGCTTGTCACCATGCGCCACCATCACCGTCGGCCTGTTGGGCGTCCAGCCGAAGAAATCGAGCGCGTCGCGCGCCACGCGGTACGCGTTCTGCGCACTCGATGCCCAGCGCGGCACATGGCGAGGCTGTTCCGGTGGGTTCTTCAGCACCCGCGAGGCCGCAGGTGCGAACGAGACCACGATGTGCACGTACCAGACCGGTGGGATCTTCGCGCCGGCCTTGGCCGCTCGGCAATAGCGGTCCATCTGCTGCGTCAGTTCGGCGGCGGCGTCGGCCACCTCGGTACCCAATGGCATCGCCGTCAGCGCAACCTTGTAGAGCTGCGGCGGGCCGAGCAGCCGAACGTTCGAACCGGACAGGGAATCCTGGGGCGAGAACAGGTAGCGAAACAGGCGCCTCAGGTCGGCACGCCGGCGCGGTTGCGCGCGCCGGTGGTTGATGATCTTCAGGAGCACCGAAGACCCTCGAGCAGTTCTTTCAGCATGGTCCGCGCGTCTGCCAACGTGTCTCTGGCCTCCTTCATAGCAGTGGACGAGCGCCTCTTGCCCGCATGGAGGGCTTCGATCCCCATTACGGCGCTCATCAGCACCTGCGACAAGACGACCAACTCAGGCGCCGGGGAGACGGTATCCCGCGGCTGCGCAGTCACCGGAGCCGGCATCGGCGTCGCCTGCCACACGCCATCGGCCAGACAGCGCTGAAGCCCCAGCAAGATCAATTCGGATCGGCTGCGGTGATGCTTCCCTGCGGCCTCGTCCAGCGCCTTGAGTTCATCCTCCGCCATCCGGAAATTCACGCGGGCTTTGGCCTGCTTCGACCGCGGGGCACTGACCACGCGAGGCCGGGGTTTCTTCTTGGACGCACTGGGCATGTTCGAGACACTTGTTGTTCATTCTTGCTTGCGCATTTTGCGCCCCCCTGTGGGAGCGACCCAACGGGTCCAAACGACGAGCAAATGCATCGCTGACGAAGCCTTCGTCGCCGTTGCTTGCAACGATGCCGTGCCGCGTTCAGCCGCCGACCGCGACGCCTTGTTCGCCATCGAGCACAGCCATCGCCGCCATCCGTACGGCCACGATGCCCGCCATTTCGCGCGCCCACTGCCAGGTGGGCCCGTGCTTCCAAGGGTTCAACGCCTGGTCGAGCACGTACTCGCGGGCCCAGGGTACGTCTGCCTCCAGTGCGCGCAGGGCGCGTCGCCGGTCGCCGAGGGCGATGCAGATGTCCACCCGGGCCGCAGCATGGAGCTGACAGGCCTCCGGTGAATCGAGCAAGGCGGTCACGAGACCCAGTGCGCCGGCGGCGTGCAGCGACATCGCCGCCGATTCCAGGCTTTCCGCCCGGTAAATGACCGGGATGCCGCACGGGCTGAAGCCGTAGATCTGCCCCTCTGGCGCAGGCTCGAGCTCGCCGCAGGTCCAGGCGCGGAATTCGGCCTCGGTGAGCGGGCGCCAGTCTTCCAGGTCCAGCAGTTCCTGTTCCAGGGTCCGCAGCGGGCATCTGGCGCCGCCAACCATCGCCGTGGTCATGCGCAGAACCCCATGGGTGCGCGTTCTGCACGGTTGTCCGGCACGTCATGGGCATGGACGGTCCAACACGCCGATTGAGCGGCGCTGCCGCAGGCACGGCGCAGCAGGCTCCGCACGGCGCGCGGTCCGTGCATGGCCAGCTTGGTCGCAGCCTCCGCGCTGAGCTGGAAGCGCGCGAAGACGGGCTCGGCATCCGCCATCTGGCGCAGAACCGAGTGCACGACCTGGACAGCGACCGCTGGCCCCGGCAGCGGGATGTCGAACGACAGCAGCCTGCTGAGAATGGGCGCAGGCAGCAGGTGCCGGTCGTTCGAGGTGGCCATCCACACGATGGCTGACGCATCGATCTCCAACGTCGGCACCGAGATGTCGCGGAATGTGCGCGCCATCGCAGGCTCCAGTAACTGATAGAGCGGACCGACCGGGGAGAAACGTTCGCCCGGGTGCAGCATGGCTTTGTCGAGCTCGTCGAGCAGGATGACCGGATTCGCCTCCTTGCCGTTCACCAGGAGTTCGAAGACCTGCCCCGCTTGACTGTTGGCCCAGCTGGCGGCCGAGCCGCCAAGCTGTGCGCCGGTTTCGGCAGAGCTCATCAGGACCCGCTGGAAGCCACCGGCCACGATCTTTGCCAGCTGCTCCGCGAAAGTGGACTTGCCTGTGCCGGGCGTGCCGTCGAACAACATCGGGTCCAGCTTGACCACGCCGTCATGCAGTTCGGCCAGGGCGCCCATGGTGCGCACGTACTGCAGCACGTCGCAGAAGTTGGGGAAGCTGCGTTCCAGCGCGTCGATGTCTGAGCGCCATTGATCAGGCAAACGCCGGAGCTGGCGAACGCGACCGTTGGTCGCACGCAGTTTCGCCAGCACGCTGGCGTTTCGCCGCCGAAGGTCTTCGTTACCGATTTCCATCGCCACCGCCGCAGCCAGCTCATCCACAGCCTGCCAGGTGCACAGCGTGTGGCGGGGCGCTTCGGCAAGACTCGGGGCCGCCGCCGTCCCATCCTCGGTCAAGAAGCTCACGAGGTCCTCGATCGACTCCTTGCGGACGACTTCGGAATCGGCGCCACAACGCCGTGGCTCCGGGCCTGCGACGTTCTCGGCTTCGTCCTGCGGCGCAGGGATGGTGGGGTGGCGGGGGTGCGTCATGCGGCGATCCTGTCGACAGCGCAGGCGTGCGCGGCCGACATGGCGCGCATCGCGTGCAACAAGATCTGTTCCCGGGGGCCGCCCTCCGGGCAGCTCAGCGGAACTCTGGCGCGTTCGTCAGCGCTTCATTTGTTCGAAGACATCCGGTACACCGAGACGCACATTCCGATTGGCCAGGAACCACGCGACGTTGGCCTGGTAGGCACGGTCGTCGGCCTCCAGGCACTCTGGGGTTGACGCCTCAGGCAGGCGTGATTGCCGCTCGCGAGCGCGGGCGCACGTGAGCGCGAAACGCCTGGCGCTGACCTGCTGGAGCTTCTCGTCCAGCTCGCGGATGCGCAGCACCAGCGCAGTGATGTGCCTCTCGAATGCGTCCTGAATGCTTTGCTGCCGCGAAAGGGCCTTGCTACGGTCGTTCTGCAGTTGGGCCAGGCTGCTGGCCAGCTGCGCATTGCGACGTTCCAGACCCTTGGCGTAGTCCTGCCAGGCTTTTGCCGACGCCCGTGCTGCGTGTGCGTCTTCTTGGATCTCATGCGCGACCTGTTCCTGACGGCGGTGAACGAAGCCCTCCACCGCGGCCTCGAAGCCGCTGACCGCCAGGTCAGTGAACTGCAGTGCATTGATCATTGCGTCGCTCCCTCTGCCTGCTGGGCATTCGCCGCTGAGCCTGCCGCGAAACGGCCGAGCCGCTGCCATGCAATCCGCTGGCCCTCGGTGACCACGAACACCTGCCCGTACAGCAGACGGCCATGCCGGGCCATCGCCAGTGCCATTCGAGCCGCCTCAGACACGCCGGCATCAGCGGCAGCGGTGAACGCGTCGAAGGCCGCCCACCAGTGGCAGCGCTCGTAGGCGGCCCATGCGCTGGTGAGGTCGGTGTTGCCAACCACGGCGGCATCAGGCCCGAGGCTGTCCACCGGACGGCCATTGAGGCTGGGATCGCCGTCCCGCCGCGCGGCGGCCGCCGCGTCCAGCGGCTGGCTGGTCACCAGCGTGCGATGCACGTCGCCGACTGCGCCGTTGATCGACGGGTCCACGTCGCGCCGGGCGGCTTCCGCAGCTGCACGCACCGCCTCCGGCACCGTTGCCACCGCCCCTTGCGCGGCAGGCCCCACCAGCAGTGCGCTGATGAATGCGGCGATCGCTGAACCTTGACGGATGCGCGTGAGTTGCATGGTGCTCCTTGCCCATTGTCGGCAGCCACCAGATGGGCCGCCGGGATGCATGCAACTCTAGCTGAAAGGGATTTTTTAACCGTGGTTTTTGCGACTACACAATGGAAATCTGAGGTGCATGAATGAAGCAGCCAAACCCCTCAAAGCCGGCAGGCCTGCGGGCGCCACGTCAGCCGACCCCGCGATAGCCCGTGCCTTCGGTCAAGCCTTGGTCGCCATGCGGCGGGAAGTCAACATCTCGCAGGAGAACCTTGCTTTGCTGGCGGGCGTGGACAGGTCCTACATGGGCAAGCTCGAGCGCGGCCAGGGCGCACCCAACCTCGCTGCCATCGTGCGCATCGCGGCGGCGCTGGGGTGCTCGGCGGCGGAACTCGTGCGGCGGTTTGAAGACGTGCTGGTGAACGCACTGCGACCAGCTCCTGCCGGCTCGGAGTGAACCTACGGCAATGTCGGGCGCAGCGCGATGCAAACTGTCAGTTGCGCGCGGGTGGGATGTCTTCCTTCGAAGAGAAGACTCACTGACGAATTTCTGCGTGACTCGACGGTAAGGCTGAAGAATGGTGAAGCCTTCCGTCCGGCTACCCCAGGGAGAACAAAGAACCATGTGGTCTGACAACGAAACAACGGTTGACTATCTGAACTTCGGCGTCGTCGCTGACGCCTGTGCCAAGCTCCTTCAGCAGGCGAAGGGCACTCCTATCTCCGTCGGCATCTCTGGAGGTTGGGGTGTGGGCAAGACCTCTCTCGTGCGCATGATCGAGGGGCGACTGAAGAAGGCCGACACGCCGGGGAATAACACCTACGTGGTGGTGACATTCAACCCGTGGCTGTACCAGGATTTTGAGGGCGCCCGAAGCGCGCTACTTCAGCTCGTGGGAGACGAGGTTCTTCGCCTTGCTGCCAAGGATGAGACCCTCCTCAAGAAGGCCAAAAAGGTCCTGAAACGCATCAACCTCCTTCGATTGGCTCAGTTGGGTGGAGAAGCTGCAGCGACGCTCTACACGGGTGTGCCCGTCGGCACCATCGGCTCGGCCATCATGAAAGTTGGCGGATTCTTCGGGCTTGGCGGCAAGGACGACGCCGACGACTCCGAAGAAGCCAACGATGGCAAGGACAAGGACGAAGCCGGCGAGGAGAAGGGCACGGGCTTGCTAAAACCAGCGGAACCAGTGTCGCTGCCGAGTGAGATCCAGGCGTTCCGTGATGCTCTCGAAGAACTGCTGGAGGAGCTGAAGGTCACGCTTGTTGTCTTCGTGGATGACCTGGACCGTTGCCTTCCCAAGACTGCAATCTCGACGCTGGAGTCGATTCGCCTGCTCCTGTTCCTCAAGCGCAGTGCTTTCGTCATCGCAGCAGACAACGAGTTCATCAAAGGCGCGGTCCGTGTGCACTTCGAGGGCACTGGTATCTCGGGCGAGGTCGAGACGAACTACTTCGACAAGCTCATCCAGGTCCCCTTGCATGTCCCCAGGCTCGGCACCAACGAGGCGAAGGCCTACTTGGCGCTCTTGCTCATGGAACGAGCACACGCAGATGGCGACTTCGATACAGAGAAGTTCAACGCTGCGAAGAAGGCTATCCCGGAACGGCTACAAACCAGTTGGAAGGGTGACGCCGTGTCTACCGAATTCCTACAGGCGCAGGCTGGCGTGGACAACGTCAAGATGGTGGCCCTCATGGAGCTGGCGGAGGGCTTGGCGCCGCTGCTGACCACTTCCAGCGTGAAGGCCAATCCGCGATTGATGAAGCGGTTCTTGAACACGGTGTACCTCCGTTCAGCGTTGGCCGAGCCTCAAGGTATCAAGCTGGATGTTCCGGCCCTCGCAAAGTGGCATCTTGTTGAGCGGTGCAACGAGCCGCTGGCGAACGCCTTGGCTGCGCTGGTTACCTCCGGGTCAGATGGGCGGGTTCTCGCGCTTCAGGCCGCGGAAGAAGCGGCAAAGGACCCCGCCAAGGCTCTACCCGACCCGTTCAAGGTCAACGATGAGTCGTTCGCGCGCGAGTGGCTCCAGCTGAAGCCAGCCCTCGGAGAACTCGACCTGCGTCCCTTGTTGCACCTGAGCAGGGACACTGCAACTCGGGAGTTCGGCGCGGACAACATGACGACCGCAGGTCGTGCATTGAGGGACGCGTTGGCCGTTGCAACGGCCTCCAATGCGCCGCTGACCGCAGCCATCAAGGCGGTCGACGCTGCGCAGGCAGGGATGGCGATGGCAAGGGCTTGGCAGTTGAGGGCAGGCAAGCGAACTTGGCGTTCGGCCGAGGATGTCATCACGCTCATCGAGCCCTGCAAGGTCTTCCCTGAGCTGGCCGGCCAGGCAGGTGAGCTACTGAAGGCGGCTCCCGTCGCCAAAATCGGGCCCGGAATCATCCCTTCGCTGTACGAACAAAGCTGGGCGCGTCCCATCCTGGATGAGTGGGAGGGAAGTTCGCATCTCGACAAGACGGCCAAGAACGCCATCCAGGCGAAGAAGAAGGTGAAGTGATGGGTACTTCCACTTCAAGCTCTGGCGGGAAGGCTGGCTCGCCATTCGACCCCGAGTGGCTGACTTCATCCGGGGCTGCTGGAGCTGCGGCCGGCGGAAATGGCGCTTCTGACGGTGGTGGCGACGCCAGCGGCGCGGACGGCCAGCAGGACGGTGGTTCAGAGGGGGCTGTTGACGGGGACTTTGCGCCGAACCGGCGGTTTGCCGACGCGCGGACAAAGATGTCCGCCTACCTCGCTGGAGGTGGTCGCCCTTCGTTGCGCGCCGCGGCCAAGAGCATGGTTACTCGTGGGATGGGCGGGTCAAGTAGGGCTGCTTCGACCATGCGAGGCACCTCGCGAGGCGCTGGTGCCCTTGGCCAGTTCTTGGCCTCAGCCCGTGACGGGTCCGACCCGCGTGTCGCCGATTGGGTGAACCATGCCCGGCAGTCGAACATGGCTGCAGACGACCTCATAGTGGAGTTGGTCAAGGAGGTCATGCCGAGTACCGGCAGCATTGACGACGAGTCGCTGCGCAACGCAGCTGCCGAAGCACTGGGGCAGCTCTACGAGCTCAACCCTGACATTGACATCTTCAACTTGACCGACGCCCAGATTCACGACGTCATGGCCATCACCATCGCCAACGATGTCTGCAATCGCATGGACCAGCAGCTCGGGCAGGCCTACGAGAAGCTGAAGTACGAACCCCAGCAGATTCAGCTTTACCGGCAGGACGTCAAGGAGTACGTGCAGTCAGAAGTGCGGGTCGTGATGGAGCGCCACGGATCTGCGGGACTTGACCCCAAAAGTCTCGCCCATGAGGTGCTGAAGTCGTCCTTGGAGGTGTTCGCATCATGATGAAGGTGCTGTGCACGTCTGTTGACCACCTGCCGGCAACCCTGGCCGAAGGCGAGCGTGCTTTCACGCTGTTCAAGAGCGCCAAGCGCGCTGGCGTTGGAACCATCGCCAAGGGTTGGCGTGGCTCGCTCAAACGCAAGGGCTTTGCCCCGAGCGCGCAGACCTGGGACTTCGTTCAGTTCTGTCTCGCCGCGTGCGCAGCGGACCTGTGTTGCCCGCGGAGCACGAGCGCGGACGGTTGGACACGGACCATCGAGCTGACAGTGGCTCTGCACGAGCCACTTCGGTGGACGCCCTGGAAAGCTCATGCCGAGTCCATGCTGAAGGTGCTGACCGGGGACTACTGGACGCTGAACTTCGTGGACGGCGGTGTCGCCCCGCCGAATGGCAAGCCCCAGCCTCTGCCGCACGACTGCGTTAGCCTCCTGTCTGGCGGCCTCGACAGCCTCATTGGCGGCATCAATCTGATGTCCGAAGGTCGGCGACCTGCATTTGTCTCGCAGTTGGCCCATGAGGACTCGGAGCGTCAGCGTCGGTACGCCAACATGCTCGGAGGCGGCGCAACCCACATGCAGTGGAGCCATGGCATCAGCTTCTCAGGCAGCCGCGAACCCTCGACGCGTGGACGGTCGCTGGCGTTCTATGCGTTCGCGGTCCTGGCCGCCTCGCGGATTGCTGGCGTGCCGGTCCAGGTCTTCATCCCGGAGAACGGATTCATCTGCATCAACCCGCCTTTGGTTCCCGGTCGGGTAGCCAGCCTGAGTACCCGAACGACGCACCCGATGTTCATCGCGGAGCTACAGGGTCTACTTGACGGGCTCGACATCGGCGTGCGACTGGAGTTGCCCTATCAGTTCAAGACGAAGGGGGAGATGCTTCGCGAGTGCGCGGACCAGGCCTTGCTCAGCAGCGTCGCGTCCAACTCTACGAGCTGTGGGAGGTTCCGAACCTACAACCGGACCCACTGCGGGCGCTGTGTTCCCTGCATGATTCGCCGTGCCGCGTTTCTCGCCTGGGGACCTGGGCGGGACACGACCGAGTATGTGCACCCGTCAGTCGTCGGCTCGGACAAGTCGAGTGGCCCGGATGACCCGATGGCAGCAGCTTTGGCTGTGCTGTCGGCCCAGGCGAAGGGGTTGGACCGCTTCTTGGGAGGAACCTTGGCCTTTTCATCGCTGACCGAGCGGCCTGCGTATCGCCGGGTGCTTCACGCAGGGCTTGGCGAGCTTGAAGCGCTGCTTCGAGGGGATGGACTGCTTTGATGGACTTCCACTGCCACCTCGACCTCTATCCTGGGGCGAGGGAGGTTCACCGCGAAGCGGCCCACCGGAACGAGTTCACTTGGTTGGTGACCACGAGCCCGAAGGCCTTTGCAGCTACGTCACGTGCGCTGCCGGCCGCGCCATCGGTGCTGATTTCGCCAGGGTTACACCCTGAGATTGCTCACGAGCGTGCCGCGGAGCTCGGCATGCTGCTGGAGCAGATGGCGAGCGTCAAGGCAGTTGGCGAGGTAGGTCTCGACGGGTCACCGCGATTCAGACCCCACTATGAGGTCCAGCGACGCATCTTTAGAGCGGTCGTCGCGCGGAGCGCGGAGTTGGGCGGTAGAACCCTGAGCATCCACTCCCGTCGAGCGGTACGGGACGTACTTGCCGACCTCGATGCACATCGAGGCTACGGGACGGCTGTACTGCACTGGTTTTCCGGGAGCAATCTTGAACTAAAAGCCGCCAAGGAACTTGGGTGCTGGTTCAGTATTGGGCCGGCCATGTTCGAGTCTGCAAGCGGTCGCACGTTGTCTGCGGCGATGCCGCACGACCGCGTTGTCCCCGAGAGCGACGGGCCATTTGCGCAGATGGGCGGTAGGCCGGTGATGCCTTGGAGCGCACCGGAGACTGCTCAGCGCCTCAGCGAAGTCTGGAACTTGCCTGTGGGAGCGGTCGCGGATCTGCTGGCCAACAACGGGGCGAATCTGCGCAGGACGATGGGCGTCTAACGCACCTAGCAGCACTCGCCTGAAGCACGGAACGATCATCGTGTCGTCGATTCGTACTTCAATTTTATGCGTAGCGTGGGTCGAACAGGCTCGCATCGAGCGGGATCAACCGCGAAGCCATCAGGCGAGCAAAGCCAAGACGTTCGGCTCAGACTCCTTTCGATTGTTGCGATTTTCGTTTGTTTCGAATAAAATGCGCTGCCCACGAAGGCCCTCTCATGACGCAGCCCCAATCTTTCGAAACTTCGCTCCCGGCAGCACGGGAAGTCGCGGCGGCCACCCATGGCCAACGGGCCTTGGCGGCATACCTGTCCACGCAACTCGAGACCCAGCAAATCCAGATCTTCGATGAGAAGAACGAAGCCCATGCGGTGGAGTTGCCGACATCGGCATTGCGCTTGCTCGTTGACATCCTCTCCGAGCTGGCTGACGGCAACGCGGTGAAGGTAGTGCCTATCCATGCCGAGCTGACTACTCAGGAGGCCGCCGATCTCATCAATGTATCGAGGCCGCACCTGGTCAAGCTGCTGGAGGCGGGCGTCCTGCCGTTCCACAAGACCGGCAAGCATCGGCGCGTGCGCTTCTCCGACCTGATGACCTACAAGGCAGCGCAAGAGCAGGCCAGCGCAGCCGCGATGGAGGAGCTCGCCGCCCAGGCTCAGGCCCTGCAGCTGGGCTACGAATGAGGAGCTCTCCGTTCACGGCCGTCTTTGATGCCTGTGTTCTGTACCCGGCGCCGCTTCGTGACTTCCTGGTCTGGCTGGCGCTCTCCGGCCGGTTTCGCGCCCGATGGACGGCCCTGATCCATGACGAGTGGGTGCGCAACCTGCTGAAGAACCGCCCGGATCTGAACCCTGCGCAGTTGCAGCGAACGGTAGACCTCATGAACCGCGCCGTTCCGGACGCGATGGTCATCGGTCACGAAGACTTGATCGGCGGATTGAGTCTGCCCGATCGCGATGATCGGCATGTGCTGGCCGCGGCCATCCGGTGCAACGCCAGCGTGATCGTGACCTTCAATGAACGCGATTTCCCTGCGGATGCGCTGTCGGCCTTCGGCATCGAAGTTCAGCACCCCGATGAGTTCATCGACAACCTGTTCGACCTGGACCAGGCCGCCGTGGTGGCCGCCGCCCAGAAGCAGCGCAGCACGCTGAAGAACCCGCCCATCGACGTGGATCGCTACCTCGCGATCTTGTCGAAGCAAGGCCTCTCGCGAACGGTCCGGAATTTGACCGGGTTCCGATCAGTGCTGTGATGTCACCGTAGCTTGCCAGCAAAGCGAACCAAGCTCCCTGATCCCGTACCTCAACCCTCGAATTCGCCTCGCGTTAACGGCAACACACGGCCCCCGACGCCCGCCGGCTGGGGTTACACTTCGGGGTGACGCTTTTGATCGCTCCGGCCGAGCATCATCGCTGTCGCAAGTGCTTGATCTGCTTCGAAAGAAGCCGAGAATTTTGAGATTTTGGTGGTGGCTCCCTGAAGCGCCACCAGAATTCGCACAGCCCGCTGCCCGCAAGGTCAGCGGGCTTTTGCATGGTGGGCCTCACCCGATGAGGCCCGCCGATCGCCCACCACAGCCCCTGGATCCACACCATGCTCCGCTGTGCCCTGGCGGCCACCGTCTGCGCGCTGGCCGCCCTTGTGCCGACCGTCCAAGCCCAGTCCACCGCCCGGCCCTTCCCGGTCGCGGCGCTGCGCGGCAGCCTGCAGGTGCTGCAGCCGCCGGACGTGCGACTCAACGGCGTGGCCGCCCGCCTGGCCCCCGGCGCCCGCATCCGCGGCACCGACAACCTGCTGCTGCTGCCGGTCCAGCTCAGCGGCCAGACGCTGACCGTGCACTACACGACCGAGCTGCAGGGCCTGATCCATCAGGTCTGGGTGCTGACGGCCGAGGAAGCCGCCCGCAAGCCCTGGCCGAC
Source organism: Pseudaquabacterium rugosum (assembly GCF_038066575.1). Taxonomy (NCBI): domain Bacteria; kingdom Pseudomonadati; phylum Pseudomonadota; class Betaproteobacteria; order Burkholderiales; family Sphaerotilaceae; genus Pseudaquabacterium; species Pseudaquabacterium rugosum. The sequence goes on along the minus strand of NZ_JBBUTF010000002.1, from coordinate 74,785 downwards.
GACCGCGGCCGAAGCCGCGGCCTGGACCTTCGATCCGGCCAGCCAGACCTGGTCCCGGCCCTGAGACGGCGCTCGCGCCGCCACTCACCGTCCCGGCCGCCGACGCACGGCCGATCGACCGCAGCCCTCCCTGCGTCCGCCCTCGCCCACACGACGCCATGAGCACCGACACCCCCGACGCCAAGACCGGCAAGAAGGTCTACATCCGCAGCTTCGGCTGCCAGATGAACGAGTACGACGCCGACAAGATGGCCGACGTGATGGGTGCGGCCGAGGGCTACACGCCCACCGACGACCCCGAGCAGGCCGACCTGATCCTCTTCAACACCTGCTCGGTGCGCGAGAAGGCGCAGGAGAAGGTGTTCTCCGACCTCGGCCGCGTCAAGCACCTCAAGAAGAAAGGCGTGCTGATCGGCGTCGGCGGCTGCGTGGCCAGCCAGGAAGGTGCGGCCATCATCGAGCGCGCACCCTACGTCGACGTGGTGTTCGGCCCGCAGACCCTGCACCGCCTGCCCGATCTGCTCAAGCGCCGCGCCGAGGCGCAGCGCCCGCAGGTCGACATCAGCTTCCCCGAGATCGAGAAGTTCGACCACCTGCCGCCGGCCAAGGTCGAGGGCGCGTCGGCCTTCGTCTCGATCATGGAAGGCTGCAGCAAGTACTGCAGCTACTGCGTGGTGCCCTACACCCGGGGTGAGGAGTTCAGCCGCCCCTTCGAGGAGGTGCTGGTCGAGGTGGCGGGCCTGGCCGAGCAGGGCGTCAAGGAAGTGACGCTGCTGGGCCAGAACGTCAACGCCTACCGCGGAAAGATGGGCGACAGCGCCGAGATCGCCGACTTCGCCACGCTGCTGGACTACGTGCACGAGATCCCCGGCATCGAGCGCATCCGCTACACCACCAGCCACCCCAACGAGTTCACGCAGGCGCTGATCGACGCCTATGGCCGCCTGCCCAAGCTCGTCAGCCACCTGCACCTGCCGGTGCAGCACGGCAGCGACCGCATCCTGATGGCGATGAAGCGCGGCTACACCGCGCTCGAATACAAGAGCACGATCCGCAAGCTGCGCGCCGTGCGCCCCGACATCAGCCTGTCCAGCGACTTCATCGTCGGCTTCCCCGGCGAGACCGAGGACGACCACGCGAAGACGCTCAAGCTGATCGAGGACATCGGCTACGACGCGAGCTTCAGCTTCGTCTTCAGCCCGCGCCCCGGCACGCCGGCGGCCAACCTGGCGGACGACACGCCGCAGGACGTCAAGCTCAAGCGCCTGCAGCAGCTGCAGGCGCTGATCGAGGAGAACGTGCGCCGCATCAGCGCCAGCCGCGCCGGCACCGTCCAGACCATCCTGGTCGAAGGCCCGTCGCGCCGCCCGGGCCCGGATGGCCAGCCCGAGCTGATGGGCCGCACCTTCTGCAACCGCATCGTCAACTTCGACGGCGGCCCGCTGCGCGACCGCCTGATCGGCCAGATGGTCGACGTGCGGATCACCGAAGCCCTGCCGCACTCGCTGCGCGGTGAGGTGCTGCGGCGCGAGGCCTGAGGCCTGTACGCGCGGGCGGGCGGACACCACCCCCGTGCCGCGCACGGCAGCCCGGGCGGGCCGCGTTCAGCCCGCCTGGCGCCCCGGCCCGAAGCCGGCCCACCACTGCAGGCCGGCGATCGCCACGCACATCAGCCCGTAGGTGCCGATGCGCCCGTCATGGCCCGTCAGCAACAGGCCGCCGAGCAGCACCGCCGCCCCCGCCAGCGCCGGCCACAGGCACAGCCCGCGCCACCCCACGCCGGCCAGCGCACGGCGCCACAACAGCCCCTTGGCCGCCCCGGCACAGATCAGCGTGACGACCAGCGCCGGCAGCAGCAGGTTGACCAGGTGGTTGAAGAACAGCAGCAGGCCCATGCACGCGACACCGGTGCGACCGGCGAAAAAAGCGGCCACCGTGCAAGGACGCGACAGCTGTGGCACCGTGACACGGTGCGCGGTCGCACCTGACGCAGATCAAGCGGGTGAGTCCCGATGCCCCGCCGGTGTGCCGTTGAACGGGCCCGAATCTTACAATCCGCTCCCGTGTCCGTCCTCGCCCTCAGCCTGAACCACCACACCGCGCCGGTCGACCTGCGCGGCCGTTTCGCGTTCACGCTCGAACAGATCCCGACGGCGCTGCGCGGCCTGCGCGATGGTCTGGACCGGTTGCTGCCCGAGGCCGCGCTGCTGTCGACCTGCAACCGCACCGAGCTCTACCTGGCCATCGATCCGGCCCATGCGCCCGCCGCGGTGCCGCCCGTGATCCAGTGGCTGGCGCGCCACGGTGGCGTGGGCGTCGAGGACCTGCAGCGCCACACCCACGTGCTGCACCACCGGGATGCCGCCCGCCACGCCTTCCGCGTGGCCGCCGGGCTGGATTCGATGGTGCTGGGCGAGCCGCAGATCCTCGGCCAGATGAAGCAGGCCGTGCGCGAGGCCGATGCCGCCGGCACGCTCGGCACCACGCTGCACCAGATGTTCCAGCGCGGCTTCTCGGTCGCCAAGGACGTGCGCAGCTCGACCGAGATCGGCGCCCACAGCATCAGCATGGCCGCCGCCGCCGTGCGCCTGGCCGGCCAGCTCTTCGAGGACCTGGCCGACATCCGCGTGCTGTTCGTCGGCGCCGGCGAGATGATCGAGCTGGTGGCCACGCATTTCGCGGCCCGCAACCCGAAGGCGATGGCGATTGCCAACCGCACGCTGGAGCGTGGCGAGAAGCTGGCCGGCCGCTTCGGTGCCGAGGCGCTGCGCCTGGCCGATCTGCCGCAGCGTCTGCACGAGTTCGACGCCGTCGTCTCCTGCACCGCCAGTTCGCTGCCGATCATCGGCCTGGGCGCCGTGCGCAGCGCGCTCAAGGCGCGCCGCCACCGCCCGATGTTCATGGTCGATCTGGCCGTGCCACGCGACATCGAGCCCGAGATCGCCGCCCTCGACGACGTCTACCTCTACACCGTCGATGACCTGTCGGCCGTGGTGCAGACCGCCGGCGAGAAGCGCCAGGCGGCCGTCGCCCAGGCCGAGGCCATCATCGATGCCGGCGTGCAGAGCTTCACCCACTGGCTGGACCAGCGCGCGACCGTGCCGCTGATCCAGGCCCTGCACGCGCAGACCGATGACTGGCGCACCGCCGAGCTGGCGCGCGCCCGCAAGGCGCTGGCCAAGGGCCAGGACGTGGACGCGGTGCTGGAGCAGCTGGCCCGCGGCCTGACCCACAAGCTGCTGCACGGCGCACTCGCCGAGCTGCACGCCAGCGACGGCGCGCACCGCGCGCAACTGGCCGAGACGGTCTCGCGCCTGTTCCTGCGGCAGTCGACGCGCTCCCCGCTGCCCGGCGACGCGGGCCCGCAGGACGGGCGTTAGCGACGCCCATCGTCCGCAGCCGGTCCCGACGACGATCCGGCCTGGCAGCGCCTGTCGCTGCAGCCCGGCCCGCACACGCCAGCCGGGACATCCGCCCGGCCACGGCCGCGAGCGGGCCCGGAACCCCGCCGTCCGACGCCACGGCCCACCACCGCGACACCCCATGAAGGACTCCCTGCGCACCGCGCTGCATCGCCTGGCCCTGCGGCTGCAGGAGCTCGACGCGCTGCTGGCCGATCCGGCCCTCAGCGCCGACATCAACCGCTACCGCCAGACCTCCCGCGAGCAGGCCGAGACGGCCGAGCACGTGCAGCGCCTGCACCGCTACGAGCAGCGTGAGGCCGATCGGACCGCCGCCCGCGCAATGCTCGACGACGCGGCCAGCGACGACGATCTGCGCGCCATGGCGCGCGAGGAGATCGCCCAGGCCGACGCCGATCTGGCCAGCCTGCTGACCGAGCTGCAACTGGCCCTGCTGCCGCGCGATCCGGACGACGCGCGGCCGGCCTTCGTCGAGATCCGCGCCGGCGCGGGCGGTGACGAGTCGGCGCTGTTCGCCGGCGACCTGGCCCGCATGTACCTGCGCTTCGTCGAGGCCCAGGGCTGGCGCGCCGAGGTGATGAGCGCCAACGCCTCCGACCTCGGCGGCTACAAGGAGCTGGTGCTGCGCATCGAGGGCGAGGGCGTCTACGGCCGGCTGAAGTTCGAGAGTGGCGGCCACCGCGTGCAGCGCATCCCCGCCACCGAGAGCCAGGGCCGCATCCACACCAGCGCCTGCACGGTGGCCGTGCTGCCCGAGCCTGACGAAGCAAGCGAGGTGACGCTGAACCCGGCCGAGCTGCGCATCGACACCTTCCGCGCCAGCGGCGCCGGCGGCCAGCACATCAACAAGACCGACTCGGCCGTGCGCATCACCCACCTGCCCAGCGGCCTGGTGGCCGAGTGCCAGGACGACCGCAGCCAGCACCGCAACAAGGCCAAGGCCCTGGCCGTGCTGCAGGCCCGTCTGCGCGACCGCGAACGCATCGAACGCGAGAGCCGCGAGGCCGCCACGCGCCGCAGCCTGGTCGGCAGCGGCGACCGCTCGGACCGCATCCGCACCTACAACTTCCCGCAGGGCCGGCTGACCGACCACCGCATCAACCTGACGCTCTACAAGCTGGGCCAGATCATGGAAGGTGCGCTCGACGACGTGCTGGCCGCGCTGCAGACGGCCCAGGCACAGGACCAGCTGGCCGCCCTTGAACAAGGGCAGGCATGAGCGCGCCGGCAGACCCCGCCGCCGCCCGGCCCGCCGGCCCCACGCTGGCCGAGGCCCTGCACGACGCCCGGCACGCCGGCCTGGACCGTGTCGACGCCCACGCGCTGCTGGGCGCCCTCCTCGGCCGTGACCGCGCCTGGCTGATCGCCCATGACGACCAGCGGCTCGATGCCGTGCAGACTGGACGTTGGGCCGATTGGCTGCGCCGCCGCGCCGACGGCGTGCCGGTGGCCTATCTGACCGGTACGCGCGAGTTCCACGGGCTGCGGCTGCAGGTCGGTCCGGCCGTGCTCGATCCGCGGCCCGACACCGAGGTGCTGGTCGACTGGGCGCTCGAACGCCTGGACGCGCTGGCGGCCGCCGGCCAGCCGCAGGCCCGCGTGCTGGACCTGGGCACGGGCAGCGGCGCGATCGCGCTGTCGGTGGCCCATGCCCGACCGGCCGCCACGGTCAGCGCCAGCGACCTCAGCCCGGATGCCCTGGCCCAGGCGCAGGCGAACGCACAGGCCCTCGGCCTGCGGCTGCAGGCCTGGTACCAGGGGCCCTGGTGGGATCCGCTGCCACAGGGCGAGCGCTGGCATCTGCTGCTGTCGAACCCGCCCTACATCGCCGGCGATGATCCGCACCTGCCCGCGCTGCGGCACGAGCCCCGCCTGGCGCTGACGCCCGAAGGCGACGGCCTGGACGCGCTGCGTGTGCTGGCCGCCGGCGCCCGCGCGCGGCTGGAACCCGACGGCTGGCTGCTGCTCGAACACGGCTGGGACCAGGGCCCGGCGGTGCGCGCGCTGCTGCAGGCCGCCGGCTTCACCGACGTGGCCACACGCGAGGACCTGGGCGGTCAGCCACGCTGTACCGGCGGCCGCAGCCCTGCCGGAACGACCGGCGCATCCTGAAGGCCCTGCCCGCCAGCGGCCGGGCGCCGCGCGCGACAATCCGGCCCTCGCCGCGTCGCGGCCGGCCTTTGCCGTATAACCCTTCCACCCGCGAGGCCGGAAGGCGCAGACCGCGCCCCAGGGCCCGCCCCGAACTCTCCGATCCTGAGGACACCACCATGAGCGACGTGCAACAACGCATCGACCAGATCGTCAAGGGCGACCGTGTCGTGCTCTTCATGAAGGGCACCGCCCAATTCCCGATGTGCGGCTTCTCCGGCCGCGCCGTGCAGGTGCTCAAGGCCTGCGGCGTCTCGCCCAAGACCGTCAACGTGCTCGAAGACGACGGCATCCGCCAGGGCATCAAGGACTACGCGAACTGGCCGACCATCCCCCAGCTCTACGTCGATGGCGAGTTCGTCGGCGGCTCGGACATCATGATGGAGATGTACCAGTCGGGCGAGCTGCAGCAGCTGCTGGGCAGCGCGTGAGCCTCGGCGCGCCGGCTGCGGTCACCGCCACGGGCGACGGGCCGCGGCTGATCGTCGGCATCACCGGTGCCAGCGGCGCGGCCTATGGCGTGCGGCTGTTGTCGCGCGCCCGGGCCCTCGGCCTGCGCACGCACCTGGTCGTGACCCCGGCCGGCGTGCTCAACGTCCACCACGAGTGCGGGCTGGACCGCGCCGCGTTGGAGGCGCTGGCCGACCAGGCCCATGCGCCGGGCGATGTCGGCGCCTGCATCGCCTCGGGCAGCTTCGACAGCGCGGCGATGGTCGTCGCGCCCTGCTCGATGAAGACGCTGGCCGCCGTGGCCCATGGCTTCGGCGACAACCTGCTGACGCGGGCGGCCGACGTGATGCTCAAGGAGCGCCGGCGCCTGGTGCTGATGGTGCGCGAGACGCCGTTCAACCTCGCCCATCTGCGCAACATGACGGCCGTCACCGAGATGGGCGGCGTCATCTTCCCGCCGCTGCCGGCCTTCTACCACCGGCCGGCGACGATCGACGAGATGGTCGACGAGACGGTCGAGCGGGTGCTGGCGCTGTGCGGGATCGAGGCCGCCACACCGCAGCGCTGGACCGGCCTGCGGCCGGGTGCGGGCCGCTGAGACCGCGGACTCAGGCCAGCCACTGCTGGCGGCAGGCCAGCACCGCGTTCGGATACTGAGGCTTGCCACGGCTGCCGTTGTAGCGGCCGAGCGCCATGCCCAGATCGCCGCGCTCCCGGTCCAGGTAGTGGCGCAGGATCACGCAGCCGAAGCGCAGATTGGTCTGCATGTGGAACAGCCGCGCCGGGTCGCCATCACCGATCAGCCGCGCCCAGAACGGCATCACCTGCATGTAGCCGCGCGCGCCCACCGGGCTGATCGCGTACTTGCGGAAGCCGCTCTCGACCTGGATCAGGCCCAGCACCAGCGCGGGCTCCAGCCCGGCACGGGCACTCTCGTACCAGAGCGCCTCCAGGAACTCGATGCGGGTCTGGGCCTCGGACTTGCGGCGCTTCAGGCGCTCGCTCATCACCGCCAGCCACTGGTCGTAGCGCTGCTGCGCGGCCACATCGGCGAAGCGCTGCAGCCGCGGCGGCGCCTCGGCGGCGATGGCCGCCGACAGCGCACTGCGCACCTTGTCGGCCAGCGGCTCCTCGGCCTGGGCGCCCGCACGCGCCGGCGGAGCGGACAAGGCCAGGCCCAGCGCCGAGACCGTGCCGAGCGCTGGCGCGGCGGCGGAGATCACGGCCGACAGGCAGCGCCGGCGTGACAGCCCGGCCGCCACGCCATCATCGACCCGACTCACCCGCGCAGCCGCGCCCCGACCTGGCTGGCGGCCTCCGCCAGCGGCATCACCGTGGCCTGGGCTTCACGACGGCCCTGCACCTCGACCGTGCCGGCCTTCAGGCCGCGGTCGGAGATGACGATGCGCTGCGGCACGCCGACCAGCTCCCAGTCGGCGAACATCGCGCCCGGGCGCTCGCCGCGGTCGTCCAGCAGCACGTCCACGCCGGCGGCCTGCAGCTCGGCGTACAGCGCCTCGGCCGCGGCCTTGACCTCGGCCGAGCGGTCCATGCCGATCGGGCAGATCACGGCCTGGAACGGCGCGATCGAGGCCGGCCAGATGATGCCGCGCTCGTCATGGTTCTGCTCGATGGCCGCGCCCAGGATGCGCGTGACGCCGATGCCGTAGCAGCCCATCTCGAAGAAGGCCGGCTTGCCGGTCTCGTCGAGGAAGGTGGCGTTCATCGTCTTCGAGTACTTGGTGCCGAGGTAGAACACATGGCCGACCTCGATGCCGCGCTCGATCGCCAGCACGCCCTGGCCGTCGGGCGAGGGATCGCCCTCGACGACGTTGCGGATGTCGACCACCAGGTCCGGCTCGGGCAGGTCACGGCCCCAGTTCACGCCGGTCAGGTGGTAGTCCTCCTCGTTGGCGCCGCAGCAGAAGTCGCTCATCGCGGCGACCGAACGGTCGGCGATGATCTTGACCGGCTGCTTCAGGCCGATCGGGCCCAGGTAGCCGGGCTTGCAGCCGAAGTGCGCGTCGATCTCGGCCAGCGTGGCGAAACGGAAGCCGTCCTTCAGGCCCGGCACCTTGCCGACCTTGACCTCGTTCATCTCGTGGTCGCCGCGCAGCAGCAGCAGCCAGACGGTCGAGCCGGCCGGGTTGCCCTGCTCGTCGAGCCGGTCGGTGGCCAGCACCAGGCTCTTGAGCGACTTCGTCATCGGCAGGCCGAGGAAGGCGGCGACGTCGGCGCAGGTGCTCTTGCCCGGCGTCAGCGTCTTGGCCATCGCGACGGTCGGCTCGGCGCGCGGGGCGGCCGGCGCCACGGCCTCGGCCAGCTCGATGTTGGCGGCGTAGTCGCTGGTCGGGCAGTAGATGATCGCGTCCTCGCCGGTCTGGGCGATGACCTGGAACTCGTGGCTGAGGTCGCCACCGATCGCGCCGGTGTCGGCCGCCACGGCACGGTAGGTCAGGCCGAAGCGGTCGAAGATCCGCTTGTAGGCGGCGAACATCGTCTCGTAGCTCCTGGCCGCCGCCTCGGGGCTGCGGTCGAAGGAGTACGCGTCCTTCATCGTGAACTCACGTCCGCGCATGATGCCGAAGCGCGGCCGGCGCTCGTCGCGGAACTTGGTCTGGATGTGATAGAAATTCTTGGGCAGCTGCTTGTAGCTGCGCAGCTCCTGGCGGGCGATGTCGGTGACGACCTCCTCGCTGGTGGGCTGGATGATGAAGTCGCGGTCATGCCGGTCCTTCACGCGCATCAGCTCGGGGCCCATCTTGTCGAAGCGGCCGGTCTCCTGCCAGAGCTCGGCCGGCTGCACGATCGGCATCAGCAGCTCGACCGCACCGCCGCGGCTCATCTCGTCACGGATGATGCCCTCGACCTTGCGGATCACCCGCAGGCCCATCGGCATGTAGTTGTAGATGCCGGCGCCCAGGCGCTTGATCATGCCGGCACGCATCATCAGCTGGTGGCTGACCACCTCGGCATCGGCCGGGGCTTCCTTCAGGGTGGAGATGAAGAACTGGGAGGCTTTCATGGGCGGCGGATCCCCCGTGAAGCCGGGCCCTCGAACCTCAGGGCCCGCATCCACAGGGAACTGGACGTGACGCTCTTGACTCGACAGACGGTGCGGGTAAGCGATCTTCCCGGGCCGTTCGGAGTCGATGCAATAATGAGCGTAATTAGAGAAATTGGGGTTTGATTATGCTCGACAGGGAAGGCTTCAGGCCCAACGTCGGCATCATCCTGCTCAACGCGCGCAATCAGGTCTTCTGGGGCAAGCGTCTGCGTACCCACTCCTGGCAGTTCCCGCAAGGGGGCATCAAGCAGGGTGAGTCGCCCGAGCAGGCCATGTTCCGCGAGCTGCACGAGGAAGTCGGCTTGCGGCCCGAGCATGTCCGCATCCTGGCGCGTACGCGCGACTGGCTGCGCTACGAAGTGCCGGAGCACTTCATCCGCAAGGACGCCCGGGGCCACTATCGGGGCCAGAAACAGATCTGGTTCCTGCTCAAGCTGATGGGCCGCGACAGCGACCTGGATCTGCGCGCCACCGACCACCCTGAGTTCGACGCCTGGCGCTGGAACGACTACTGGGTGCCGCTGGAACTGGTCATCGAGTTCAAGCGCGACGTCTACCAGATGGCGCTGTCCGAGCTCGCCCGCTTCCTGCCCCGGATCAACCCGCACAACCGCTATCTGCGCGGGGGCATGCGCTCGCGCGGCTTCGACGAGATGCCGCATGGCCGCTCGACCGAGCTGGGGGCAGCCCTGCCGCCACTGGTGCGGCCGGATGTGCGCCGGGAGGGTTCGGGCGACGGCGAAGCGGCGTCCGGCGACGGGCTGTCGAGGCCGCCCGAGCGCTGAACCTGCGCCGTGGCCAGCCCGCCGTCACCGGGGGCTGGCCCGCGACAGCGGGGCGCATCCTGTTGCATCCGCTTGCAAAGCGGCGCCGGCGGTGCGTGCGCCCTGCACACCTGCCCGCATGAGCGGGCCAGACAATCCGCCGTTGCACTACAGGCCGCAGCCCACGCGGCCGACAGTCATGCTGCCAGTACCAGGAGCACCGATGGACGATCTGAACGCCCGCTTCCAGCAGGCCGTCACCGAGTCACGTCAGCTGACGTCTCGCCCCGACAACATGACCCTGCTGCAGCTCTATGCGCTGTACAAGCAGGCCACCGAGGGCGACGTGACGGGTGAACGCCCCGGCTTCAGCGACCTGGTCGGCCGCGCCAAGTGGGACGGCTGGGCCGGCCTGCGCGGCACGTCCACCGATGACGCGATGACCCGCTACGTCGATCTGGTCGACAGCCTGAAGTGACCTTGCCGGCCGGCGGCGCACCAGCGCCCCGGCCGACTCACATCGCGTCACCCTGCCGGGCCGCGCCCAGCAGCGCATCGAGATTGCGGGCGATCTCCGCCTCGATGCGCGGCGCGAAGCCGGCCAGCAGGAAGCCCAGCTGGGCATCGAGCGTGAAGCCGTCGGCGGCAACCTGGAGCGTGCCCCGCACGCCCGGCCGCTCGAAATGCACGCGGTCCCCGGCCACACCCGGCTCACTGCGGCAGCGCAGACCGAAGACCGACTCGGCCTCGCTGATCCAGCGCCGGGCGATCGCCCGCGCGCCCTCCAGGCCGAGATCGTGAGGGCGATGCAGGTGCAGGGTGTGGCTCATGCGGACAAGCCGCCCGGGGCGGCGCAACGGACGTTGACGGGGACGGAACGGCGCGCACCATCGCGCACGGCTGGCGGGCCGCCCATCAGGGTCGCGTCGTGAAAGGCTGCACGGGCGCCATCAAGGCCTGCAGCCGGGCGCGCCGCTCATCGGGCGGCAGCGCCGCCAGCCGCTCGACCGCCGCATGGAAACGGGCGAAGTCGGCGCCCTCCTCGGCATGCAGGCGCTCGAAGGCCGGCACCCAGCCGTCATAGGCCGTCTGCAGCGCGAGCGCGGCATTGTTGGCCCGCGCGAACCAGGCGTCGTAGCGGGCATCGCCCTGCCAGGGGCCGGCCTTGAGCGCCGCGTGGGCGGCCCGCAGCCGAGCGAAGACCTCGGCCTTCTGCTGCCGGCGCTCGGCCGCCGACAGATCCTGGCGGGCGTAGAGCGCCTGCAGCTCATCGCGGGCCTGACGGGTCAGGCGCAGGAAGTCGGCACGCAGGCGGGCAGCCCGCGTGCCGTCGACGACCGGCCGCCCCTGGTCGGCCTGCCAGCGGGCCAGACCGAGACGCTCGACCGCCGTCGCGTAAGACTCGTTGAAGCGGGTGTCGTCGGCGACGTAGACCCGCTGATGCGCCAGCTCGTGGAAGATCAGGCGGGCCGTCTCGTCCTCGGCGCCGCGCACGAAGGTGTCGAGCAGCGGATCGCCGCCCAGCCAGTTGGTCCAGCCCAGCGTGCTGTAGGCCGGCACGCCGTAGACCATCACCTCCAGGCCCCGGGCCTGCAGCCGCGCTGCCTCGGCACGGGCACGGGCCTCGTCGAACCAGCCCTGGTAGCCGACGCAGCCCATCAGCGGATGGCACCAGGTGTGCAACGCCAGCGACAGCTCCGGCGTGGCCACCACGTTCCAGACCACGGCGGGCCGATCGAGCTGCGCATAACGCGTGTAGCTGGCGTTGTCGGGCAGGGCCAGCGCCTGCACCGCCCAACGCCGCATCTGCTGCGCCTCGCGCAGCCGCCCGGCCAGCGCGGGCGGGGTCGCCGGATCGGCCAGCCAGTCGTCGACCGGCCGCGCCGCCCGCATCAGCTGCAGGTGGCCGCCGACCGCCTGGCCGTAGTAGCCGACCGCCTCGCCGACGGCACCCAGGCTCTGGCAGCCGCCGAGCAGCAGCGTGGCCAGGGCAAGGGGCACCGCAGCCCGCCGATGGACCCACCGTGGCACCCACGGATGCGCCCGGCCCGAGACGCCGACCATCACCTCAGTCCGGCTGCAAGGCGCCGGTGGCCGCTGCGCGGGTGGCATGGCCGGGAGCGGCGGCATCCGCCGGCTCGTCCCCGGCCTCGGCCGCGACCTCGACCAGGCAGTCGTAGAAGGTCGCGCCGCGGCCGATGTCGGTCAGCTTCTGGCTGGTCAGCTGGTTGACGTTGGTACCGTCGGCGGCGAACTTGCGCCACCAGATGCCCAGACCGTTGACCACGCCCGGCCGCGCGCGCGGACCGACCACGGCCTTGCAGCGGTGGACGCCGCGGTCGTTCCACACGCGCACCCGCGCGCCATCGACGATGCCGCGGGCGGCCGCATCGTCCGGATGCATCTCCAGCACCGGTTCGCCCTCGATGCTGCGCAGGCTCTTGACGTTGACGAAGCTGGAGTTCAGGAAGTGGCGTGCCGGCGGCGAGATCATGGCCAGCGGATAACGGGCCGCCAGCGCGGGCGCCGAATCGGCGCTCTCGTGCGGCGGCACGTGGGTGGGCACGCCCCAGGCATCGCCCGGCCCCAGCACCCGGGCCTTGCCGTCCGGCGTCGGAAAGCCGCCGTCGGCCAGCGGCTGTTCGGGCACCGGCAGGCGCAACCAGCCCTGGCGCCAGAGCGCATCCTGGTCCAGCCCGGGCAGGGCCTGGCGGGCCAGGGTCTCGTCATCGTCGGCGAAGCAGGGCTCGTCGTAGCCCATCGCACGCGCCAGGTCGCGGAAGATCCGCGTGTTGGGCCGCGCCTCGCCCAGCGGCGCGATGGCCGGTGCGTTGGCCATCACCCAGGTGTGGCCGTAGGACAGCACGATGTCGCGGTGTTCGAGCTGGGTGGTGGCCGGCAGCACGATGTCCGCATGGTCGGCGGTGTCGGTCAGGAAGTGCTCCAGCACGACGGTGTAGAGGTCCTCGCGCGCGAAGCCGGCGGCCACGCGGGCGGAGTCCGGCGCCACCGCCACCGGGTTGCTGTTGTAGACGATGACGGCCTCGACCCGCGGCCCGAAGGCGGGCGAGCCTTCGTGCAGCAGGTCGTCGCCGATGGTGCTCATGTTGAGGGTCCGCGGCTGGCGGCCGGCCAGCAGACCGGGGCGCTGCAGATCCGGCGCCACGTGCGGCCGCCCCCAGCCCGAGGCCGACAGCAGCAGGCCGCCACCGCGGCGGCGCCAGGCGCCGGTCAGACAGGGCAGCAGCGCGATCAGGCGCACCGCATTGCCACCGCCGTGCACGCGCTGCATGCCGTAGTTCAGGCGGATGGCGGCCGCCGGGCTGCGGCCGTAGTCCTGCGCCAGCGCGCGGATGACCTCGGCCGGCAGGCCGCAGACGGCCGCCGCCCGCTCGGGCGGCCACTGCAGGGCCTCGGCGCGCAATGCATCGAAGCCCGCCACATGACGCGCGATGTAGTCGGCATCGAGCAGCTCGTGGCCGATCAGCTCGTGCATCAGCGCCAGCGCCAGCGCGCCGTCGGTGCCAGGGCGCAGGGCGAGGTGCTCATGGCACTTCTCGGCCGTCTCGCTGCGCCGCGGATCGATGCACACCAGCTTCGCCCCGGCGCGCTTGGCCTGCTGGGCGAAGGTCCAGAAATGCAGGTTGCTGGCGATCGAGTTGCTGCCCCAGATCAGGATCAGCTTCGCCTCGGCGAAGTGCTCCAGGTGCATGCCGATCTTGGCGCCGTAGGTGCCGGCCAGCGCCTCACCTCCGGCGTTGGCGCAGATGCTGCGGTCGAGCAAGCTGGCGCCCAGCCGGTGAAAGAAACGCCCGGCCATCGCCTCGCCCTGCAGCAGGCCCATGGTGCCGGCATAGCTGTAGGGCAGGATGGCCTGCGGATCGCGCGCGGCGATGGCCTGCAGGCGCTGCGCGATCTCGGCGAGCGCGGCCTCCCAGCTGATCGGCTCGAAGCGGCCCTCGCCCTTGCGGCCGACGCGGCGCAGCGGCGTGAGCACGCGCTCCGGGTGGTAGGTGCGCTCTGGATAACGCGATACCTTGGTGCACAGCGCGCCGTGGGTCGGCGGGTGATCGGGGTCGCCACCGACCTTGACCGCGACACCGTCGCGCACGGTCACGCGCAGTGCGCAGGTATCGGGGCAGTCGTGCGGACAGGCGCCGCGGACGATGTGCTCGGCAGGCACGAGCGGGGAGGATGCGGTGGCGACGCTCATGGCCGGATGATGGCACAGCGACCACAGGGTCACGCCCGGCACGCGCCGCCGCGACAGGGGCCGCCGCTACACTGGTCCACGAGTCGCCCGGCGCCACGCCCGGAGCCGAGGCCGGCCGCCTGGAGACCTGACGATGCCCCCGCACGACCCCATCCTGGCCGATGTCGCCGAGATCACCGCGCTGCGCCGCGACCTGCACGCCCACCCCGAACTGTGCTTCGAGGAGCACCGCACCTCGGCGCTGATCGCCCGCACGCTGCAGGACTGGGGCATCGAGGTGCACCGCGGCCTGGGCCGCACCGGCGTGGTCGGCGTGATCCAGGGCGGCAGCAGCCCGCGCGGCGTCGCGCTGCGGGCCGACTTCGACGCGCTGCCGATCACCGAGCGCAACACCTTCGCCCATGCCAGCCGGCATCCGGGCCGCATGCACGCCTGCGGCCACGACGGCCACACGGCGATGCTGCTGGCCGCCGCCCGCCATCTGTCGACCACGCGCGACTTCGACGGCCGCGTGGTGCTGGTGTTCCAGCCGGCCGAGGAAGGCGGCGGCGGCGCCCGCGAGATAATGAAGGACGGCCTGTTCGAGCGCTTCCCGGTCGAGGCCATCTTCGGCGCGCACAACTGGCCGGGCCTGCGTGCCGGCCAGTTCGCGCTCAAGCCCGGCCCCTGCTACGCCAGCAGCAACGAGTTCCTGATCACGCTGGTCGGCAAGGGCGCGCATGGCGCGATGCCGCACCTGGGCATCGATCCGGTGCCGGCCGCCTGCGCCCTGGTGCAGGGCTTCCAGACCATCGTCTCGCGCAATGTCAAACCGATCGACACCGGCGTGATCTCGGTGACGATGATCCACACCGGCGAGGCCACCAACGTGATCCCCGACCGCTGCGAGATCCAGGGCACGGTGCGCACCTTCCGCACCGAGGTGCTGGACCTGATCGAGCAGCGCATGGGCGAGATGACGCGGCAGCTGGCCGCCGCCTACGGCTGCCAGGTCGAGTTCGCGTTCTCGCGCAACTACCCGCCGACGATCAACCACGAGGCCGAGACCGCCTTCGCCCGCCGCGTGCTGGCCGACACCTTCGGCGCCGACCAGGTCATCGACTTCGAGCCGACGATGGGCGCCGAGGACTTCAGCTTCTACCTGCAGCAGGTGCCGGGCTGCTATTTCATGATCGGCAACGGCGAAGGCGACCACCGCAGCGCCGGCCACGGCCTGGGCCCCTGCATGCTGCACAACCCCAGCTACGACTTCAACGACGCGCTGATCCCGGTCGGCGCGCGGGCCTGGATCGACCTCGCCCGGGCGTGGCTGGCACCTCGGGGATGACCCGGCAGCACCCGGCCATCACCCCCTAAAAGCAAGGATTGACTTCGGCGGTTATCACAATTCGTTGCGTGCAAGCCACCTGAAAACCGGCGCCGGGTTTCTTGATTTCCGTGCGTAGATCACGACAGCGCGCACCGCGAGAGGACGGACGCCCTTCAGTCGCGGGGCCCGGGAAAGCGGACTGCTAACCTGACGGCACGGCTTCTGCACAGGCTTGTGCGTCCATGTCGATGGGCGCGATGGCAGGGCCGACTCCGCCCGCCGCCATGCCCCGACTCCTCGATCACACGCTGATCCGCTGCCGTCGTCCTGCCTCTGCAGGGCGGCGATACGGCCGTGCGATCGTCGCGTCCGCGCTCGCGGCCTGGAGCCACGACCCGGCGCTGGCGCATGTGTTGAGCGCCTCCGCCACCCTGGACCGGCCGACGGTCGACGGGCTGCCCCATGCCGCGGCCTTCGCCGCGCCGCTGGGCGGCGCCGGCCTCTGGCTGTTGCCCGTGCTGCTGTCCCTGCTGGCCATCCTGCTGGGCCTGTGGGCCAGCACCCGCCGCCTGGGCAGCGCACTGCGCGAGGAAAGCCGCCGCCGGCAGGAGGCCGAGCAGGCGCTGCAGGCCCGCGACCGCTTCATCGGCTTTCTGGGCCACGAACTGCGCGGCACCGTCGCGGCACTGGGCGCCGGACTGGGGGTCCTGCGCGACGGCGACCAGCCCGCCGACCTGCAGCAGGAGCTGCTGCGGACCATGCAGCAGGCCGCTCGCCAGCTGCAGCAGCTGCTGGAGTCCACGCTGGACCACGCCGGTGCGGCGCACGGACGACTGCACCTGCAGCTGCGGCCGACGCCGCTGTCCACCTGGTGGTCACAGGCCCTGGCACCGCTGCGCCTGGACGCCGGATTGAGGGGCCTGGTGCTGCGCGAGCAGACCCGCTGGCCGGCCGATCTGCGGCTGACCATGGACGGCACGCGCGTCGCGCAGGTACTCGCCAATCTGGGCCACAACGCACTGAAGTTCACACCGGCCGGCGAAGTCCGTGTCGAAGCCCGCTGGGACGGTCACGCGCTGACCCTGCACGTGGCCGACCAGGGCCCGGGCATCACCCCCGACGAGCAGGCCCGCATCTTCGATCCCTACCAGCAAGGTTCGGCCGCCGTCGGACAGCGCCAGGGCGCCGGCCTCGGGCTGGCGATCACGCGCCAGCTGGTCCAGGCGATGGGCGGCCGGCTCGACCTGGTCAGCAGCCCGGGCGCCGGCAGCGAATTCATCGTCCGGCTGCCCCTGCAGGCGGCCACCGGCCCGGTGCGACCGCCTTGCCCGGACCGGCCTGGCGCGGAGACCGCCGTGGCCTGACCCGGACCTCGCCAGGGATCCGCCCCCTGCCAGACGCGCCTGTGTGCCGCCTCTCGCCTGCCCCGACCGAAGACCCGCCGCTCCTGCCGGCGGTTTCGGGCCCCACTCCAACGACATCTGCCAGCCGAACATGGTCGACGTGCTGTTCATCGTCCTCCCTGACACCCCCTTGATGGACCTGGCCAGCGCGGCCGAGGCCCTGCGTCGGGCCAACACGGCCTCGCTGCAGCAGGGGGAGCCAGGCGCTTTCGCCATCCGGCACGTCGGCCCGCAGGCCTCGGCCCTGACGGCCGAAGGCCTGTACTGCAGCGGCCTGGCCCCGCTGCCCGAGACCCTCGCACGGCCGACCTGGATCGTGCTCGGCAGCCATGCCGGCCCGGCGCCGACGCGGCCGGCCGATGCGGCCTGGGCCGCGACACGGGACTGGCTGGCGCGCGTCGTCGGTCCGGCCCTGCGTGAAGCCGACGGCGCACACCGCCTGCTGACCATCGGCGAGGGCATCGACCTGGCCGCGGCCGCCGGCCTGGTCGACGGTCGCCGGTGCACCACCCACCCATCGGCGGTCGACGCGCTGCAGCAGGCCGTGCCGACGGCCCAGCCCGTGCCGAACCGGCTGTGGGTCGAGGATGGACCGCTGGCCAGCTGTGCCGGCAGTTGCGCCAGCCTCGATCTGATGCTGCACCTGATCGGTGGCGTCAACGGGGATGCGCTGGCGGCCCGCATCGCCCACCAGCTGGTCATGGCCGCACGCCGCAGCGCCGATGCCCCGCAGCGCTCGCCGCTGCTGCAGTACCGCGACCACCTGCACGGGGCGCTGCAGCGCGTGCAGGACGCGGTCAGTCTGGCGCCGACCCGCGACTGGCCGGTGGAGGCCCTGGCCGAGGTGGCCGACGTGACCACCCGCCATCTGACACGCCTGTTCCGCCAGCACACCGGGCTGTCGCCACGCGCCTGGGTCGAACACGTGCGCGTCACCCTGGCGCGCCAGGCGCTGGCCCGTGGCGCCAGCGCCCAGCAGGCCGCGCTGCTGGCCGGCTTCGCCTCCGACCGCCAGTGGCGACGGGCGCGCCAGCGCGCGGAGCGGGCCGAACGCGCCCAGATCATGGCCGAGGAAGCGGCCCAGCGGGAAACCGCCGACCTCGATCAGGACGACTGACGCCCGCCCTCCGGCGCGGCGGTCGGCGCCCCGTACACTGCGCCGCATGATCGGACGACTGACCGGCACCCTGGCGGCCAAGACGCCGCCCCAGGTGCTTCTCGACGTGAACGGCGTGGGCTACGAAGTCGACGTGCCCATGTCCAGCTTCTACAACCTGCCGGCGCTCGGCGAGCGGGTCACCCTGCTGACGCACTTCGTCGTGCGCGAGGACGCGCAGCTGCTCTACGGCTTCCTGACGCCGGAAGAACGCACCACCTTCCGCGAACTGGTCAAGATCAGCGGCATCGGCCCGCGCATGGCGCTGGCCATCCTGTCGGGCCTGAGCGTGACCGAACTGGCCCAGGCCGTGGCCCAGCAGCAGGTCAGCCGCCTGGTCAAGGTGCCGGGCATCGGCAAGAAGACGGCCGAGCGCCTGCTGCTGGAGCTCAAGGGCAAGCTGGCCGAGGACATCGCCGGACCGGGCGGTGGCGCCGCCGCGATCACCCACGAGGCCCAGACCGACATCGTGCAGGCCCTGCTGGCGCTGGGCTACAACGAGAAGGAAGCGGCCACCGCGCTCAAGGCCCTGCCACCGGACATCGGCGTGTCCGACGGCATCAAGGCCGCGCTCAAGGCCCTGTCGCGCTGAGCATCCGCCCGCCGGCGGATGGACAATACGCTGTATGGGCATCCAGACCGACGACTTCGCCGCTCCCCCCTCCCCGCGCCTGGTGGCCACCGCGCCGCAGTCGACCCAGGAGGAGGCGCTGGAGCGCGCCCTGCGGCCCAAGGCGCTGCAGGAATACATCGGCCAAGCCAAGGCGCGCGAGCAGCTGGAGATCTTCATCGGCGCCGCCCGCAAGCGCCAGGAGGCGCTGGATCACGTGCTGCTGTTCGGCCCGCCGGGCCTGGGCAAGACCACGCTGAGCCACATCGTCGCCGCCGAGCTCGGCGTCAACCTGCGCCAGACCTCCGGCCCGGTGCTGGAAAAGCCCAAGGATCTGGCCGCGCTGCTGACCAATCTCGAGAAGAACGACGTGCTGTTCATCGACGAGATCCACCGGCTCAGCCCGCTGGTCGAGGAAATCCTCTACCCGGCGCTGGAGGACTACCAGATCGACATCATGATCGGCGAGGGGCCGGCGGCGCGCAGCATCAAGCTGGACCTGCAGCCCTTCACGCTGGTGGGTGCCACCACGCGCGCCGGCATGCTGACCAACCCGCTGCGTGACCGCTTCGGCATCGTGGCGCGGCTGGAGTTCTACACGCCGGCCGAACTCGGCACCATCGTCGAGCGCTCGGCCGGGCTGCTGAACGTGCCGATCCGCGGTGAAGGGGCCTTCGAGATCGCCCGCCGCAGCCGCGGCACGCCGCGCATCGCCAACCGCCTGCTGCGCCGGGTGCGCGACTATGCCGAGGTCAAGGGCGACGGCATCATCACGCGCAAGATCGCCGATGCGGCGCTGAAGATGCTGGATGTCGACCCCGAGGGCTTCGACCTGATGGACCGCAAGTTCCTGGAGGCCGTGGTGCACCGCTTCGACGGCGGCCCGGTGGGCCTGGACAACGTGGCCGCCGCCATCGGCGAGGAGCCGGGCACGATCGAGGACGTGATCGAGCCCTACCTGATCCAGCAGGGCTATCTGCAGCGCACGCCGCGCGGGCGCATCGCGACCCAGGCCGCCTGGCGCCACCTGGGGCTGACGCCGCCGACCGGTGCGGGGTCCGGCAGCGGCGCCGGGCCGCTGTTCGACGGCGTCTGACGGCGGCCGGTCGCCCGGCGCCCGCGGCCCTCACATCGGCAGGCCGACGTAGTTCTCGGCCAGCACCGTCTGCGCCGCCTTCGACTCGAACAGATAGGCCAGCTCGGCCTGCTGCATGCGCTCGCCGAAGGGGCCGGTGACGCCGGTCTCCGGAAACCGGTGCATCAGCGAGGTCATCCACCAGCTGAAGCGCTCGGCCTTCCAGATGCGGGCCAGCGCGCGCTGGCTGTAGGCGTCCAGCCCGGCCATCGAGGCGCCGCGGTAGTGCTCGACCAGGCCCTGCCACAGGTAGCCGACGTCGCTGGCGGCCAAGTTCAGGCCCTTGGCGCCGGTCGGCGGCACGATGTGGCCGGCGTCTCCGGCCAGGAACAGGCGGCCGAAGCGCAGCGGCTCGGCGACGAAGCTGCGCAGCGGCGCGATCGACTTCTCCAGCGACGGTCCGGTCACCAGATCGGCCGCCACCGAGGCCGGCAGGCGGCGCTTGAGCTCGGCCCAGAAGGCCTCGTCCGACCAGTCCTCGACCTTGTCCTGCAGGCTGCACTGCACGTAGTAGCGGCTGCGCGTGCGGCTGCGCTGGCTGCACAGCGCGAAGCCGCGCTCGTGGTGGACGTAGATCAGCTCCTCGTGCACCGGCGGCGTGTCGCTGAGCAGGCCCAGCCAGCCGAAGGGGTAGACCTTCTCGTTGAGCGTGATCGCGTCCTGGGGCACGCTGGCGCGGCACACGCCGTGGAAGCCGTCGCAGCCGGCGATGAAGTCGGCGTGCAGCTCGTGGGACTGGCCGCCGGCCGTCCAGGTCACGCGCGGCGCGCCGTCGAGCGACCAGTCGTGGATGGCGACGTCGGCCGCCTCGTAGACGGTGGTCTGGCCGCTGGCGCCGCGGGCGTCCATCAGGTCGCGCGTGACCTCGGTCTGGCCGTAGACCATCACCCGCTTGCCGGTCAGCGCGTGCAGGTCGATGCGGTGCAGCTGGCCGTCGAAGCACAGCACCACGCCGTCGTGCGGCAGGCCTTCGGCATGCATGCGCCGGGACACGCCGGCCTCGGCCAGCAGATCGACGGCGGTCTGTTCGAGCACGCCGGCGCGGATGCGGCCGAGCACGTAGTCGGGGCTGCGCTGCTCCAGCACGACGTTGTCGATGCCGGACCGGGCCAGCAACTGCCCCAGCAGCAGGCCGGACGGACCGGCGCCGATGATGGCGACCTGGGTGCGGTGGGTGACGGTGGACATGGGCGGGGTCTCCGGTGCGGGCGACGGCAGCGCAGGCCGGCGCGGTTTGATCGATGACAAGGCCGCAAGCCTAGGGACCGCCGCCCCGCCCGCCAATGGACGCAGACGCCCAGGTCTTGAACAATTCGAACATGGCGACCTCTCGCAAACCCCAGGGCCCGATCCGTGACGACGGCGGCCTGCCGACCTATGCGCTCTATGGCGAGACCGGCGGTGGCCTGGGTGTGGACTGGCTGCACTGCGAGAGCATCGCCGCCCGCAGTCAGTTGCACGCCTGGGAGATCCGGCCCCATCGCCACGCGACGCTGTTTCAAATTCTGTACATCGAATCCGGCCAGGGCCGGGCCCAGGTCGACGGCGCGCTCTGGCCGCTGGCCGGGCCGGCCCTGCTGTGGGTGCCGCCACCGGTGGTGCATGGCTTCCAGTTCGAGCCCGGCATCGACGGCTGCGTGCTGACGGTGCTGCGCAGCCATCTGGAGCGCCTGGTCGAGCCGCTGGGCGGGCTGGGCGCGCGACTGGCCACGCCGGGGCTGCTGCAGGCCGGCGCGGCAGACACGAGATCACAGGCACCGGGACCGGCCGACAGCACCGGCTCCGCCGACAACCGCGGCGCGGCGGACGATGGCGGCCACGCGATGGCGGCGCGGGCGGCCCGTGCGCTGCGCGACGAGTTCCTGGCCCCGCCCGCCCCCTGGCGCGAAGCGGCGCTGGACGCCGCCCTGCTGCGTCTGCTGATCGGCCTGGGGCGGGCCGAGGTCACGCCGCCGCAGGCCATGCCCACGCCGCAGGCCCTGTCCGCACCGCAGGCCCTGTCCGCACCGCAGGCCCTGTCCGCGACGCCCGCCACCGCCACGGCGGCCCCGGGTCCGGCTGCCACCGGCGACCGCGCCCGCCGCCACGTCGCCCGCTTCCGAGCACTGATCGAAGCCCGCTTCCGCGAACAACCGCCGCTGAGCGACTACGCCGCGGCGCTGGCCATCACGCCGACCCAGCTCAACCGGGTCTGCCGCGCCGTGCTGGGCCATGGCGCGCTCGACGAGGTGCACCGCCGGCTGCTGCTGGAGGCCCAGCGCGATCTGGCCTACACCCAGCTCACGATCCAGCAGATCGCCCACGGCCTGGGCTTCGGCGATGCCGGCTATTTCAGCCGTTTCTTCGTCCGCGGCTGCGGGATGACGCCATCGGCGTGGCGCGCGCTGCGCCGGCGCTGAGCGCCCCGCGGCCGCCACGGCGCCCCTGCGCCCGCCACGGCCGAACACCGGCGTGACCGAGGTCACGCCCGGCGCGCGGCACCCGGGATCACCGGCGGGGCGGACCTGACGCCACGGTCAAGTCCCGCCCGCGGCTGCCGAAACCCTGCCCAACGGGGGGCCTTTGGGGCCCGCCACATGCATTGCACAGGGCGCCATGTCGGCAACGATCAACATCGATGAGCTGCAGGTGGGGATGTTCGTCCACCTCGATCTGGGCTGGTGGGCGCACCCCTTCGCACGCTCGAGCTTCCAGATCCAGAGTGCGGACCAGATCGAGACCATCCGCGGGCTGGGCCTGGCGCGCGTGCGCTGGAGCCCGGAGCGCAGCGTGCCGGCCGACGCCGTGGGCGAGGACGCGGCCACGCCGCACGACGCCACGGCTGCGCCGCCACCGGCAGCCGTGCAGGGCCCGGCAGCCGAGCCGATGCCGGCTCCGGCCGCCACGCCCACGTCCACGCCCACACCCGCCTCGCCGGTCGGATCCGACGCGCCGACGGCCGCCGCGCCCACCTCCACCCCCGCCCCCGCCGGGGCGACGGTGATCGCCTGGCCCTCGCCGCCGCCGCTGTCCGGCACCCGCCCCCCCTCGAACGCCGCCACGCACGCCGCCGCGGCCACCACGCCGCCCCCGGCCGCCCAGCCGGCGGACCGCCCGGCAACGGCCCCGGCCTCCGCCCACGAGCGCGCCCTGCAGAGCCAGCGCGAGGCCCTGCAGCGCTGCCAGCAGCGCTACACCGAGGCCGGCGACGCCTGCGCGAATGCCCTGCGCACCCTGCTCGACGCCCCCGAGCAGGCGCTGCAGACCTGCACCCGCCTGACCGACGACCTGCTGAGCCAGCTGCTGGCCGAAGGGGAGGTCAGCGTGCGCGTGCTGGCGCAAGGCCATGACGACCCGGCCGCCGCCCATGCACTCAATGTCTCGCTGGTGGCCATGCTGCTGGGCCGCGCCCAGCAGCTGTCACCCGCGCAGCTGCAGTGTCTGGGTCGCGCCGCGCTGCTGCACGACATCGGCAAGCTGGAGTTGCCCGAACGCGCCCATGCCGCCGAGTGCCTGAGCCATCCGGCCGAACTGGCGCTCTACCGCGATCACGTGGCCCATGGCCTGGTGCTGGGCCGACGCATGGGACTGGACGAGGACGCCCTGCAGATCCTGACCCAGCACCACGAGCTCGACGACGGCAGCGGCTTTCCGCAGCACATGCGCGGCCCGCAGATCCATCCGCTGGCACGCATCGTGGCCATCGTCGACCGCTACGACCGGCTGTGCAACCCGGCGCGGCCCGCGCTGGCCATCACGCCGCACGAGGCGCTGTCGCTGATGTTCTCGCAGTGCCGCAACCAGTTCGATGCGGCGCTGCTGAGCGCCTTCATCCGCATGATGGGCGTCTACCCGCCCGGCAGCTGCGTGCAGCTCAGCGACGAGCGCTACGCCAGCGTGATCAGCGTCAACGCCAGCCGCCCCCTCAAGCCCTCGGTGCTGGTGTGCGAGCTCGACCGCTCGCCCGATGACGCGCTGATCGTCGACCTCGACCGCGAGCCGAACGGTCTGACGATCCGCCGCAGCCTCAAGCCGGCCGCCCTGCCCGCGGCGGTGCGCGACTGGCTGTCGCCGCGACCGCGGATGGTCTATTTCTTCGAGCCGGGCCAGCGGCCGGCGCCGCAGCCCGGTGACCACCGGGCTGCCGCCTGACGGGACGCCGCGATGACGCAGACTCCCGCCCTCAGCACGCCGCCGCCGCGTCTGGCGGCCGACCATCCGGCCCGCCGCATGCTGGAGTGGATCGGCGAGCCGGCCTGGCTGATCGATGGTCATGCGCTGCACCTGTGCGCGGCCAACGCGGCCGCCTGCACGCTGCTCGGCCTGGACGAGGCCACGCTGGCCCGGCTGCCGGTCGAGCAGCTGATCCCGACGCCCGAGGACACGGCCTTCTGGCTGGGCGTGCGCGCCGGTGACGACGGCCCGCTGCACAGCGAAACCGTGCTGGGGGATGCCGCGGGCGCGCGCCGCCACGTCAGCCGCCGCATCCACCGCCTGGGCGCGACGCCCGATCTGCCGGCCTGCTGGCTGGTCCAGCTGCAGGACCGCAGCACCGAGCGCGCGGTGCAGGACGAGCAGCAGCGCACGCTGGCCGAACTGCAGGCCACGCTGGAATCGACCGCCGACGGCATCCTGGTCACCGACGGCCAGGGCGCGATCCGCAGCTTCAACCACCGTTTCGCGCTGATCTGGGGGCTGCCGTCCGAGCTGTTGAGCCGGCGGCAGGATGCCGCCGTGCACGAGCACCTGCGCCTGGCCGTCGAGGAGCCCGAGCTCTACGCCCGCCGGCTGCAGACCATCGGCCAGGCCGCCCTGATGGGCTCCACCGACCAGATCACGCTGCGCTCGGGCCGGGTGCTCGAGCGCGTCAGCCAGCCGCTGCTGGTGCAGGGCCGCCCCTGCGGCCGCGTCTGGGCCTTCCGGGACCGGACCGAGCTGGTGCGCGCCACACACCGCATCGAGCAGCTCGCCAGCAGCGATCCGCTGACCGGGCTGCCCAACCGCCATGGTCTGGGGCAGGCGCTGGCGCTGGCGCTGCAGCGCGCGCGCACCCAGCACCAGCCGCTGGCGGTGCTGGTGCTCGACCTGGACCACTTCCAGCACGTCAACGACGGCCTGGGCGCCAGCGTCGGCGACCAGCTGCTGCAGGAGACGGCCGAGCGCCTGCGCGGCTGCGTGCGCCACCAGGACCTGGTCGCGCGACTGGGCGGCGACCAGTTCGCGCTGCTGCTGCGCGAGGCCGACCAGAGCGCCGCCGAGACCACCGCCCGCCGCGTGCTGCAGGCCGTCGGCCAGCCGCACTGCGTCGAGGACCTGCCGTTCACGCTGACGGCCAGCATCGGCGTCGCGCTCTATCCGGTGGATGCGGGCGAAGGCGACGTGCTGCTGGCCCAGGCCGAGGCCGCGATGCGGCGCGCCAAGCTCAGCGGCCGCGAGTGCTACCGGCTGCACCAGCCCGAGGACGGTGCCGGCGACCGCCGCCACCAGATGCGGATGGACCACGCGATGCGCCAGGGCCTGGCCCAGCAGCGCTTCCGCCTGCACTACCAGCCGCAGGTCGATCTGGTCAGCGGCCGCATCGTCGGCGCCGAGGCGCTGCTGCGCTGGCGCGATCCGGAGCTGGGCGAGGTCTCGCCGGCCCAGTTCATCCCGGTGGCCGAGGCCAGCGGCTTCATCATCGCGCTCGGCGACTGGGTGCTGCGCCAGGCCGTCTGGCAGGCCGCACAGTGGCAGCAGCGCGGCCTGCAGATGCCGGTCTCGGTCAATGTCTCGGCGCTGCAGTTCCAGCAGGCCGAGTTCGTGCAGCGGGTGGCCGACACGCTGGCCGAGCACGGGCTGGCGGGCGAGCTGCTGGAGCTGGAACTGACCGAGTCCCTGCTGCAGGACGGGGATGAGACGCTGGGCCGGCTGGCGCAGCTCTCGGCCATGGGCGTGCGGCTGGCGATCGACGATTTCGGCACCGGCTACTCCAGCCTGTCCTACCTCAAGCGCATGCCGCTGCGGCGGCTGAAGATCGACCGCAGCTTCGTGCGCGCCCTGCCGCAGGACGAGAGCGACGCGGCCATCGTGCGCGCCATCGTGCAGCTGGCCCGCACGATGGAGCTGACGGTGATCGCCGAAGGGGTCGAGAACGAGGTGCAGCGCCGCTTCCTGCAGGACATCGGCTGCGACGAGTTCCAGGGCTTCCTGTGCGCGCCGGCGCTGGACGTGCCCAGCTTCGAGCAACGGCTGGTGAACCCGCCCGAGGCGACCGGTCCGGCCCCCCGGCCCCGGTTGACGCTGGTGCGCCCGGGCGGCCCGGCCTGAGCCCGCGCGGCGGCGTCCGACAGCCGCCGTGCCGCCGGCCATCGCACAATCGGCCCACGGCCGCCGTCCCTCCGCGCGGCCCCACCGAACCCGGGCGGACTGCCGTACCGCCCCTGCCGCGATGATCTACAAGTTCAAGAGCGAGGTCGCCGCCGACCTCATCATGCTGGGCCCGCACGGTGACGCGATGCTGCGCGCGATGGGGCGCGAGCCCGCGCCGCGCGGCATCTTCGAGGCGGCCCACCTGCCGGCGCTGATCCAGGCGCTGGAGGCCGCGATCGCCGACGACGAGGCGCGCCGCGCCGAGGCCCAGGCGCAGGCCCTGGCCGAAGGGCGCGAGCCGCCGCCGCGGCCCGACATCACCGCCCGCACCCGGCTGTGGCCGATGATCGAGCTGCTGCGCCAGGCGCAGCGCGCGGACGTGCCGGTCGTCTGGGGGGTCTGAGGCCATGGCCGACGTCACCCGCATCGTCGCCATCCGCCATGGCGAGACGCCCTGGAACGCCGAGCAGCGTCTGCAGGGCCACCGCGACATCCCGCTGAACGCGCTCGGCCGCCGGCAGGCCGCGCAGCTGGCCGCCGCCCTGCGCGACGAGGGCATCGAGCAGATCATCAGCAGCGATCTGCAGCGCGCCTGGGACACCGCGCTGGCGCTGGCCGGCCCGCTGGGCCTGGACGTGCAGCCCGAGGCCGGGCTGCGCGAGCGCTGCTTCGGCACGCTGGAGGGCCACACCCGCAGTGACATCGAGACGCACTGGCCCGACATCGCCCGCCGCTGGATGGGCCGCGACCTGAGCTACACGCCCGAGGGCGGCGAAAGCATCCCGGACTTCAGCGCCCGCTGCGTGGCCGCGGCCGAGCGCATCGCCCGCGCGCACGCCGGCCGCAGCATCGCCATCGTCTGCCACGGCGGCGTGCTGGACTGCCTGTACCGCGCCGCGACCCGGGCACCGCTGGATGCGCCGCGCACCTGGCAGCTGGGCAACTGCGCGATCAACCGCCTGCTGCACACGGCCGACGGCTTCACGCTGGTCGGCTGGAACGACACCCAGCACATCGACGGGCTGGCGCGCGACGAGCTCTGAGGCGGCGGCCGGGCCGGGCCCGGCCGGCCGCGCGCCCCGTCAGTGGTTGTCCTTGGGCACGAAGGCCCCGCGCTGGCCGACCAGGAAGTCCAGGTCGCAGCCCTGGTCGGCCTGCAGCACGTGGTCGACGTAGAGCTTCCAGTAGCCGGACTTCAGCGGCGGTTCGGGCGCCTGCCAGTCGGCCAGCCGGGCCGCCAGCTCGGCCTCGCTGACGTGCAGGTGGAGCGACCGGTTCGGCACGTCCAGCGTGATGGTGTCGCCGTTGCGCACCACCGCCAGCGGGCCGCCGGCGGCGGCTTCAGGCGCGGTGTGCAGCACGACGGTGCCGTAGGCGGTGCCGCTCATCCGCGCATCGCTGATGCGGACCATGTCGGTGATGCCCTTGCGCAGCACCTTCGGCGGCAGCGGCATGTTGCCGACCTCGGCCATGCCGGGATAGCCCTTGGGGCCGCAGTTCTTCAGCACCAGGATGCAGGTCTCGTCGACATCGAGCGCCTCGTCGTCGATGCGGCGGTGGAAGTCGTCCGAGTCCTCGAACACCACCGCGCGGCCGGTGTGCGTCAGCAGCGCGGGCGTGGCCGCGCTCGGCTTGATCACCGCGCCGCGCGGCGCCAGATTGCCGCGCAGGATGGCGATGCCGGCCTTGTCCTTGAACGGCTCGGCCACGGTCTTGATCACGCGCGGGTCGAAGTTCTGCGCATCGGCGATGTTCTCGCGCACCGTCTGGCCGCTGACCGTCACGTGGTCCAGGTGCAGCGTGGCGGCGATCTCCTTCATCACCACCGGCAGGCCGCCGGCGTAGCAGAAGTCCTCCATCAGGTGCTGGCCCGAGGGCTGCAGGTTGACGATGCAGGGCATCTCGCTGCCCAGGCGCTCGAAGTCGTCGATCGTCAGATCGATGCCGAGCCGGCCGGCGATGGCGATCAGGTGGATCACCGCATTGGTCGAGCCGCCGATGGCCGCCAGCGTGCGGATCGCGTTCTCGAAGGCCTCGCGCGTGAGCACCTTGGAGATGGTCTGGTCGTCCTTGACCATCTGCACGATGCGGCGCCCGGCGTTGCGCGCCAGCACGTTGCGCCGGCCGTCGACCGCCGGGTAGGCCGCATTGCCGGGCAGGCCGATGCCGAGCGCCTCGACCATGCTGGCCATGGTGCTGGCCGTGCCCATCGTCATGCAGTGGCCGTGGCTGCGGTGCATGCAGCTCTCGGCCTCGAAGAAGTCCTGCAGCTTGAGCGTGCCGGCGCGCACCTGCTCGCTCATGCTCCACACGCCGGTGCCCGAGCCCAGCTCCTGGCCACGCCACTTGCCGTTGAGCATCGGCCCGCCCGACACGCCGATGGTCGGCAGGCCGGCGCTGCCCGCGCCCATCAGCAGGCTGGGCGTGGTCTTGTCACAGCCCATCAGCAGCACCACGCCGTCGATCGGGTTGCCGCGGATGCTTTCCTCGACGTCCATGCTGGCGAGGTTGCGGTAGAGCATCGCGGTGGGCCGCAGCAGCGTCTCGCCGAGCGACATCACCGGGAATTCCAGCGGGAAGCCGCCGGCTTCGTAGACGCCGATCTTCACCTGCTCGGCCAGCGTCCTGAAGTGCGAGTTGCAGGGCGTGAGCTCGCTGAAGGTGTTGCAGATGCCGATCACCGGGCGGCCGTCGAACTGGTCGTGCGGCACACCCTTGCCCTTGACCCAGCTGCGGTAGGCAAAGCCGTCGCGGTCCTGGCGGCCGAACCACTGCTGGCTGCGCAGCGGACGGGGAATGCCGGCGTCGTCGTCCGGCTGCGGGGTGTCGTGGTCGCTCATCGTGCTGGCTTTCCCGGTTGCGGGGCGGTCTTGATGGCCTGCATATTATGGTATGACGATTGACGCCAACAGCCCCTGGCGCCCGTCCGGACCTCAGGAGATTCCCCATGACCGACGCGCCGAACGGCCCGATCGACCTGCTGGCGGTCAACGCCACCTCCCCGCTGCTCGCCCCTCAGTTGCAGCGTCACTTCCGTGTCCATGACCGGCTGCACCTGCAGGCCGACGCAGCCGCCTTCGACGCCGTCGCACCGCACATCCGCGCGATCTCGGCCTCGGGCGAGTCGCGGGTCGACGCGGCGCTGATCGCCCGCCTGCCCGCGCTCGAGATCATCTCGGTGATGGGCGTCGGCTACGACGGCATCGACGTCGCCGCGGCCCGCGCACGCGGCATCACCGTCACCCACACGCCCGACGTGCTCAACGACGACGTGGCCGATCTGGCTCTGGCCCTGATGCTGGCCACCACGCGCCGCATCCCGCAGGCCGACGCCCATGTGCGATCGGGCCGCTGGGCCGCCGACGGCCCGATGCCCCTGGCCCGCAAACTGAGCGGCTCACGCCTGGGCCTGCTGGGCATCGGCCGCATCGGCCAGGCCATCGCGCAGCGCGCGCAGGCCTTCGGCATGACGGTGGCCTACCACGCGCGTTCACGCCGCGCCGAACTGCCCTGGGACTTCGAGGCCGATGCCGCCGCACTGGCCGCGCGCAGCGATCTGCTGGTGGTGATCACGCCCGGCGGTGCGGCGACGCGGCATCTGGTCGATGCCCGCGTGCTGGCCGCGCTCGGCCGCAGTTCGGCGGCGGGCGGCATCCTGATCAACGTCGCGCGCGGCTCGGTGGTCGACGAGGCGGCACTGATCGACGCGCTGGAGCACGGCGTGATCCCGGCCGCCGGCCTCGACGTGTTCGCCGACGAGCCGAACGTGCCCGAGCGCCTGCGCGCACTGCCGCAGGTCGTGCTCAGCCCGCACATCGGCAGCGCGACCCAGGACACCCGCCAGGCGATGGCCGACCTGACGCTGGCCAATCTGGCCGCGCACTTCGCCGGTCAGGTCCTGCCCAGCCCGGTTCCCGAATGCCGGGACCCCGCTGCGGCAAACCCTGAGGCCGCACCCCGGGCCGTCTAGGGAAAGCACGCAAGGTGAGACCGGTAACCGGTCATACGATAAGACGTAAGACAACCCGCCGCCAAAGCCGCGGCATGCCCGACTGGAGACAAGCGATGAACGTCAAACCCTGGATCGCCGGCCTGCTCATCGGTACCGGCCTGGCCGCCTCGGCGCCCGTCTGGGCCCAGCAGAGCCTGACCGTGTGGTGGAACAAGGGCTACTACAAGGGCGAGGACGACGCGCTGTTCGCCGCCATCAAGAAGTTCGAGGAGAAGAACAAGGGCGTCAAGGTCGAGTTGTCGCTGTACGCCCCGCAGGAGATCATCCCGAAGTCGGTCGCCGCGCTCGATGCCGGCAACCCGCCCGACGTGGCCTACGGCGACGTCTACGACTTCCAGGTCACCGCCAAGTGGGCCTTCGACGGCAAGCTCGAGGACGTCACCGGCATCATCGATCCGATCCGCGCGAAGTTCGAACCCAACGCGCTGGCCACCACCTTCCTGCTGAACAACGCGACCGGCAAGCGCGCCTACTTCGCGTTCCCGATCAAGCAGCAGACCATGCACATCCAGTACTGGAAGGACATGCTGGCCGAGGCGGGTTTCAAGGACAGCGACATCCCCACCGACTGGAAGGGCTACTGGAGCTTCTGGTGCGAGAAGGTGCAGCCGGCCTACCGCCAGAAGAGCGGCAAGCGCGGCTACGCCACGGGCTTCCCGATGGGCGTGGATTCGAGCGACTCGTTCTACTCGTTCCTGACCTTCATGGACGCGCACAACGTCAAGCTGGTCAACGACTCGGGCAAGCTGCTGGTCGATGACCCGGCCGTGCGCCAGGGCCTGATCAACGCGATGACCGACTACACCTCGGTCTACGCCAAGAGCTGCACGCCGCCGTCGGCCACCAGCTGGAAGGACCCGGACAACAACGTCGCCTTCCACAACAAGACCATCCTGCTGACGCACAACGCGACGATCTCGATCGCCGCCAAGTGGCTCGACGACAGCACCAATGCCACGCTGACCGAGGAGCAGCGCGCCACCGCCAAGAAGAACTACGGCGAGAACATCGCCACCGCCGCCTTCCCGGCCAAGCCCGACGGCAGCAAGATGGTCTACCGCGCGGCGGTCAAGACGGGCGTGATCTTCAAGGACGCGAAGAACAAGGACATGGCGAAGAAGTTCGTCACCTTCATGCTCGACGAGTCCAACCTGACGCCGTACGTGGAGGGCTCGCAGGGCCGCTGGTTCCCGGTGCTCAAGAGCGCGCAGGAGCGCCCGTTCTGGAAGGCCGATCCGCACCGCACCACGGTCTACAACCAGTTCAAGTCCGGCACCGTGCCGTTCGAGTTCACCAAGAACTTCAAGTTCACGGTGCTCAACAACGAGAACGTCTGGGCCAAGGCGATGAACCGCATCCTCAACGAGAAGGTGCCGGTGGACAAGGCGGTCGACGAGATGATCGCCCGCATCAAGACGGTCGCGGGCTCCTGAGCATCGGCGCCCGGCCCCAGCCCCAGCCCCGCAAGACGAGCGAGCCGTGAACGTGAGCCACGCCCTGCGCACCCCCGCGCCCTCCGAGGACAGTCCCGGCCTGAAGGCCCCGCCACGACGCCAGGGGCTGAGCCCCTGGCAGTTCTGGGGCCGGATGCTGCTGCTGCCCTATCTGCTGTTCTTCCTCGTCTTCGTGCTGTATCCGGTGGGCTACGGGCTGTGGCTGGCGCGCGATCCGCAGAACTACGTGCGGCTGGCCGAGGACCCGATCTTCCTGCGCACGGCGATCAACACCGTGGTGTTCATCGTCGTGGCGGTGAACCTGAAGATGCTGGTCGCCCTCGGCCTCTCGGGCTTCTTCCTGCAGCAGCGCTGGTGGGTCAAGGCGCTGTCGCTGGTGTTCATCCTGCCGTGGGCCGTGCCGTCGATCCCGACGATCCTCAGCGTGCGCTTCATGCTCAACCCCGAGTGGGGCGTGATCAACGCCACCTACTTCAAGCTGACCGGCCTCGACGGACCGAACTGGCTGAACGATCCGACGCTGGCCCTGACCTTCTCGATGCTGATGCACATCTGGAAGTCGCTGCCGTTCTGGACGCTGATCCTGCTGGCCGGCCGCATGGCCATCCCGGCCGAGCACTACGAGGCGGCCAGCGTGGACGGCGCCACCCGCTGGCAGAAGTTCCGCTTCATCACCTGGCCGTCGATGGCCGGGCTCTACGTGACCAGCACGGTGCTCTCGATGATCTGGACCCTGGGCGACTTCAACAGCGTCTACCTGCTGACCGGTGGCGGCCCGGCCGACCTGACCCACGTGCTGGCCACGCTCGGCATCCGCTACCTGCGGCTCGACCAGATCGAGCTGGCCATGTCGACCATCGTCGTCGCACTGCCCCTGGTGCTGCCGATGGTCTGGGTGATGATGAAACGCCTGTCGAAGTGAGGGGCACGCGATGAAGCTCAAGACCGTCACCCGCGAAGCACAGCTGCTGCTGGTCGGCATCCCGGTGCTGATCTGGACCCTGCTGCCGATCTACCACCTGGCCGTGTTCGCGTTCAGTGCCCGCGACACCGCCACCGGCGGCCATCTGTGGCCGGCGCATCCGACGCTGGACAACTTCGCCACCGTCTTCGGCCAGAAGCACTACTACCTCAACCACTTCTGGCAGCAGATGGGCAACTCGCTGATGGTGGCGGTGGCCGTCGGCGCGATCACGCTGTTCGTCGCCACCTGCGCGGCCTTCGCGATCAGCCGGCTGCGGGTGCGCGGCGGCCGCACGGTGATGAACCTGGCGCTGTTCACCTACTTCATCCCGGCCGCCTTCCTGGCCGTGCCGATGTACAAGACCATGGCCACCTACGGCCTGCTGAACAACCGCTGGTCGCTGATCCTGGCGATGGTCACCATCGCCACGCCCTACTGCATCTGGGTGCTCAAGCAGGCCAGCGACAAGCTGCCCTTCGAGCTCGACGAGGCCGCGCGCATCGACGGCGCCAGCCCGCTGCAGCTGTTCCGTCTGGTCTACGTGCCGCTGATGGTGCCCAGCCTGGTGGCGGTCGGCACCTACGCTCTGCTGCTGGCCTGGAACGAGTACCTCTACGGCTTCCTGCTGCTGTCGGCCGAGACCGACATCACGCTGGCGGTGGCGCTCGGCAACTTCCTGGCCGCCGACGATTCGCCCTGGGAGGTGCTGATGGCCACCGGCCTGGTCTATGCCGCACCGCCCGCGGCCATCTACTACACCTTCAAGCGCTACATGGTCTCCGGCCTGACCGCCGGCGCCGTGAAGTCCTGAACGCCCGTCCCCACCCCGCTCACGCTTCAGCAGAGTCATTCCATGGCATCCGTCTCGTTCCGCAACGTCCAGAAGACCTACGGTGGCAAGGTCAAGGTGCTGCACGGTGTCGGCTTCGACATCCGTGACGGCGAGTTCGTCGTGCTCGTCGGCCCGTCGGGCTGTGGCAAGAGCACGCTGCTGCGCATGCTGGCCGGCCTGGAGGAGATCTCCGGCGGCGAGATCGCGATCGACGACACCGTCGTCAACGACCTGGAGAGCAAGGACCGCGACATCGCGATGGTCTTCCAGAGCTATGCGCTCTACCCGCACATGACGGTGCGCGAGAACATGGGCTTCAGCCTGCGCCTGCGCAAGGCCGAGGCGGCGATGACCGCCCAACGCGTGGCCCATGCGGCCAGGATCCTGAACCTGGACCATCTGCTCGAACGTTATCCACGCGAGCTCTCGGGCGGCCAGCGCCAGCGCGTGGCCATGGGCCGTGCCATCGTGCGCGACCCCAAGGTCTTCCTGTTCGACGAGCCGCTGTCCAACCTCGACGCCAAGCTGCGCGTGGCCATGCGCGCCGAGATCAAGGCCCTGCACCAGCGGCTGAAGACCACCACCGTCTACGTCACCCACGACCAGATCGAGGCGATGACGATGGCCGACCGCATCGTCGTCATGCACGACGGCATCATCGAGCAGATCGGCACCCCGCTGGAGCTGTTCGACCGGCCGGGCAATCTGTTCGTCGCCCAGTTCATCGGCTCGCCGGCGATGAACGTGCTGCCGGGCACGCTGCGCCGGGTCGACGGCCCGGGCGCGATGCGCGACGTGGTCGAGGCCTGCGGTGCGCTGTGGCCGCTGGCGGCGACCGGTGCCGGCCAGGGCCAGCCCGGCCAGGCCGTGCACTACGGCGTGCGGCCGAGCGACCTGACCCTGGCCGACAGCGGCATCCCGGCGCGCGTGGTGGTGGTCGAGCCCACCGGCGCCGAGACCGAGCTGCTGGTCGAGGTCGGCGAGCCCGGCGGTGACGCCGGCGCCCGCCAGCAGCTGACCGTCGTGCTGCACGGCCGCACCGAGGCCCAACCGGGTGACGTCGTCCATCTGGCCATCGACGCACCGCGCACCCACCTGTTCGACAGCGGCAGCGGCCAACGCCTGAACTGATGCCCCCAGCGCGCCGCGCCAGGCCCCTGCCCGGCCGGCGGCCCACCCGGCCCGTGGTCGGCTTCTTGATACCCTCGCCGGCATCCTGAACCCCCTTGCCGCGCCCCTGACGGACGCCGCCCGCCGATCATGACGACCCCCAGCTTCACCCAGGTCCAGCTCTACACCGACACCGACGGCCGCGCGCGCTGGCGCGAACAGCCGATCGCGCTGACCGAAGGCAAGCCCCAGGCCCGGCTCTCGCCGCTGATGGCCAGCGGCGGCTACCAGCTGCGCGAGAGCCCGGTCGGCTTCCGCAGCGAGTTCCACTGCACCGGCGAGCCGCAGTGGGTGTTCATCCTGGCCGGCCAGATGGAGATCGGCCTGCAGGACGGCAGCTCGCGCGTCTTCGGCCCCGGCCAGCACTTCCATTCGGCCGACACCCTGCCGGCCGGCGCCCGCTTCGACCCCACGCTGCACGGGCACTGGAGCCGCCAGGTGGGCGACGCGCCGCTGGTCACCCTGTTCGTGCGCGGCTGACGCTGGCGGCGATCACCATGGTCAGTCCCACTCCGGATGACGTCCCGGCGCCGGGCAGCCAGCGCGCCACGGCCGGCGCCGCGCTGGCGGCCGCCCGTGCGGCACCGCTGTCGGCCATCGCCACACCGCTGATCCGCAACGTGCTGGGCCACACGCTGGACCTGCTGGGCGTGGCCATCATCGGCGGCCGCTACGCGGTGGGTGGCACGCTGCCGGCCGAACCGCTGCTGTGCCATGAGCTCGGCGTCAGCCGCACCGTGGTGCGCGAGGCGGTGAAGTCGCTGGTGGCCAAGGGCCTGCTGGTGACCGGCCCCAAGCTCGGCACCCGCGTGCTGTCGACCGAGCACTGGAACTGGTTCGACCCGGACCTGGTGCGCTGGCAGAGCCAGCAGGGCCTCTCCCGCGATCTGGTGCGCGACCTGCAGGAGCTGCGCCGCATCGTCGAGCCCGCCGCCGTGCGGCTGGCCGCCCAGCGCGCGACGGCCGACGACATCGCCGGCCTGGAGACGGCCTACGCCGGCATGCGCAGCGCGATCGAGGACGGCGGCGACTACGTGACGTCCGACCTGCGCTTCCACCAGGGCCTGCTGACCGCCAGCCACAACCGCATGGTGCAGCAGATGGGCAAGGCGCTCGGCGCCCTGCTGCGCACCTGCTTCGAGATCAGCACCTCGCGCCCCGACGGCCCGGCGCGCTCGCTGCCGCTGCACCGGGCGGTGCTCGATGCCGTCATCGCCCAGGATCCGGTGCGGGCCGAGCAGGCCGCGCTGGTGCTGATCGACGGTGCCGCGCTCGACGTCGAGACCGTGCTCAACAGCCGCCGCAAGCTGCCCTCGCTGGCCCTGCCCGCGCCGGTGCTCAAGGGCAACCGGCCGCGCTGAGGCGCGGGACGGGGCCGCGGACCACACGGCGCGATGGGCCCGCTCGTGCGCACGCCCCACCGCGCGGTCCGCACCGGCGCCGCGGCGGTGCACCACACGCCCGGCGCACCGCGCCCGCGGCGCCCGCCCGCTTCCTCCCACCCCACCCGACCGCGATGACCACGCCTGCCTCGCCCACCGCCCACGCCCCCGACGCCGCCCCCACCTCGATCGCCACGCCCGCCGCCCACGGCCTGCGCCTGCTGATCACCGGCGGCGGCGGCTTCGTCGGCGCCCGCCTCGCCCGGCGTCTGCTCGAACGCGGCGAGCTCGGCGGCCGGCCGATCGCCACCCTGGTGCTGGCCGACCAGATCGCGCCACCGGCCGCGCTGGCGGCCGATCCGCGGGTGCAGGTGCGCGTCGGCCCGCTGCTGGAGCAGGCCGCCGCGCTGTGCGAGGAGGCGCCCGACGGCGTCTTCCACCTCGCCTCGGCGGTCTCGGGCGAGTGCGAGGCCGACTTCGACCTCGGCCTGCGCAGCAACCTGGATTCGACGCGGGCGCTGCTCGACGGCCTGCGCCGCCAGACGGCCGCCGGCCGCGCCCCGGCCCGCCTGGTGTTCAGCAGCTCGGTGGCCGTCTTCGGCCCCGACGACGCCCATCCGCTGCCACCGGTGGTCGACGACAACACGCTGCCGACGCCACAGACCAGCTACGGCATCCAGAAGTACGTCTGCGAGCAGCTGGTGGCCGACTACAGCCGCAAGGGCTACATCGACGGCCGCAGCGCGCGGCTGATGACCGTCACCGTGCGGCCGGGCCGGCCCAACGGCGCGGCCTCGTCCTTCTTCAGCGGCATCCTGCGCGAGCCACTGGCCGGCGAGACGGCGATCTGCCCGGTCGATGCCAGCGTCACCCATCCGCTGTCCTCGCCACAGCGCACGGTCGACGGCCTGATCGCCGTCTACGAGGCCACGCCCGCCGCACTCGGCGGCCGCACCGCGCTGAACCTGCCGGCGCTCAACGTCAGCGTCGCGCAGATGCTGGAGGCGCTGGAACGGGTGGCCGGCCCCGCGGTGCGCGCCCGTGTGCGCTTCGAGCGCGACGAGCGCATCGCCGGCATCGTCGCGCGCTGGCCGGCCGGCGCGCGGGGCGAGCGCGCCGCCGCCCTCGGCCTGCAACCCGAGCCCGACGTCGACGCCATCCTCCGCCAGTACATCGACGACTGCCGGCGCGAGCGGCCCGAGGCGCTGCGCGGGCTGGGCTGACGGCGCACGCCGACGGCCCGGCACGAGGGCCGCGGCCCTCAGCGCGGCAGGTACAGGCGGTCCGAGTAGGTGGCCAGCCACTGCGGCCGGAAGGCGACGAAGATCGCCACCAGCATGCCGGTCAGGAAGGCCTCGCCCGAGGCGGCCAACCAGCGGGCGACCAGCAGGTCGGCCACCTCGGCGCCGGCAGGCGGGCCGGTCAGGACCAGCGCCAGCGCCCCGGCGACGGCCACCGCCAGCAGCGTGCCGAAGAAGCCCCGGCCCAGGATGTAGATGAACAGGTGGTGCGGCAACCATCGGCGCAAACCGGCGCCGATCAGCAGCGCCAGCGTGGCCGGCACCACCCCCAGCCACACCAGGCGATGCAGCGCGAGCGCGGCCGGCAGGTCGCCCACGCCCCAGACCAGCAGGGCGTCCAGCGGCAGCGCCATCATCGCCAGCGGCCAGCCGGCCAGCAGCATCAGCAGCACCGCACCGGACAGCGGCTGCAGCAGCGCGCTGTGCGCATAGTGGTCGGCGCCCCACAGCAGCGGCAGCAACAGCCACCAGAGCAGCCAGGGCCAGGGCAGCTCGTGCCCGGCGAACGACCGCCAGGGCCGCAGCCAGAGGGCCAGCGCCACGGCGGCGGACGCCAGCGACAGATCGGCCAGCAGCAGGACAGGGTCGGACAGGGGCACCGGCGGATTGTCCGGGGCGGCCGGTGCGCGGTCTTGCGATGCATCAGCGGGGGGGCGGGAACTTCCGGTCCGCCATCACGGTCGAGCCAGGGCGGCGGGTTCACCCGGTGGACGGACGGCACGGCTCCTGCTAGCGTCCTGCGGATCCGGATACCCCGCATCCGCGGGGGGCAGTGCATCCGGAACGGTGCGCGCGCATCACCAGCCGCGCACGACGGCCTCGGCCCGACCGGGGAGGACCGTCGGCCAGCCCCTTGTCCTACCGGACCAGATCCTGCCTCGGAGTGCCCCCCATGTCCGCCCAGCCCGACACCGATGACCGCCCCGCGCTGCGCGGTCGCCTGCTCTACATCGAGGACGACGCGCTGGTCGTGCCGGTCGTGCGCCAGCTGCTGGACGCGCACCCGGACGTCGAGTTCCTGCACGCGGCCACCGGCCTGGAGGGCGTGCGGCTGGCCCGTGAATGGCGCCCCGATTTCGTGCTGCTGGACATGCACCTGCCCGACATCGGCGGTCTCGACGTGGTGCGCCAGCTCAACGAGGACATCGCCGCGCGCGGCCTGCGGGTGACCATCCTGACCGGCGACCGGCTGTCGATGGACATCATCAAGGCGATGAGCCTCGGCGCCTTCGAGTACTGGGTCAAGCCGCTGCAGCCGCGCATCTTCGAGGATGGCCTGCGCCGGGCGCTGACCGGCCGCCTGCCGGCACCCGACCGCACGCTGGCGCTGCACCGCTGAGTGCGGAGACGCGGCGGCCGGATCGGCCGCACATGACGCGCATCAAGTCCATCGGATGACACAGGCCTTAGCCTGCACGGCCCTGATCGACCTCTGCGCGCCGTCACCGCGGCGCCCGCCATCCGATGACCGCCCTGCCGCAATCGACCGATTCCGCCATCGCCCCGGACCTGCTGCCGGCGCTGGCGCGCAGCGGACTCGCACCGCTGCAGCTGGCCGGCCGCCGACTGCTGCCCATCGTCCAGGGCGGCATGGGGGTGGGGGTGTCCGCCCACCGCCTGGCCGGCAGCGTGGCGGCCCTCGGCGGCATCGGCACGCTCAGCAGCGTCGATCTGCGCCGCCACCACCCGGACCTGATGGAGCGCACGGAGGGCCTGGCGGCCCGCGTCGGTCAGGACGAGGACACCAAGGCGCAGATCAACGCGGCCAACCTGGAGGCGCTGGAGCGCGAGGTCCGGTCGGCCAAGGCGCTGGCCGGCGGCCTGGGCCTGGTGGCGATGAACGTGATGCGCGCGGTCAGCGACTACGCGGCCTATGTCCGCCGTTCGCTCGAAGCCGGCGCGGACATGATGGTGGTGGGCGCCGGCCTGCCGCTGGACCTGCCGGATCTGGCGGCCGAGCATCCGAAGGCGCTGCTGGTGCCCATCCTGTCGGACAGCCGTGGCGTGGCGCTGATCGTCAAGAAATGGGAGCGCAAGAAGCGCCTGCCCGACGCCATCGTGATCGAACACCCGAAGCTGGCCGGCGGCCACCTCGGTGCGGCGCGCATCAGTGACCTGGACGACCCGCGCTTCGATTTCGAGCGCGTGATCCCCGAATCGCGCGAGTTCCTCGCCAAGGCCGGCTACGACATTCCGTTGATCGCCGCCGGTGGCGTGCGCTCCTGCGAGGACATCGCGCGCATCCAGGGCCTGGGTGGCGCCGGCGCCCAGCTGGGCACGCCCTTCGCGGTGACATCCGAGGGCGACGCCAGCGACGCCTTCAAGCGGGTGCTGGCCGAAGCGCGCGACGAGGACCTCGTCGAGTTCACCAGCGTGGCCGGCCTGCCGGCCCGTGCGGTCGCCACGCCGTGGCTGAAGAACTACCTGAAGGCCGAGCCCGCGCTGCAGGCCGTGGCCCATGCGAAGGCGCGCTGCACCAAGGCCTTCGACTGCCTGGCCCAGTGCGGCCTGCGTGACGGCTTCAAGGACTGGGGCCAGTTCTGCATCGACAACCAGCTGGCGGCCGCGCTGCGGGGTGACGAGAAGAAGGGCCTGTATTTCCGCGGTGTCGGCGCCCTGCCCTTCGGCCCCCAGATCCGCAGCGTGCGCGAGCTGGTCGAGCGCCTGCTGACGCGCGGGGCGACGGTGCCGCAGCCGCTGTGATGGCCCGCCCGGGCCGGGCTCAGCCCCCGTCGCAGGCCATGCCCGCGAGCGGCTGACCGGGCGCGCCGGCGGCCTGCCAGAGCGCACGCCAGCGGGTCGGACCGGGCACGGGCCGCGTGCCATCGCCCGGGGTGCGGCGCGCCAGCATCCAGGCCATGCGGGCGGCCCGCGCGGCCAGCTGGTCATCGCCGGGCAGACAGGGCGCCACGCAGCGGCGCACCAGCGCGTCCTGCCAGAGCAGCGTGCGGTCGTCGGGCGCGTGCAGGTCCAGCGCATCGACCACCGCATCGGGTACCGGCGTGTACAGCAGGCCGCGCAGGTAGCGCAGCACCAGGAACAGCGTCGTGCTCTGCTGCGCCCATTCGGCGCGCGAGACCAGGGCGGGCCAGAACCCCGGCTGCTCGGCATGCAGGCGCAGCCACTGGTCGCAGCAGGTCAGGGCATGCAGCAGCCCCTGCGGCGGGCTCAGGTGCCAGCAGCGCAGCACCTCGGACAGCACCAGATCGGGCGCCGACAGCAGATGGGCGCCCGGCAGCCCGGGCAAGGCCTGCCAGCCGCTGCGCAGCGCCTCCGCACCGAGCTGCGGCGCGACAGTCCCCGGGGGCACGCCCACATGCAGCAGCACGGTCTGGCCATGGCGGGCGTGACGCAGGCGCAGGGGCGGCGGTGCCGCAGGGGCACCGCGCGCGCCGGCCGCCGCCGCGCGTGCCGGCACGGCCGACATCACCCGCCAGCCCTGGCGCATCAGCAGGCTCAGCAGCCGTTCCCGGCGTTGGGGCAGACACAGCAGATCCAGGCGCAGCGGCGCCCCCGGCAGGCCGCAGGGGTGGCAGGTGCTGAGGCCGACCTGCGCCCGCGCGGCCACATCCAGCAGGGCCCACTCGTGGCCGGCCGGGGCCAGCAGGTCGGTCAGCTGGACCAGGGTGCGTCCGTGCTGGCGCTGCACGTGACCCGCCTGGCGCCAGGCGGCCACCAGGTGCTGGCGCGGGCCGTCGGGCAGGGCCGTCTGCAGGCGCACCTGCTTGAGGCGCAAGGCCAGGGTCGCGCCCAGGCCGCAGACCCGTGCCTCGCGCAGCAGCCGCTCCCACTGCGGCAGCGGCAGCTCCAGCACCTCGTCGGGCTGGCGCAAGGCGCGGATCAGGACAGGCGTCGTCGCGGGCATGGCGGGGTCGCGCACAGGGTGGCCAGCGCGTCGAGCGCATCGCCGAGCCGGCCATAGCTCAGCCGGCAGACGCCGACCTGATCGATCAGGCTGCCGAGCGCCTCGAAGCCGGCCGTGGCGTGGACCGCATAGTTCGGTGAAGACGCGGCCAGCCACATCAGGCCCTCGGCCGACGAGACCGGTTCGAGCGCGGCCTGCTGGCCCGGTCGCCAGTGCGGCTGCACCAGCCAGCCCGGCCAGGCCGGCTCGCCGCTGCGCTGCATGGCCACGTCGTCGACCGGGCGCCAGCGACGGTCGTCACCGGCGTGCTGCTCGGTCCGCATCGTCGGCTCGTGCAGGGCCTCGGCGCGCAGACGCACCGGCCGGGCCAGCCCCTGCAGCAGGGTGCTGACCGGATCGAACAGGCTCAGGCCGTCCGACAGCAGGCGCCAGCCCTGGCGCTGCAGCGCGCAGGCCAGCACGCTGTGACCGGCGCCCGGCTGGCCGCACAGCAGCAGCGCCAGGCCATCGCGTTCGAGCGCGGTGGCGCGCAGCACCAGGTACTGGTGGCAGAGCTCACCGACGCACCAGTCCAGGCCGGCCTCGAGCGCGGCCAGGGCATCGTCCTGGGCCGGCAGTGGCAGTGGCCGGCCGTCCAGCAGACAGCCATGGCGCTCGACGGCCGCAGGCTCGCGGCTCCAGCGATCGGCGGACCGCACGGCGAGCCGGAAATCGACCCAGGCCGTCTCGTCGGCCAGCGGCGCGGCCCGGTAATGCTGACCGAGCGAGGCCGCCAGCGCCGGCAACGACGACTCCAGGGCCCAGACCAGCGGCCCCAGCCGCAAGGCCAGGCGGCCACCGCGCAGCTGCCGCAGCAGCCGTGCCGGCGCCAGATCACCCAGGCGGGCGGCCGCGCCCTGGCCGGCCCCCGTACCGAAGCCGGTCATCGCGCCGGCTCCCAGGGCTCGATCAGCGCCCGCTGGAACAGCCGCTGCAGCCGCTCGTCCAGCAGGCGCTGGGCGGCCGGTGCATCGTCCGCG
Source organism: Pseudaquabacterium rugosum (assembly GCF_038066575.1). Lineage (NCBI taxonomy): Bacteria > Pseudomonadati > Pseudomonadota > Betaproteobacteria > Burkholderiales > Sphaerotilaceae > Pseudaquabacterium > Pseudaquabacterium rugosum. Next base: position 32,779 of record NZ_JBBUTF010000002.1, on the reverse strand, counting down.
GCGGCGGCCGGCAGCAGCAGGGCGGCCAGCTCCTGGCGCGTGGCCGGGCCCTGGCGCATCAGCTGCCACAGGGCCTGCGCGGCCAGGCCGTCGATCAGATGGGTGTCACCGCTGCGGGCGTCGTGCACGACGGCGGCCTCGGTGTCCCAGGCCAGGGTGCGCAGGGCGTGGGCGGCGCGACAGCGCCAGCCGGGGGGCGGTGGCAGAGTCATCGCGGGCTCAGCGCTTCGGCGCGCAGGTAATGGAGGATGTCATCGGCGTCCCACAACAGGCTGGCGCCGGCCCAGGGCCGGCAGCAGCCCTGCAGCCAGTCGCGCCACAGCGCACGCCCCTGGGGCATGAAGGACGCGGCCCCGGCCACACCGACACACAGATGGGCGGCCGCCGCCATCAGGGCGGCATCCAGCCCGTCGGCCGGCAGCGCCAGCCAGGCCGTCCGCGCCGGCTGATACCACCGCAGGCGCAGCGGGGTGCGCAGCCCCGCGGGCGGGGCGGGCTCGTCCTCGGGGCGACCCTCGCCGAGCCGCCACAGCGGCTGCATCAGCAGCAGGCCGACACACCAGTCGGCCGCCGGGCGGCCGCTGATGCGGTGCAACCTGTCCCAGGGCGAGCCCTGATCCGGCTGCGACAGGTCGCGCTGCCAGGCGGTCACGGTCCAGGGGCGCGCGGCCGCCGCGGTCGCCACCGACGCCCCGTGGCAGGCGCCGGCCGCGGGGTCGGTACGGCACGGGCCGTCGGACACGCTCGCCCAGCGCTCATGGGCCGCGGCCTGCGGCCAGGCCACACCAGGCGGCGTCTGCGGACGCGCCACGGCCTCGGGCGTCTCGGCGGACAACGGCAGGTCGAGCAGGAGCCAGGGATCGGACATACGGCGATTTCGGCCGTTGCGCCGCGGCATTGAGGCCGGCCCGGCCGCTGACGATTCCTGCACAGTGCCTGTGCGCCGCTGGACGGTCATCCCCCGGGCTTGCCCGCGCTCCGTGCCCCCCGGCATTCGTCATACGATTGTCCGCATTCCAGGAGGAGCCCAGATGTCCCGTACCCCGTCCCCCCCGTCACCGCGCACGGCCCTGGTCACCGGCGCGAGCTCCGGCATCGGCAAGGCTTGTGCGACGGCCCTGCTGCAGGCGGGCTGGCAGGTGGTGTTCGTGGGCCGCCGAGCGGCCCTGCTCGACGCGGCCATCGCCGAGGCCGAGGCCGGCCAGCCCGGCTGCAGCGCCCGCGCGCTGGCCCTGAGCGCCGACATCGGCGACGAGGCCGCCGTCGCCGCCCTGTTCGACACCGTGCGCGAGCGCTGCGGCCGGCTCGACCTGCTGTTCAACAACGCCGGCATCTCGCTGCCGGTGCGCACGCCCGACGCCCTCGATCCGGCCGATTGGCGGCGCGCGGTCGACACCAACCTCAACGGCGCCTTCTACTGCCTGAGCCACGCGTTCCGCCTGATGCGGGCGCAGCAGCCGATGGGCGGACGCATCATCAACAACGGCAGCATCTCGGCCCACGTGCCGCGCCCGGGCTCGATCGCCTACACCGCGACCAAGCACGCGATCACCGGCCTGACCCGCGCCGCGTCCCTCGACGGCCGGGCCTTCGACATCGCCGTCGGCCAGATCGACATCGGCAACGTGGCCAGCGACATGACCGAGCGCATGGCCAACGGCGTGCCGCAGGCCGACGGCAGCATCCGCCCCGAGCCGCGGATGGACATGTCGGCCGTGGTCAGCACCTTCCTGGCGATGGCCGAGCTGCCGCTGTCGGCCAACGTGCTGTTCACGACGGTGATGGCCACCCGGATGCCCTACGTCGGACGCGGCTGAGCGCCGGGATCCACCACGACCGCCGCGCCGCCCGGCACGGTCCGATCCGCTCCCCACCTTCCGGCCCCGGGCCGGGCACCGCACCATGACCGCACGCCTGCACGGCAAGACCGCCTTCATCACCGCCGCCGGCCAGGGCATCGGCCGCGCCATCGCCGAGGCCTTCGTGCGCGAGGGCGCCCGCGTGGTCGCCAGCGACCGCGACGCCGCCCTGCTGGACGCCCTGGCACGCGACACCGGCTGCGCCGTCGAGGTGCTGGACGTGACCGACGCCGCCGCCATCGCCGCCTGCGCGGCCCGCGTGCAGCAGGCCCACGGGCCGGTGCAACTGCTGGTCAACGCCGCCGGCATCGTGCATGCCGGCGATGTCCAGGCCTGCACCGAGGCCGACTGGGACCTGGCCTTCGCGCTCAACGTGCGCGCCCAGTGGCACACGATCCGCGCCTTCATCCCCGGCATGCTGGAGGCCGGCGCCGGCGGTCGCCCGCGCGGCGGCTCCATCATCAACATCGCCTCGGTGGCCGGCAGCGTCAAGGGCGTGCCCAACCGCTTCGTCTACAGCACGACCAAGGCCGCCGTCGTCGGCCTGACCAAGTCGGTGGCCGCCGACCACGTGACCCGCGGCGTGCGCTGCAACGCGATCTGCCCGGGCACCGTCGAATCGCCGTCGCTGCGCCAGCGCATGCAGGCCCAGGCCGCGGCCGGTGGCCAGAGCCTGGCCGAGGTCGAGGCCGCGTTCGTCGCACGCCAGCCGATGGGCCGCCTGGGCCGGACGGACGAGATCGCCGCACTGGCCGTCTATCTGGCCAGTGACGAGAGCGGCTTCACCACCGGCACCACCCAGATCATCGACGGCGGCTGGTCGAACTGATCGATCCCCTGCGCGCCACCGCCGCACCGCCCGTGCTTTCCCTGGGACGGGTCGCCCACCGGCCCGCCCCACCCTGCCCCGCACCGACACCCCGCGAACCATGAAACTCCTCCGCCACGGCCCCAAGGGCCAGGAACGCCCGGCCCTGCTCGATGCCGACGGCCACGTCCGTGACCTCTCCGGCGTGATCCCGGACCTGCGCGCCGACATGCTGACGCCCGAGGGCCTGGCGCCGCTGCGCGCCCTCGATCCGCGCAGCCTGCCGCGGATCGAGCAGCCCGGCCGCATGGCGCCGCCCTGGTCCGGCATGGGCAAGTTCATCTGCGTCGGCCTGAACTACGCCGACCACGCGGCCGAGTCCGGCCTGCCGGTGCCGGCCGAGCCGGTGCTGTTCACCAAGCACGTCAGCACCGTGGTCGGCTGCAACGACCCGGTGGTGCTGCCCCAGGGCTCGGTCAAGACCGACTGGGAGGTCGAGCTCGGCGTGGTCATCGGTCGCAAGGCGCGCTACGTCAGCGAGGCCGACGCGCTCGCCCACGTCGCCGGCTACTGCGTGGTCAACGACGTCTCCGAGCGCGAGTACCAGCTGGAGCGCGGCGGCACCTGGGACAAGGGCAAGGGCTGCGACACCTTCGGCCCGATCGGCCCCTGGCTGGTGACGGCCGACGAGGTGGCCGACCCGCAGGCGCTCGGCATGTGGCTGGAGGTCAATGGCCACCGCTATCAGAACGGCAGCACGCGCACCATGGTGTTCGGTGTCGCCCACCTCGTCAGCTACATCAGCCGCTTCATGACGCTGTATCCGGGTGACCTGATTTCGACCGGCACCCCCCCGGGCGTGGGAATGGGACAAAAGCCAAATTCGATATATCTGAAACAGGGCGATAAAATGACGCTCGGCATCGACGGCCTGGGTCAACAGGCCCAGACGGTGCACGCCTGGGACCCTGCGTTGATTGACGGTTAAAAAAGTCATGGACTCGGGGCTCAGGCTCGCGGCCCAGAAGCCGAGATCAGAGGTGCGTCGGCGATGGCGATCGGCGCGCCCAGGGGGGTTGGCCCCTACAAGAGCCCAGAGCCCATGCGAACCCGTACTGTCACGATCTACAACGGCCTGCGCATCCGTGTGCCCGAGCACATCCAGCGCATCGACACCCACAGCACCCACGGTTGGCAGATGCGTTATGGCACGCCGACCCTGTTCTTCTCGGATGGCCAAGGCCAGGGCAACGGCCCGCGGCCGGCGCTCAAGCGTGCGATCGACGCCTTGCGTCAGCGCATCGCCGATCTGCCGGCACCGACCGGCCTGCAGCGCGGCCTCAGCCCGAACAAGCAGAACGACCTGCCGGTCGGCATCAGCGGCCCGATCCTGCGTCACCGCCCGGGCCGCTCGGTGCCCGAGTGCCACTTCTCGGTCAACCTGCCGCGTTTCGGTGCCAAGCCGCTGCGCCGCAGCGTCTACATCGCCAACCAGAACACCTACACGCCCGAGCGTTACCAGGCGGCACTGGATTCGGCGATCAAGATGCGGCGCGAGGCCGAGGAGAAGTACCAGTCCGACGCCACCACGGCCAAGCGCTCGGCTGCGGCCAAGCTCTGACCCGGCGTCCGCGCTGCGGCGCGGGCTGACGGGTCGCCATGTCTTCCGCCCCCTCCGTCCGTCACCCGCGCCGACCGCCCTGAGGCTCTGTCGGCCCACAACAGCCCCTGCCGGGGCTGTCGGTGCTGGTGCGCCCGCCGGTCCACGACGACCGGCACCGCCCACCGCCAGCACCGCATGAGCCCGCATTCCGCCGTCATCCGCATCCATCCCGACGACGACGTCGTCATCGCCCGCCGCCAGCTGCTGGGCGGCGAGGCCCTGGCCGAGGAGGCCGGCCTGCGCGTCAGCGGCCTGGTGCCGCCCGGCCACAAGCTGGCCACGCGCGACGTGGCCGCCGGTCAGCCGGTGCGCCGCTACGGCCAGATCATCGGCCACGCGACCCAGGACATCGCGGCCGGCCAGCACGTGCACGTGCACAACCTGGCCTTCGCCCGCTTCGAGCGCGCCCACACGCCCGGCGCCGATGCCCGCGCCCCGGCGCCGGTGGCCGAGCCGGCCCGCTTCATGGGCATCGTGCGACGGGAGGCCGACCGCGCGGGCCAGGTCGCCACGCGCAACTACATCGGCATCCTGACCAGCGTGAACTGCTCGGCCACCGTCGCCCGGGCGATCGCCGACCGCTTCCGCCGCGATGTCTTCCCCGAGGCGCTGGCCGGCTTCCCGCAGGTCGACGGCGTGGTCGCGCTGACCCACGGCATGGGCTGCGCGACCGATGCCCAGGGCGAGGAGCTGCAGGTGCTGCGCCGCACGCTGGCCGGCTATGCCCGGCATCCGAACTTCGCCGCCGTGCTGGTCATCGGCCTGGGCTGCGAGACCAACCAGATCCAGGGCCTGATCGAGCAGGAGGGGCTGCAGGTCGGCGAGCGGCTGCAGACCTTCTCGATCCAGGACACCGGCGGCACGGCCCGCACGGTGGCGCTCGGCGTCGAGCGCATCCGGGCGATGCTGCCGGCCGCCGACCGCGTGCAGCGCGAGCCGGTGCCGGCCCGCCACCTGACGGTGGGCCTGCAGTGCGGCGGCTCCGACGGCTACTCGGGCCTGAGCGCCAACCCGGCCCTCGGCGCCGCGGTCGACCGTCTGGTGGCCCACGGCGGCACCGCCATCCTCAGCGAGACGCCCGAGATCTACGGTGGCGAGCACCTGCTGACCCGGCGCGCCGCCAGCCCGGCGGTGGCCGACAAGCTGCTGGCGCGCATCGCCTGGTGGGAGCGCTACACCGCGCGCAACGGCATGTCGATGGACAACAACCCGTCGGCCGGCAACAAGGCCGGTGGCCTGACCACCATCCTGGAGAAGAGCCTGGGCGCGATCGCCAAGGGCGGGACCACGCGGCTGGTCGAGGTCTACGAGTACGCGCAGGCCGTGAGCGCGCGCGGCTTCGTCTTCATGGACACGCCGGGCTACGACCCGGTGTCGGCCACCGGCCAGGTCGCGGGTGGCGCCAACCTGATCTGCTTCACCACCGGCCGCGGCTCGGCCTACGGCTGCGCGCCCTCGCCCAGCCTGAAGCTGTCGACCAACAGCGCGCTGTGGCGCCGCCAGGCCGAGGACATCGACATCGACTGCGGCCGCATCATCGACGGGCTGGCCAGCATCGACCAGATCGGCGAGGAGATCTTCCAGCGCATGCTGGCCACCGCCAGCGGTGAGCGCAGCCGCAGCGAGCAGCACGGCTACGGGCAGGCGGAGTTCGTGCCCTGGCAGCTCGGTGCGGTGATGTGAATCGCGCCGCGGGCAGCGGCCCGGGCCGCAGGCCTCAGACCGTCACCGGCATCACGTAGATGTCGGTGTCGGGCAGCAGCGTGCGCAAGGTGTCGAAGGCGGCCTCGGCCCGCTCGGCCGCGCCGCAACGCGCCTGCAGCGCGAGATGCAGCTCGACCTCGCCCGGCTGCACGTGCAGCCGCCGCACCCCCCCGAGCTCCGGCGCCTCGGGCGCGAAACCCAGGCGCTGGCCGAGCGCGGCCAGCAGCCGCTGCAGCTCGGGCCCCGGACCGCTCAACTCGGTGGCCACACAGGCCTCGCCCAGGGCCGTCCGGCAGATCGGTCCGGTGCTGCCGGCGGCACAGGCCGAGCAGCCGCCATCGGTGCTCGGGGTCTCGGCCAGGATCGGGATCGACGGACGTGCGCTCATGACGGGATCTTGCCTCGGTCGACGCGGCGCGGATTGACGGCCGTCAATTGACGTCGGACAGGCGCGGCCAGATGGCGGCCCGCCCCCGCCGCTCAGGCGACGGGTACGGCCTTGACCAGCAGCATGCCGCGGCCGACCACCGACGGCCGCGCATCGGCATCGGCCACCACCGCATGGCCGTCGACGTGCAGCAGCCAACCTTCCAGACGAGGGTGCCATTCGACGGTGGCGACCTGCCAGTGCAGCCGCAGCTCCTGCTCGGCGAACACCGGCTGCTTGAACGCGAAGTTGAAGTTCAGGCACAGCAGCTCGCGGGCGAAGCCCTCGCCCGGACGCGAGAAGTGCGTGCTGGCCAGGCCGATCATCATCGAGGTCGTGTGCTGGCCGGCGGCGATGATCTCGCCGTGGCGCGCACGCCGCGCCGCCTCGGCATCGTGGTGCAGGGCGTTGGTGTCACCGGTGAGGTCGGCGAACTGCGCGATCTGCTCGCGGCTCAGACGCAGGCTGCGCGTGCAGTGCTCGCCGACGGCCACCGGCACGGGCAGGGACGGGACGGGCGGATCGACAAGGCTCATGGACTCGGTACGGTCTGGGCGGGAATCGGAAGGGGTGTCGCCGGGCCGCGGTCAGCCGGACGAAGGAAAGCGCTTGTGCGGATCGTAAGGGAAGACGTCATGCACATGGCCGGCCAGGATGCGTGCCTGATGGGATTGCCAGAAGGCCGGATCCAGCAGATCCGCATGGTGGCGCATGAAGACCTCGCGCACCGCCGGATGCCCGAGCAGGAAGGGCGCGAAGGTCTCGGGAAAGACGTCGCGCGGGCCGACCGCATACCAGACCTCGCCCGACATCTCGTCGTCCTCGTCACGCGGCGGGGGCACCTGGCGGAAGCGGCAGTCGCTCAGGTACTCGATCTCGTCGTAGTCGTAGAACACGACCTTGCCGTGGCGCGTCATGCCGAAGTTCTTCCACAGCATGTCGCCGGGAAAGATGTTGGCCGCCACCAGGTCCTTGATCGCGTTGCCGTACTCGATGACCGCGTGCTCCAGCTGGGCCGGCGTGGCGTCCTGCAGCCAGATGTTCAGCGGGATCATCCGGCGCTCGATGTAGACGTGGTGGATGATCAGCTGCTCGCCGTCCTCCTCGATCTGGCTGGCGCAGCAGCGGCGCAGCTCGTCCATCAGCGCCTCGCTGATGCGCGCGCGCGGCAGCGGCACGCTGGCGTACTCGGCGGTGTCGGCCATGCGGCCGACGCGGTCATGCGCCTTGACCAGCAGGTACTTGGCCTGCACCTGGGCCCGCGTCGTCTCCTTCGGCGCCGCGAAGTGGTCGCGGATGACCTTGAACACGTAGGGGAAGGACGGCAGGTCGAACACCAGCATCACCATGCCGCGGATGCCGGGCGAGAGGTCGAAGCGGTCCGAGCTGTGGCGCAGGTGGTGCAGGAAGTCGCGGTAGAACGCGTTCTTGCCCTGCTTGTGCAGGCCGATGGCGGTGTAGAGCTCGCTGCGCGGCTTGCGCGGCATCAGCCCGCGCAGGAACTGCACGCAGGCCGAGGGGATCGCGATGTCGACCATGAAATAGGCCCGCGCGAAGCTGAACAGGCGCAGCAGGTCGTCCTCGGTGAACAGCGCGGCGTCGATGCGCAGGCGGCCGTCGTCGCCGTGCAGGATCGGCAACGCCATCGGGATCTCGGTGTTGCCGTTGACGATGCGGCCGATCAGGTACGCGCCCTTGTTGCGGTAGAACAGGCTCGACAGCACCTGGATCTGGAAGTTGGCCCGCCGGGGCAGGCCATCGGGCAGGTGCTCGCACAACACGCCGAGGACGCGGCCGATGTCGCGGTCCAGATCCTCGAAGGGCCGCTGCAGGCCGAAGCCCTGCACCACGCGGCGCAGCGTGCGGTGCAGATCGTCGCCGTCATGGCCCGGGCGCGCCGGGTAGTAGGCGCGGTAGGTCGGCGCGGCCTGCGGCTCGTCGTCGTCGATGTACTCGGTGCTGACCGTGGGCCGCACGAAGATGCAGTCGTTGCGGAAGTCGCGCCGGTGCAGCAGCCGGGTGGTGACCGAGTTGAAGAAGGTCTCGGCCAGCTCGGGCTGCTGGTGCGCCAGCAGCCACCCGATGTAGTGGCGCTTGACGCGGGCCCACAGCACGGCGTCTGGCTGCGTCGCACCCAGGCCCTGGCGCAGCCGCTCGACGCATTCGGCGACGCGGCGCTCGTAGTAGGCGATGCGCTCGGCCTGGGCCTGCTGCTGTGCGGCCCAGTCGGCCGCCTCGAAGCGCGCCCGGGCGGCGCGGCTGGACTCGCGGAACAGCCGGTAGTGGCGGTCGAAGCCGTCGAGCACCTCGCGCGCGATCGCCGCGGCCACGCCGGCACCGGGCACGGGCGGCGCGAAGGCGGCCACGGCCGTGGGGCGGTCCCCGGAGGCGCCGGCCCGCTCCACGGTCAGAGCGCGGCCTGGGCCTGGCGGTAGCGCTGCTTGACCAGGGCCAGCGCGGTGTCGTAGGCCAGCCCGACGTCGTCCGGCCCGCCGACGGTGATGCGCAGATCCTCCAGCAGGCCGTTGTGCAGACCGTAGACCCAGCCGTGCACGACCACCTGCTGGCCGCGCTGCCAGGCATCGCGCACGACCGTCGTGCGGCAGACGTTGCGCGATTGTTCGAGCACGTTGAGCTCGACCAGCGCATCGACCTGCAGCGAGACATCGAGCCCGGCCAGGAAGCCCTCGTGCGCATCGCGCACGTCCTGCACATGGCGCAGCCAGTTGTCGACCAGACCGGCGCGGGCGTTGGTCAGCGCGGCGCGCACGCCCCCGCAGTTGCTGTGGCCGACGACGATGATGTGGCGCACCTGCAGCGCATCGACCGCGTACTGGATGACGCTCAGCGCATTCAGGTCGGAGTGCACCAGCACGTTGGCCACGTTGCGGTGGACGAACAGCTCGCCCGGCAGCAGATCGACCAGCTCGTTGGCCGGCACGCGGCTGTCGGCGCAGCCGATCCACAGGTACTGCGGCGTCTGCTGCTGCAGCAGGCGGCTGAAGAAGCCGGGCTCACGGGCTTCGGTCTCGGTCGCCCAGCGGCGGTTGTTGTCGAACAGGTTGGAGAGGTCGTCGGTCATGGTCGGGACTGCGGATGAGGGGGGCGGCCCCGGCTCGTGGCCGGGCCGCTGGCCAGGCGGATGCAAGGCAGTGTAAGCAGGCCGGATGCACCGCAGCTGGACGCGCCCTGGGCGGGGCCGGAGGGCGCGATCGACACGGCGCCGGCGGCGCGGGTTCAGTCCAGCCGCGGCAGCACGTCGCTGCGCAGTGCGCCGCGGGTGAGCTCGTAATCGGGCAGCACCGAGCGCACCACCTCCCAGAAGGCGGGGCTGTGGTTCATCTCGCGCAGGTGGGCGAGCTCGTGGGTGACCACGTAGTCGATCACGGCGGGCGCGAAGTGCATCAGCCGCCAGTGCAGGCGCACCGAGCCGTCGGCACTGGCACTGCCCCAGCGCGTGGCCGCCGAGCTCAAGCCCAGCCGGCGGACCGTCACGCCCAGCCGCGGCGCGAAATGGGCGACGCGGACCCGGAACCAGTCCCGCGCCTGACGCTGCAGCCAGGCCTGGACCACCTCGCGGATCTGCGCCGGCTCGGCGGTCTGCGGCAGGCCGATGCGCAGCACGCGGCCGTCGGGCGTGTCCTCGAGCCGGGCCGCACCGGCCGCCGGATCCAGGCGCACGCACAGCGGTTCGCCCAGATAGGGCAGCACGGCGCCGTCGCGCCAGTCGATGCGCGCGGCCTCGACCCGGCGCTGACGCTCGTGCTGCTCATGCAGCTTGCGCAGGATCCAGGCGCTCTTGGCGCGCAAGGCCTGCTCGACGTCCCCCAGGCTGACCCAGCGCGGCGCGGCCACGGCCAGGCCGTCGACATTGATGGTCAGGCCGATCGAGCGCCGCTGGGCGCGCCGCAGCGCATAGCCGACGCGGTGCTCGCCGAGGACGATGCTGCGGCTGGCCCGCGGGTGGAGGAAGCGGGCGGAGGCATCGCCATCCGCCGGCGCCGCGACCGGCAGGGCCCGGCCGGCGCCGGGGGGCGGCAGTGACGGAGGCAGCGGCGACGGCGACGGCGGCGCGGCGACCGGACGGGCCGCGGCAAAGCCCGCGTCGAACAGCGCCAGCTGTTGCGGGTCCGGGGTGTCGCGCTCGGGATGTCGGGCCATCGGCCGGAATTCTAGTGACCGCACCGTCGTGCCGGTCGGGAACCGGCCCCCGGCGGGGTCCGGGGCGGCTCAGGCCTGCCGCGAGGCGGGCGCGGCGCCTGCTGCGGTGGCGGCCGGATAGGCCTGCGGGTCCAGCCGGACCATCTCGGCCTCGATCCAGCCCTCGACCTCGGCCATCAGTTCGTCATGACGGCGGCCGACGGACGGGATCGGCCGGCCGATCGACACATCGATCACGCCCGGACGCAGCAGGAAGCTCTTGCGCGGCCAGCAGCGCGCGGACGTGACGGCCACCGGCACCACCGGCACCCCCGTCTGCACCGCCAGCCGGGTGGCGCCGGTCTTGTACTCGCCGCGCTCGCCGCGGCCCACGCGGGTGCCCTCGGGGAACATGATCAGCCAGATGCCGCGCTGCATCAGCTCACCGCCCTGCTTGAGCACCCGGGCCCAGGCCTCGGCGCGGCGGGTGCGATCGATGTGGACCATGTCCAGCCGCGCCATCGCCCAGCCGAAGAACGGGATGCGCAGCAGCTCGCGCTTGAAGACGAAGGCCAGCGGATGCGGCATCAGCATCGGCAGCGCGAAGGTCTCCCAGGTGCTCTGGTGCTTGGGGCACAGGATGACCGCGGCCTGGGCCTCGGCGGCCGTCGGCAGGTGCTCCATGCCCTGCACGCGCCAGCGCACGCCACAGATCCAGCGCGCACCGAGGATGGCCGCCTTGAGCCAGCCGGCGCACACCCAGTACAGCGGCGCGCCGCCGCGCACGACCGAGAACAGCAGCGCGAAGATCGCCCACGGGATGACGGTGACGACCAGGTAGACCAGGAACAGGACGGAACGCAGCAGACTCATCGGGATGCCGGACTCGCGGCCGGTCGGGTCAACAGGTGGGTGGCGAAGGCGTCCAGGCTGGCATGGGCGCGCGCACCCGGCACCTGGCCCAGCACGACCTCGATCTCGGACGGCGTCAGCGCGGCGGCACGGCCGCTGCACACCAGATGCGGCTCGCAGCCGGCGGCGCCGGCCGCCTGCAGGTCGCGCAGCGTGTCGACCACCATCGGCACCTGGCGCAGCGCGATGCCGTAGCGCTTGGCGATGTCGTGCATCAGGCCGGGCAGCGGCTTGCGGCAGGTGCAGGACTCCTCCGGCGCGTGCGGGCAGAAGAACACCGCGTCGATGCGCCCGCCGACCGCCGCGAGCTCACGGTGCATGTGGGCATGCACCGCATTGACGCTGGCCATGTCGATCAGGCCGCGGCCGATGCCCGACTGGTTGGTGGCGATCACCGCATGCCAGCCGGCATGGTTCAGGCGGGCCACGGCCTGCAGGGCACCCGGGATGGCGGCCCACTCCTCCGGCGCCTTCACGTGGTCCTTGCGGAACACGTTGAGGATGCCGTCGCGCCCGAGGATCAGCAGCTTGACGATGTGTTGCATGCGGCAGTCGGAAGCAAGCGCGACGCCAGCGGCCTCAGGCGGCCAGACGGGAGAGATCGGCCACGCGGTTCATCGCCTGGTGCAGCCGGTGGAGCAGCGCCTGGCGGTTGGCCCGCAGCGCCGGATCGTCGGCATTGACCATCACGCCGTCGAAGAAGGCGTCGACCGGCGCCTTCAGCGCGGCCAGCGCCTGCAGCGAGCCGGCGTAGTCGTGCTGCTCGAACCGGCGGTCGGCCTGCGGCCCGACCTCGGCCAGCGCGGCGGCCAGCGCCTGCTCGGCCGGCTCCTGCAGCAGCGCGTCGCTGACGACCGTCGGCAGCGCGCCCTCGATCTTCTTCAGGATGTTGGACACGCGCTTGTTGGCGGCGGCCAGGGCCGGCGCCTCGGCCAGCGCGGCGAAGGCCCGCACGGCGGCCAGACGCTTGGGGATGTCGCCCAGGCGCGTCGGCTGCAGCGCCAGCACCGCATCGACCTCCTGCGCGCTGTAGCCCTGGTCGCGCAGGCTGACGGCCAGGCGATCGGCGAAGAAACCGGTCAGGGCCGCGGTCGGGTCGCTGATGCGCTCGCCGAAGCAGGGCACGGCCTGGGCCAGCAGCTCGGGCAGGTCCAGCGGCAGGTTCTTCTCGCTGAGGATGCGGATCACGCCGAGGGCATGGCGGCGCAGCGCGAACGGATCCTTGTCGCCGGTGGGCAGCTGGCCGATGCCGAACAGGCCGACCAGGGTCTCCAGCTTGTCGGCCAGCGCCAGCACGGTACCGGTGTGGTTGCGCGGCAGCGCGTCGCCCGCATAACGCGGCTTGTAGTGGTCCTCGATGGCGATGGCGACACCATCGCGCAGGCCCTCGTGGCGGGCGTAGTAGCCGCCCATGATGCCCTGCAGTTCGGGAAACTCGCCGACCATGTCGGTCAGCAGGTCGCACTTGGCCAGCGTCGCGGCCTCGCGCACCTTGCTGTCGAGCACGTCGAACCCGTCCTTGGCATCGACCGTGAACGGCACGGTCGCCATGCGCAGCTGGTTGACGATGGCGTGGGCGATGGCGCGCACGCGCTCCATGCGCTCGCCCTGGCTGCCGAGCTTGCCGTGGTAGACGACCTTGCCCAGACCCTCGACGCGGCTGGCCAGCGTCTTCTTGCGGTCCTGGTCGAAGAAGAACTTGGCGTCGGCCAGGCGCGGGCGCACCACGCGCTCGTTGCCGCCGATGACGGCCGAGGCGTCCGCCGGGCGGATGGCGCTGACCAGCAGGAACTTGTTCGTCAGCTTGCCCTGACCATCCAGCAGCGGGAAGTACTTCTGGTTGGCCTTCATCGTGAGGATGAGGCACTCCTGCGGCACGGCCAGGAATTCGGGCTCGAACTGGCAGGTCAGCACGTTCGGCCGCTCGACCAGGGCGGTCACCTCGTCGAGCAGCGCGTCGTCGTCGATCGGCTTCAGGCCCTCGACCGCGGCGGCGGCATCGAGCTGGCGGCGGATCTCGGCGCGGCGGGCCTCGAAGCCGGCGATGACGGCGCCTTCGGCGGCCAGCTGGTCGGCCCAGCCGTCGGCGTCGCGCACGCTGACGACCGGCACGCTGGCCTCGAAGCGGTGGCCCAGGGTCTCCCGGCCCGAGGCCAGGCCGAGGGTGCGCACCGGCACCACGTCGGCGCCGTGCAGCGCGACCAGGCGGTGGGCCGGGCGCACGAAGTTGACGCTGGACCAGCCGTCGGCCAGCTGGTAGGTCATGACCTTGGGGATCGGCAGCTTGGCCAGCGACTCGTCCAGCGCCTTCTGCAGACCGTCGGCCAGCGTGACGCCGGCCACCGTGCTGTCGAGGAACAGCGCCTCGGCCTTGCCATCGGGCTGGCGCTTGAGCTGGGGCACGACCGACGCATCGGCGCCGACGGCGGCCAGCTTCTTCAGCAGCGCCGGCGTCGGCTGGCCGTCGGCCGTCAGCGCGACGGCCACCGGCATCAGCTTCTGCTGCACCGCCTTGTCGGCGGCCTTGGCGGCCACGCCGCTGACATGGACGGCCAGCCGGCGCGGCGACGCGTACGGGGTGACGGCGGCATCGGCCGCGGCCAGGCCCTGGGCCTTGAGGCTGTCGGCCAGCACGCCGGCGAAGGCCTCGCCGAGCTTCTTCAGCGCCTTGGGCGGCAGTTCCTCGACGAACAGTTCGACCAGCAGGTTCTTCACGGTGCTCATGGGGCTTCAGGCCGTCGGGTTGGCGTCGTTCTTGGCGGCGTCGCGGGCGGCGGCCTTGGCGGCCTCGGCGTCCAGCTTGGCGGTCACTTCCTCGGCCCAGGCGCGCGGGGCCATCGGGAAGCCCAGGCGCTTGCGGCTGTCCAGATAGGCGGCGGCCACGGCCCGGGCCAGGTTGCGGATGCGGCCGATGTAGGCCGCGCGCTCGGTCACGCTGATGGCGCCGCGGGCGTCCAGCAGGTTGAAGGTGTGGGCGGCCTTGAGCACCTGCTCGTAGGCCGGCAGCGCCAGCTGCTGCGCAATCAGGTGCTGGGCATTGCCCTCGTGCGCGGTGAAGGCGGTGAGCAGGAACTCGACGTTGCTGTGCTCGAAGTTGTAGGTCGACTGCTCGACCTCGTTCTGGTGGAACACGTCGCCGTAGCTGATGCCGGGCGCGTAGACCAGGTCGTAGACGTTCTCGACGCCCTGCAGGTACATCGCCAGCCGTTCCAGGCCGTAGGTGATCTCGCCGGTGGCGGGCTTGCAGTCGATGCCGCCGACCTGCTGGAAGTAGGTGAACTGCGTCACCTCCATGCCGTTGAGCCAGACCTCCCAGCCCAGGCCCCAGGCGCCCAGCGTCGGGTTCTCCCAGTCGTCCTCGACGAAGCGCACGTCGTTCTTCTTGAGGTCGAAGCCGAGGGCTTCCAGCGAGCCGAGGTAGAGCTCCAGGATGTTGGCCGGCGCGGGCTTGAGCACGACCTGGAACTGGTAGTAGTGCTGCAGGCGGTTCGGGTTCTGGCCGTAGCGGCCGTCCTTGGGGCGGCGGCTGGGCTGCACGTAGGCGGCCTTCCAGGGCTCGGGGCCGAGCGCGCGCAGGAAGGTGGCGGTGTGGCTGGTGCCGGCACCGACCTCCATGTCGTAGGGCTGCAGCAGGGCGCAGCCCTGTTGGTCCCAGTAGGACTGCAGGCGCAGGATGATGTGCTGGAAGGTGAGCATGGTGCGAGGACGTCAGCGTGGGCGCTCGGTGCGGGCGCCGCGGTGCGCGGGCGCCCGGCGCCGGTGACGGGGCGCACAGGACATGCGGCACGCCGCAGGATGAACCGGCTCCGCGGCCGGCAGGGCTCCCGCGGCGGCGGGCATGCCCGCGCGACCGCCCGGGTCCGAGGCAAGCGCCGGATTCTAGCCAGCGGCCCTGCGGCGCGACGTCGGGCGGCGCCTGTCGCCGATCAAGGACAGCGCCAGCAGCCCGGCACAGGCCGCCCACAGCGGCCACAGCCCGCCGGCCGCATGCACCCAGCGGGCATAGGGCGTGGTGCCGGTGCGGCCGTCGACCGTGGTCTCCAGCACGCCCGCCACCTCGGGCGGCAGGCGCGCCGTGACCCGGCCGCGGTGATCGACCACGGCCGTGGCGCCGGTGTTGGTCGCCCGCACCACGGGCCGCTGGAACTCCAGCGCCCGCATGCGCGAGAACTGCAGGTGCTGGTCCTGCACCATCCAGCGGCCGAACCAGGCCAGGTTGCTGGCGTTGACGAAGACCGTGGCCGCGCGCGGATCGCCCTCGTCGACCGCCGCGGCGACCGCGATCTCCTCGCCGAACAGATCCTCGTAGCAGATCAGCGGCCGCAGGCGCTGGCCGCCAGCGACATAGACCGCCTCGCTGTCGCCGTGCTGCTGGCTGTCCAGCGGAATGGCCAGCGCCCGCACGAACCAGCCGAAGCCCGGCGGGATCGATTCGCCGAAGGGCAGCAGATGGCGCTTGCCGTAGCGGTAGACCTGGGCCTCGCCCCGCGCCGGGTCATCGGCCGTTGACACGCCGATCATCGAGTTGGTGTAGCCACGCGACTCGTCACCGAGGAAGACGCCGACCAGCGCCGCGCGCTCCGGCCGCTGCCGGACCGCCTGGCGCAACAGCCGCCACCAGGCCGGATCGACCATGCCGTGCGGCAGCGGCACCGCCGACTCGGGCGTGACGACCAGCGTGCCCCGGGCGGCGGCCACATCGCGCAGCAGCGTGTCCATGTGGCCGACGAGGTGCTCGGCATCGAACTTCTCGTCCTGGCGCACGGCGGTCTGGATCAGGCTGACGCTCAGACGCCCCGCGGGCCGGCTGAAGTCCTGCGGCAGAAGCCGGCCGATCAGCGCGAGCCCCAGGGCGACGGCCAGCGCCGCGCAGGGCACGGCGAAGCGCGCCGCACCGCGGCCGGCCGAGGACCGCCGCCCGCGCACGACCGCGGCCACGGCCACCGCCAGCGCGCCGCCGACGGCACAGGCGACGGCCCCGGCCCCGTAGACCCCGGTCCACGGCGCCCAGGCGGCCAGCGGTCCGAGCGTGTGCGCATAACCGAGGGCGCTCCAGGGAAAGCCGCCGAACCAGCTGCCGCGGGCCAACTCGGCCAGCGTCCACCAGGCGACCCAGGCCGCCACGCGCCGCCACGCGGACGTGCTGGCCGCATGCCAGCGCGCCCAGCCGGCCAGCGCCAGCGCGGGATAGAGCGCCATCGCGGCCGCCAGCAAGGCCACCGACAGCCCCGCCAGCACCGCCGGCATCTGCCCGTAGCGGTGCAGGCTGATGAACAGCCACCACCATCCGGCACCGAACCAGCCCAGACCGAACATCCAGGCCCGTGCGGCCACCTGCCCCGGCCGCAGCACGGCCGCGGGCGAGGCCAGCCCGCACAACAGGCCCAGGACCGCCAGCAGCGGGGCTTGCAACCACCAGGCGTCGAAGGGCGCGAGCGCCAGGTTCATCGCGGCCCCGCTGACCGCGGCCCACAGCAGGGCCATCCGCGGATGCAGGGCCCGCGCGGGCGATGGCTCACCCGCCGGGTCGCTCCGGGCGGCCCGCGGGAACCGGGCGAACGGCATCAGGCCGCCGCCGTCCGGACCTTGAACCAGCGCACGGCACCGCCGCGCGTCAGCAGCACGGTCAGGGCCAGCCCGGCCAGCTGCACCTGTTCACCGCGGCGCGGCACATGGCCCAGCTCATGCGCCACCAGGCCGCCGATGGTGTCGAAGCCATCGGCCGGCAATTCCAGACCGAACACGCGGTTGACATCGGGAATGTCGGCATCGCCGGCCACCCGCCAGGTGCCGTCGGCCAGGCTGACGATGCCCTGCTCGGCATCGGTGGTCGCGTCGTCGAACTCGTCCTCGATCTCGCCGACGATCTGTTCGAGCACGTCCTCGATCGTCAGCAGGCCGGCGGTGTTGCCGAACTCGTCGATGACGATGGCCAGATGGTTGCGGTTGGCGCGGAAATCGCGCAGCAGCTCGTTCAGGCCCTTGCTCTCCGGCACGAAGACCGCCGGCCGCAGCAAGGTGCGCAGGTTGAGGTCGGGCGACCGCTGCAGTTTCAGCAGGTCCTTGGCGAGCAGGATGCCGATGATGTTGTCGCGGGCACCCTCGTGTACCGGAAAGCGCGAGTGGCCCGTCGCGATCACCGCCGCCAGCATGCCGTCATAGGGCGCGTCGATGTCGAGCAGGTCCATGCGCGGGGCGGCGACCATGACGTCGCCGGCGGTCATGTCCGCCATGCGCAGCACGCCTTCGAGCATGGCCCGCGACTCGGGCGCGATCAGTTCGCGCTCCTCGGCCTCGGCCAGGGTCTCGATCAGCTCGTCACGCGAGTCCGGACCGGGGGACAGGAACTCGACCACGCGATCGAACAGACTGCGGCGATCGGCGGCAGCCGGCGCGGGCGACGCCGGACGGGATGCGCCGGCGCGTGAAGACGGAGGTTCGGACACCGGACGGGTGGCTAGTGGCGTTGGGCGGAGAATACCCCAAGCCCCGGGCGGGACTCAGCCATTGCAATGCAGACCGGCACCCCGACATCGGGCATGCTCGGGCGTTGCGGTCCGCCGACGCGTCCGCCCGCCCGCCGGCGGCGACCGCTCGGACGCCATCGCCCCCCTCTTCCAAGATTCTTTTCGGCGACCCCGGCTCCCTGGCCGCGGCGCCATCCGGAGCCTGCATGTCCCAAGGACTGATCCCCGCCACCATCCTCACCGGCTTCCTGGGGGCCGGCAAGACCACGCTGCTCAAGCGCGTGCTCAGCGAATCGCACGGCCAGAAGATCGCCGTGATCGAGAACGAGTTCGGCGAGGAGAACATCGACAACGACATCCTGCGCGTCGAGACCGAGGAGCAGATCATCCAGATGAGCAACGGCTGCGTCTGCTGCACGATCCGAGAGGATCTGCGCACCACGCTGTCGGAGCTGGCGGCCAAGCGCCGCAAGGGCGAGCTGCACTTCGACCGGGTCGTCATCGAGACCACCGGTCTGGCCGACCCGGGCCCCGTCGCCCAGACCTTCTTCATGGACGACGAGATCGCCGAGAGCTACCTGCTCGACTCGATCCTGACCCTGGTCGACGCCAAGCACGCCCAGGCCCAGCTCGACACCCGTCAGGAAGCCCGGCGCCAGGTCGGCTTCGCCGACCAGATCTTCATCAGCAAGACCGATCTGTGCGAGCCGGCGGCCATCGAGGCGCTGGTGCATCGCCTCAAGCACATGAACCCGCGCGCGCCGCAGCATCGCGTGCACTTCGGCGAGGTGCCGATCGCCAGTGTGTTCGACCTCAAGGGCTTCAACCTCAACGCCAAGCTCGAGATCGACCCGGCCTTCCTCGAAGAAGGCCATGCCCATGCGCATGCACCTGCGCACACCCATGACCACGGGCATGACGGCCACGACTGCGGCCATGACCACGGACCGGGCGAAGCCTGCGACCACCCGCACCACCATCACCACGACGACGACGTCAAGAGCTTCGTCTTCCGCGCCGACAAGCCCTTCAGCCCGAACAAGCTGGAAGATTTCCTCGGCTCCGTGGTGCAGGTCTACGGCCCCAGCATGCTGCGCTACAAGGGCGTGCTCTACATGAAGGGCAGCG
The DNA here is from genome assembly GCF_038066575.1 of Pseudaquabacterium rugosum. Taxonomy (NCBI): domain Bacteria; kingdom Pseudomonadati; phylum Pseudomonadota; class Betaproteobacteria; order Burkholderiales; family Sphaerotilaceae; genus Pseudaquabacterium; species Pseudaquabacterium rugosum. The sequence goes on along the minus strand of NZ_JBBUTF010000002.1, from coordinate 13,671 downwards.
AGCGCAAGGTGGTGTTCCAGGGCGTGCACCAGCTGATGGGCTCGGACCTGGGCCCGAAGTGGATGCCGGGCGAGAAGAAACAGAGCAAGATGGTCTTCATCGGCATCGATCTGCCGCGCGAGATCCTGCTGCAGGGCCTGCAGGGCTGCCTGGTCTGAGCCTGACGGCGGGGGCCGAGGTGGCGCCGATCCGACACAGGTCACGGCTTGGTCGAACAAGGGCGGCGACCCCATCGGCCGCGTGGCTACAATCCGCGCGCCTTCAAACGGCCAAACGCATGGGGCGCCACCGCGCCCCGAGTGCCGGCGGCCCGACTTCGCGAGGAGTTCCGACGTGAGCAAGACACCGGCCAAGCCTCCTGTCCCCGAGTCGGGGGCAGCAGCCCGTTCCGCGGCCGCTCCCGCGCCCGGCAACCGTTTCACAGAGCGCTTCTCCCCGCCCCGACCACCCGCTCGGGCCTTTCCCGAACCCATAGAACCCATCAAGACCGTGCACAAGGCTGACCCGAAGCTGGCCAACGCCTGGAAGACCAAGGCAGGACGAGACCTGAGCGAGGCGGAACTGCTGGCCATGCCCGAGGCCGAGTACATGAACGACAAGCAGTTGGAGTTCTTCCGCACCCGCCTGCAGGCGCTCAAGGACGATCTGCTGTCGAACGCCGGCGAAACGACCGAACATCTGCGCGAGGACACCACCATCGTTCCCGATCCGGCCGACCGCGCCACGATCGAGGAAGAACACGCCCTCGAGCTGCGCACCCGCGACCGGGAGCGCAAGCTGCTGAAGAAGATCTCGCAGTCGCTGGTGCGCATCGACAGTGGCGACTACGGCTTCTGCGACGAGACCGGCGAGCCGATCGGCCTCGGTCGACTGCTGGCCCGTCCGACCGCCACGCTGTCGCTCGAGGCCCAACAGCGCCGCGAGCTCAAGCAGAAGATGTTCGGCGACTGAACCTGACATCGCCCGCACACCCGTAGCAGCACGCATCCACAGGCGCCGGCCAGCAGCGGCGCCAGCACAAGCAGGCCCATGGCGGACTCGAAAGAAAGCGGAGGCGGGTTCTTCCGCAAGGTCGTGCGCTTCGTGGCCAACCCGGCCACCGACTGGAACGACCTGGGCGCCGCACGCGGCGATGACCCGAACGACGCCGAACGCTCCGAGCTCAAGGCGATGGTCGAGCGCAAGCGGCGCAACGACTTCGTGCGCAAGCGGGAGTTCGACATGCTGCGCCGGCTGCGGCGCGAAGGCCTGTCACCCGAACAGCTGGCCGCCCTCGGGGGCTCCTCGAAGATGAGCGACTCGGAGGTGCGTGCCTCCGAGCCGTCGATCGTGCGCGCCGATGGCGGCGTCAAGGCCAAGATCGACGAGATCGAACAGCAGATGGTCGGCGATGGGGCCAGCGGCATTCCGCGCGGCAGCGAGATCGTGCGACCGACGCCGCGGCGGCCACTCGCGCCGGCGGCCGGACCGGCGCCGGATGCCGGCCCGCCCTCATTGCCGAGCCTAGGCCCGGTCACCGACTTCTCGAATGCGCCGACCGAGCCGGCGGTCGTGCTGTCGTCCGCGATGGCCCCGACCGAGCCGATGCCGCTCGATACCCCGCGCGGCATCGACGCCCCGATGGCGGCGATCGCGATTCCGACGCTGGAGTCGCTGGGGATGCTCGAGGGCGTCCCCCCCCTCGGCGCCGACACCGCGCCCATGACGGATCTGCCGCCGCTGGAGATGGATCTGGGCGGCTTGCCGATGGTCAGCGGTGGCGCGATGGCCTTGTCGGCCGCGACCCCGCCCCCGCTGCCCGCGGGGGCCGTCGAGGTCAACGAGATCATCCATGATCCGGACCTGGACGAAGCGGTGATGGCCTTCGCCAACGCGGACTTCGACAGCTGCCAGCAGTCGCTGGAGCGGCTGCTGCGCCAGGGCGGGCCGCGACACGGCCACGCCGAGACCTGGCATGTGCTGTTCGATCTCTATCGGGCCACCGGCCAGCTGGAGCGCTTCGAGCCTCTGGCCATGGACTACGCCGCGCTGTTCGGACGCTCGGCGCCACAGTGGTTCTCGCTGCCGCAGCTGCTCAGCGAGCAGGTCGGCGAACGACCCGCCGTGCCGCGGGCGGTCAGTGCCGACGGCAGCTGGAGCTGTCCCGAGACGCTGGACGCGGACGCCGTGCAGCGCCTGCGCGCCGGCACGCTGCAGCTGCCGCTGCCCTGGGGCCTGGACTGGTCCGCCCTGCGCCACGTGACCCTCGATGCAGCCGACGCGCTGGCCGTGTTGTTGCGCCAATGGGCCGGTCAGCGCCTGGAGATGCGCTGGCAGGACACCGACCGCCTGCTGCAGGTCCTGCAGGCCGTCTCGCCGACGGGCGTCCGCGACGCCGCGCAGGCCTACTGGATGGCCCGGCTCGAAGTGCTGCGGCTGATCAACCGGCCGGACCAGTTCGACGAGACCGCGATCGACTATTGCGTGACCTACGAGGTGTCGCCGCCGTCGTGGGCGCATGCGCAGTGCAAGGTGCGGACCGTCACCGGTGCCGGCGGGACGCCGACGCAGGCGCCGGCCTCGCTGCTGAGCGACGGGACCAGCACCAGCTTCCCGGAATCGCGGCTGGAAGAGCTGACCCCGATCGTCAGTGTCGAGTTGGACGGCCAGCTCGCCGGCGACATCAGCGCCCTGCTGACCCGCATCGACCAGCGCATCGGCGCCTCGACGCTGATCCAGGTGTCCTGCGCACGGCTGGTGCGCGTGGACTTCATCGCCGCCGGTGATCTGCTGAACTGGGTGCTGGCCCGCCGCGGCGAGCAGCGCAGTGTCAGCTTCGTCGACACGCACCGGCTGGTGGCGCTGTTCTTCAGCGCGATGGGCATCAACGAGCACGCCCGGGTCCAGGTCCAGCGACAGTGAGACGACCGGGCTTGAAAGCCCGGCCGGCCATCCCCATCTGCCGCGGTTCTATGGAACCCTACCACGGCACCACCATCGTCAGCGTGCGACGCCGCACGCCCCAGGGCTGGCAGGTCGCGCTCGGCGGCGACGGCCAGGTCACCCTCGGCCACATCGTCGTCAAGGCCAGTGCGCGCAAGGTCCGCAAGCTGTTCCGGGACCAGGTCCTGGCCGGTTTCGCCGGCGCCACGGCTGACGCCTTCACGCTGTTCGAGCGCTTCGAGGCCAAGCTGGAAAAGCACCAGGGCCATCTCCAGCGCGCCGCCATCGAGCTGACCAAGGACTGGCGCACCGACCGTGTGCTGCGCCGGCTCGAGGCCATGCTGGCCGTCGCCGACCGGCAGACGAGCCTGATCATCACCGGCAACGGCGACGTCCTCGAACCCGAGGCCGGCATCGTCTCGATCGGCTCCGGCGGCGCCTATGCGCAGGCCGCTGCGCGGGCACTGATCGACCACACGGCCCTCAGCGCGGCCGAGGTCGTCAAGCAAAGCCTGGTGATCGCCGGCGACCTCTGCATCTACACCAACCAGAACCACACGATCGAGACGCTGGACTGAACGGCCATCGCCGCTCACCCGCCTCCGGTCCCTCTGCGCCCAGCGCCCCATCCGATGTCGATGACCCCCCAGGAGATCGTCTCCGAACTCGACCGCCACATCGTCGGCCAGCACGACGCCAAGCGCGCCGTGGCCATCGCGCTGCGCAACCGCTGGCGTCGCCAGCAGGTCGACGAGAAGCTGCGCGTCGAGATCACGCCGAAGAACATCCTGATGATCGGCCCCACCGGCGTGGGCAAGACCGAGATCGCCCGCCGACTGGCCAAGCTGGCCGACGCGCCCTTCATCAAGGTCGAGGCGACCAAGTTCACCGAGGTCGGCTATGTCGGCAAGGACGTCGACACCATCATCCGGGACCTGGTCGACATCGCCGTCAAGCAGGAACGTGAAGCCGCCGTGCGGCGCAACCGGCTGCGCGCGGAAGAGGCCGCTGAAGAGCGCCTGCTCGACATCCTGGTCCCGCCGCCGCGCAGCGGCTTCGGCAGCACGGGCGAGACCGAAGGCCGGGACGGGAACAGCGCGCGGCAGATCATGCGCAAGCGTCTGCGGGAAGGCGCTCTGGACGACAAGGAAGTCGAGCTGGACCTGCCGGACGCCCGGGCGAACGTCGACATCATGACCCCGCCGGGCATGGAGGAGATGGCCGAGCAGCTCAAGGGCCTGTTCAGCCAGATGGGTGCGGCCAAGCGCAGCACGCGCAAGCTGCGCATCGCCGTGGCCCTGCAGCAGCTGACCGATGAAGAAGCGGGCAAGCTCGTCAACGAGGACGAGATCCGCACACGGGCCGTCACCGCCGCGGAACAGAACGGCATCGTCTTCATCGACGAGATCGACAAGGTGACGACCCGCAGCGACGGCGCCCACGGTGGCGAGGTCAGCCGCCAGGGCGTCCAGCGCGACCTGCTGCCCCTGGTCGAGGGCACGACGGTCAGCACCAAGCACGGCATGGTGCGCACCGACCACATGCTGTTCATCGCCTCCGGCGCCTTCCATCTGTCGCGCCCCAGCGATCTGATCCCGGAGTTGCAGGGCCGCTTTCCGATCCGGGTCGAGCTGTCGTCCTTGAGCGTCGATGACTTCGAGGCCATTCTGGCCAGCACGCACGCCAATCTGCTCAGCCAGTACCAGGCCTTGCTGGCCACGGAAGGGGTGGGGCTGGTCTTCAGCCCGGAGGCGGTTCGTGCGCTGGCGCAGATCGCCCACCAGGTCAACGAGCGGACCGAGAACATCGGTGCACGGCGGCTGTCGACGGTCCTCGAGCGCCTGCTCGACGACATCAGCTTTGACGCCCCGCGCCGTCAGGGCGAGACACTGACCATCGACGCCGCGATGGTGCAGGACAAGCTGGCGGTGGTCGCCGGCAACGAGGACCTGTCGCGCTTCATTCTCTGAGCGCGGGGGCGCGGCGCCGGTGGCGGGCGTCAGGCCGGATCACGCCGGCCAGCCATGGCGCCCGGCGCCCTCAGGGCGCCAAGCGGGTGGACTGCAGCGTCAGCAGACCGTCGAAGATCAGCGTGTCGACCAGTTCGTGCGGCAGGTCGAGCGCCGGCCCGACCTTCCAGCCCGCACCGCCGGTCATCAGCGTCAAGGGTGGCGCTCCGCAGCGCTGCAGCAGATGGCGGTACATGCGCTCGATGGCGCCGGTGATCGCGTAGGTCCCGCCGCTGGTCAACGCGTCGCTGGTGTTGGCCGGGAACATCACCACCTCGCCGGTGGGCACCCGCAGGCCGGCGGTGCCGCTCTCGAGCGCCCGCAGCATGATGCCGTGGCCCGGCAGGATCAGCCCCCCGAGAAAGCGGCCGTCGGCGTCCTGGGCGTCCACGGTGACCGCCGTGCCGACCATCACCACCAGCGCCGGGCAAGGCCGTCCGCGCCGAAGCACATGGTGGCGGGCACCGATCTGGGCCACGAAACGGTCCGTTCCCAGCCGCCCGGGATGGTCGTAGCCGTTGACGACGCCGCCGGCCAGGCTGCTGCTCACGACCCAGCGCGGCTCGAGATCCCAGAGCTCGAGCTGCTCCTCGACGCGACGCCTCACCGCATCGCCAGCCACATTGCAGCCGAGCACGGCCTCGGGCGGGCGCAAATGCCGCCATTCGCTGTCGGCCAGCACCTCGATGTTCTCGAGGAAGACGGCGCCTTGCGCCAGCAGTTCAGCACCCGGGCGGGCTGTGGCGTACAGCGCCCATTTCAGGCGGGTGTTGCCGATGTCGATGGCCAGAAAGCTCATGCGGGTTCAGTTCGGACAGGATCGGTGCAGCGCATGGATGCTCTGGGCGCGATGCCCCACCAAGCAGACGATGTCCCATCGATTGCGCCGTGCCCCAACCGCATACTGTAAGGGCCCCGTGGCACCGCGTCGGCGGTGGCGCCGTTCAGCGACGGGCCGGTCATCGCGATACGGGCCCACAACAGGCGCGAACACAGCGCCGTCATCCAGCGCCGAGGCAAGGCCGCCGACTCGGCAGCGTGAAGTCCCCTCATTCGGCCACATCCCCCAAGTTCACGGTATCGGCCGAAAGCGCACACGACGCTGCCAGCAGCAACTTTCTCAGCGGGTACGGCAAAAAGCCGGGCCTGATTGCGTGGCTCGTCCAACTCATCGAAGTCTTGCACGACGTCGGGCGTCAAATCGTTGCGGATCACGGGCCTCCGCCGTGGAGATCCGTCCCGGCAGGCTGCCGTCGGCCGCAGATCGCAGACCTGAAGCGGACCGCGCCGCCACGGAAAGCTCGGATTGTCAGGAGGTTACCAGCACACCTGCACAAACAGACACCGGGGCTGTACGGTCTTGTCTTCCAACAAGGCGCTGCTGTCAGAATGGGCCATGCACCCTTCGTCGACGACCCTGATCACCACCCAGAGCTTCTTCGATGCCGATTTGGCTCTGGCTCACGCCCGGACCATTTATGACACGGGCATCGCGCACCTGCGGCAGAGCCTCGGCGAATTCGTTGCCGGCCGTGATCCGGAACAACGGATCCGCGCGTGTTATCCGTTCGTGCGCTTGCACGTCGACTCCGCGTTACCGGTCGACTCCCGGCTGAGTTACGGATTCGTGGCTGGTCGAGGAACCTACGAGACCACGCTGACACGACCGGACCTCTTCAGCGACTACTACCGGGAGCAGTTTGATCTGCTCTTGCGCAACCATGGCGGGCCGATCGAGGTCGGGATGAGTCGCCAGCCAATACCGATTCATTTTTCGTTCGCGGAGCATACTCACGTCGAGGGAGAAATGGATCCGCAGCGCAAAGCGCTGATGCGCCAATACTTCGACCTGCCGGATCTGGCCGCGATGGACGACGGCATTGCCAACGGCACCCATGATCCTGATCGGCAAGAGCCGCACCCCTTGGCACTGTTCACCGCACCACGGGTTGACTACTCGCTGCAACGACTGCGCCACTACACGGGGACGGCGCCTGAGCGGTTTCAGAACTTTGTCCTGTTCACCAATTACCAGTTTTATATTGACGAATTTGTCCGGTTGGCTCATGAACTGATGCAACGGGATGACGACGGCCACGGCTACTGCGCATTCGTGGAACCAGGAAATGTCGTCACACGTCGACGGGGCTTGCCGATCGAAGCGGGCGACGAAACAGGAACTGCGCCTGCACGTCTACCCCAGATGCCGGCCTACCACCTCATGCGGCCAGACCGAAGCGGCATCACGATGGTCAACATCGGCGTCGGGCCTGCGAATGCAAAAAACATATCGGATCACATTGCCGTCCTGCGTCCACACGCTTGGTTGATGCTGGGTCACTGCGCAGGCTTGCGCAACACACAGCAACTCGGCGACTACGTTCTGGCGCACGGCTATGTGCGGGAGGACCATGTTCTGGATGAGGAACTGCCGTTGTGGGTCCCCATTCCGCCGCTGGCCGAAGTACAGGTGGCGCTGGAGCAAGCTGTCGCAAACGTGACCCAGCTGCAAGGGCACGATTTGAAGCGGATTCTGCGCACAGGAACGGTGGCCTCAACGGACAACAGGAACTGGGAACTGCTGCCCCATCCGGGCCCTGAGCGCCGATTCAGCCAAAGCCGGGCAATCGCACTCGACATGGAAAGCGCGACGCTGGCGGCGAACGGATTCAGATTCCGCGTGCCATATGGAACGCTACTTTGCGTGAGCGACAAGCCCTTGCACGGAGAAATCAAGCTGCCCGGCATGGCGAACGCGTTCTACAGAGAACGCGTTGACCAACATCTGCGCATCGGCATGCGAGCCATCGAACTGCTGAGGGAGCGCCGCCTGGACCAGTTGCACAGCCGTAAGCTACGAAGCTTCGACGAAGTCGCATTTCAATGAACAATGCCTGCCGGATATCACTATCCGGCAGGCAGCATCACATTCAAAAGCGCAGCCAACGTACAGACGAAAGAAAACGCCGGACATTGTCCGGCGTTTTTTCGCTGATATTAGCCTGACGATGTCCTACTTTCACACGGGAATCCGCACTATCATCGGCGCAGAGGCGTTTCACGGTCCTGTTCGGGATGGGAAGGAGTGGGACCGCCTCGCTATGGTCATCAGGCTTAACTTGTTGCCTGAGCTGGTGCGCTTGTGGCGCTGGCCAGCCCGGGCCAATTCACAGAGACGAATCAGTCTTGATTGCGTCGGCTTGACATTGATCGATCACGATCAGTCAAGTCCGCCAGTCTAGCATAACGCTTACGACCTTGGCAAGTGCCTTGTCGTCAAAATTATAGGGTCAAGCCTCACGAGCAATTAGTACTGGTTAGCTTAACGCATTACTGCGCTTCCACACCCAGCCTATCAACGTCCTGGTCTTGAACGACTCTTCAGGGGGCTCAAGGCCCCGGCAAGACTCATCTTGAGACGAGTTTCCCGCTTAGATGCTTTCAGCGGTTATCTCTTCCGCACTTAGCTACTCGGCAATGCCATTGGCATGACAACCGATACACCAGCGGTGCGTCCACTCCGGTCCTCTCGTACTAGGAGCAGGCTCTCTCAATCTTGCAGCGCCCACGGAAGATAGGGACCAAACTGTCTCACGACGTTTTAAACCCAGCTCACGTACCTCTTTAAATGGCGAACAGCCATACCCTTGGGACCGGCTACAGCCCCAGGATGAGATGAGCCGACATCGAGGTGCCAAACACCGCCGTCGATATGAACTCTTGGGCGGTATCAGCCTGTTATCCCCAGAGTACCTTTTATCCGTTGAGCGATGGCCCTTCCATACAGAACCACCGGATCACTTAGTCCTAGTTTCCTACCTGCTCGACTTGTCAGTCTCGCAGTCAAGCACGCTTTTGCCTATGCACTATACGCACGATTTCCGACCGTGCTTAGCGTACCTTCGAACTCCTCCGTTACGCTTTAGGAGGAGACCGCCCCAGTCAAACTGCCCACCATACACTGTCCCCAACCCGGATAACGGGCCAAGGTTAGAACCTCAAACACACCAGGGTGGTATTTCAACGTCGGCTCCACCAGAACTAGCATCCTGGTTTCAAAGCCTCCCACCTATCCTACACAGATCTGTTCAAAGTCCAATGTAAAGCTACAGTAAAGGTTCATGGGGTCTTTCCGTCTTTCCGCGGGGAGATTGCATCATCACAAACATTTCAACTTCGCTGAGTCTCTGGAGGAGACAGTGTGGCCATCGTTACGCCATTCGTGCAGGTCGGAACTTACCCGACAAGGAATTTCGCTACCTTAGGACCGTTATAGTTACGGCCGCCGTTTACTGGGACTTCAGTCAAGAGCTTGCACCCCATCATTTAATCTTCCAGCACCGGGCAGGCGTCACACCCTATACGTCGACTTTCGTCTTTGCAGAGTGCTGTGTTTTTATTAAACAGTCGCAGCCACCGATTCTCTGCGGCCTCATTGGGCTCCCCAAGTCAATGGTTCACCTACTAAAGGCACACCTTCTTCCGAAGTTACGGTGTCAATTTGCCGAGTTCCTTCTCCAGAGTTCTCTCAAGCGCCTGAGAATACTCATCACGCGCACCAGTGTCGGTTTGCGGTACGGTCGTCTACAGCTGAAGCTTAGTGGCTTTTCCTGGAAGCAGGGTATTACTCACTTCGACGGCAAGCCGTCTCGTTATCACCCCTCATCTAAGCCCGGCGGATTTGCCTACCAGGCACGACTACAGGCTTGAACCGGGACATCCAACACCCGGCTGAGCTAACCTTCTCCGTCCCCACATCGCACTGTAGATCGGTACAGGAATATTGACCTGTTTCCCATCAGCTACGCATCTCTGCCTCGCCTTAGGGGCCGACTCACCCTACGCCGATGAACGTTGCGTAGGAAACCTTGCGCTTACGGCGAGGGGGCTTTTCACCCCCTTTAACGCTACTCATGTCAGCATTCGCACTTCTGATACCTCCAGCAGACCTCACGATCTGCCTTCACAGGCTTACAGAACGCTCTCCTACCGCGCATCTTGCGATGCACCCGCAGCTTCGGTTACTGGCTTAGCCCCGTTACATCTTCCGCGCAGGACGACTCGATCAGTGAGCTATTACGCTTTCTTTAAATGGTGGCTGCTTCTAAGCCAACATCCTGACTGTTTTAGCCTTCCCACTTCGTTTCCCACTTAGCCAATATTAGGGACCTTAGCTGGCGGTCTGGGTTGTTTCCCTCTTGTGTCCGGACGTTAGCACCCGGTGCACTGTCTCCCAAGCTGTACTCATCGGTATTCGGAGTTTGCCAAGGTTTGGTAAGTCGCCATGACCCCCTAGCCTAAACAGTGCTCTACCCCCGATGGTAATACTTGAGGCACTACCTAAATAGTTTTCGGAGAGAACCAGCTATCTCCAGGTTTGTTTAGCCTTTCACCCCTATCCACAGCTCATCCGCTAGTTTTGCAACACTAGTCGGTTCGGACCTCCAGTGCGTGTTACCGCACCTTCATCCTGGCCATGGATAGATCACCTGGTTTCGGGTCTACACCCAGCGACTCAAACGCCCTATTCGGACTCGATTTCTCTACGGCTCCCCTATTCGGTTAACCTTGCCACTGAATGTAAGTCGCTGACCCATTATACAAAAGGTACGCCGTCACCCCTTTCGAGGCTCCGACTTTTTGTATGCATGCGGTTTCAGGATCTATTTCACTCCCCTCCCGGGGTTCTTTTCGCCTTTCCCTCACGGTACTTGTTCGCTATCGGTCGATTACGAGTATTTAGCCTTGGAGGATGGTCCCCCCATGTTCAGACAAGGTTTCACGTGCCCCGCCCTACTTGTTCCGCACCTAGTACCACCACCGACTTTTTCCATACGGGACTATCACCCTCTTTGGTCGGCCTTTCCATGCCGTTTTGATGAATCGATGGCTATCTTGCGCAGGCTCTTCCGATTTCGCTCGCCACTACTTTCGGAATCTCGGTTGATGTCTTTTCCTCAAGGTACTGAGATGTTTCAGTTCCCCTGGTTCGCTTCAATCACCTATGTATTCAGTGATTGATACCCTTGCGGGTGGGTTTCCCCATTCGGAAATCTCCGGATCAAAGCTAATTTGCCAGCTCCCCGAAGCTTATCGCAGGCTATCACGTCCTTCATCGCCTGTAATCGCCAAGGCATCCACCACATGCACTTAGTCACTTGACCCTATAATTTTGACGCCTCGAATTTCTTCGAAGAATCGGTCAAGGACACTTCTTTGAGTAGTACGCGTTATGCCGTTCTTCAAACGCTGCTGCCAGCTGCTTGACGCAGCCGCATGCATGTTGAAGTCTGTTGACGCAATCAAAAGTTGCCGATGGCACGGTGCTTGAAAGTCGAAACTTCCAAGCTTTCCATCGACAACGCTGATTCGACTCTATGAATTGTTAAAGAACAGACAGCCGACTGATGTCGACGACTGACGCGAGCACCGAGTGCTGAACTCGATGCTCGCGTCAGTCGGCACCGCTGAAGCCCCTGTAGGCCAGGCGATGCATGCAACGATTGGTGGAGGATGACGGGATCGAACCGACGACCCCCTGCTTGCAAAGCAGGTGCTCTCCCAGCTGAGCTAATCCCCCTTCGTACACCTTGCAGGATCAAGCCACGCTTGATCCGGTGCGAAATGGTTGGTGGGTCTGGTTGGATTCGAACCAACGACCCCCGCCTTATCAAGACGGTGCTCTAACCGACTGAGCTACAGACCCTCGCATTTCTTGGGAACCAAGCGCGAAGTCTGCTGTGTCGCACGTACAGCACTGTCCGTGCCATCGCTTGAACGACGCTCACCAGGCTCTACGCTCCACTTCCTTGTTGCTGTCTTTTCAACACAGCCGATAAGTGTGGGCGCAAGAATTTGGAAGCATTTTCCAGAAAGGAGGTGATCCAGCCGCACCTTCCGATACGGCTACCTTGTTACGACTTCACCCCAGTCACGAACCCTGCCGTGGTAATCGCCCTCCTTGCGGTTAGGCTAACTACTTCTGGCAGAACCCGCTCCCATGGTGTGACGGGCGGTGTGTACAAGACCCGGGAACGTATTCACCGCGGCAAGCTGATCCGCGATTACTAGCGATTCCGACTTCACGCAGTCGAGTTGCAGACTGCGATCCGGACTACGACCGGTTTTCTGGGATTGGCTCCCCCTCGCGGGTTGGCAGCCCTCTGTACCGGCCATTGTATGACGTGTGTAGCCCTACCCATAAGGGCCATGAGGACCTGACGTCATCCCCACCTTCCTCCGGTTTGTCACCGGCAGTCTCATTAGAGTGCCCTTTCGTAGCAACTAATGACAAGGGTTGCGCTCGTTGCGGGACTTAACCCAACATCTCACGACACGAGCTGACGACGGCCATGCAGCACCTGTGTGCAGGTTCTCTTTCGAGCACTCCCAAATCTCTTCAGGATTCCTGCCATGTCAAGGGTAGGTAAGGTTTTTCGCGTTGCATCGAATTAAACCACATCATCCACCGCTTGTGCGGGTCCCCGTCAATTCCTTTGAGTTTCAACCTTGCGGCCGTACTCCCCAGGCGGTCAACTTCACGCGTTAGCTACGTTACTGAACAGCAAGCCGTCCAACAACCAGTTGACATCGTTTAGGGCGTGGACTACCAGGGTATCTAATCCTGTTTGCTCCCCACGCTTTCGTGCATGAGCGTCAGTGCAGGCCCAGGGGATTGCCTTCGCCATCGGTGTTCCTCCGCATATCTACGCATTTCACTGCTACACGCGGAATTCCATCCCCCTCTGCCGCACTCAAGCCTTGCAGTCACAAAGGCAGTTCCCAGGTTGAGCCCGGGGATTTCACCTCTGTCTTACAAAACCGCCTGCGCACGCTTTACGCCCAGTAATTCCGATTAACGCTTGCACCCTACGTATTACCGCGGCTGCTGGCACGTAGTTAGCCGGTGCTTATTCTTCAGGTACCGTCATCCTCCCGAGGTATTAACCCAGAAGATTTCTTCCCTGACAAAAGCGGTTTACAACCCGAAGGCCTTCTTCCCGCACGCGGCATGGCTGGATCAGGCTTTCGCCCATTGTCCAAAATTCCCCACTGCTGCCTCCCGTAGGAGTCTGGGCCGTGTCTCAGTCCCAGTGTGGCTGGTCGTCCTCTCAGACCAGCTACAGATCGTCGGCTTGGTAGGCCTTTACCCCACCAACTACCTAATCTGACATCGGCCGCTCCAATAGCGAGAGGTCTTGCGATCCCCCCCTTTCACCCGTAGGTCGTATGCGGTATTAATCCGGCTTTCGCCGGGCTATCCCCCACTACTGGGCACGTTCCGATGCGTTACTCACCCGTTCGCCACTCGTCGCCAGGTTGCCCCGCGTTACCGTTCGACTTGCATGTGTAAGGCATGCCGCCAGCGTTCAATCTGAGCCAGGATCAAACTCTTCAGTTCGATCTTGAATTTGCTCAAAGAATTGAAGTGAACTTCACTTCCATGAGCGTTTAAGGTCCAAGAGACCTGCTTTCGTCTTTCGACTCCAGCTTGGCTTCCGCCTTCAAACGCCCACGCTTATCGGCTGTGTATTTTTAAAGAGCTGCACTGATCAAAACCAGCGCTGATTCAGCTTTCGCTAAAGACTGCAATCAATTCTCTTGATCACACTCTTTAGAGAAGAAAACGCCGGACATTGTCCGGCGTTTTTTCGCTGATATTAGCCTGACGATGTCCTACTTTCACACGGGAATCCGCACTATCATCGGCGCAGAGGCGTTTCACGGTCCTGTTCGGGAT